>JAOAAG010000291.1 GCA_026418995.1 Anaerolineae bacterium
AGATGTGTATAAGAGACAGCTGTGCCAGAGGGCGGGGTGGGTGTGGGACGCGGGGTGCCGGAGGGATAGATGCCGGTGTTGGAAATGGCCGGGTGCTCCAACCAGACAAGATGACTGGTGGCGGTGATCCAGGGATCGGTATAGTTCCCTGTCCATCCAAAGGGATCCACAACGCGGTCATTGCGTCTCAGGTCAAAGTGCAAATGAGCGCCGCACGTTGGACTCGTATTCGGGTCACAGCCCCCGCTTCCCTCGACCTTGCCCGTATTTCCACTGATGCCGATGATATGACCGGCCTCGGCATCCGTGATCACTGTATCCACATCTACCGTTGTGGCGCTGAGGTGACCATAGAGAGTAGCATATCCTTCCTCGTGCTCCAGGCGCACAAACAATCCCAAGCCCAGACGGTGATTAGCCGGGTAGTTCCACCGCGCTTCACTTACCCACCCATTGGCGGCTGCCAGTACCGGCCCATAGCTGAATGCGTAATCATAACCGCTGTGACCATCGTAGCTCAACACTGTGCTGGTAATACCGTTGTAAGGAGTGACACTGTTGTTACGGCTATAATCTGGCAGGTTGTGATCAAAGACGGCGCTCATCCACTGTGTGCCATAATACGGCGCGCGCAAAAAGGGGGATGGCGGTGCCTGGTAGTTGCCTGCCGAGAGCGGAAGGTATACCTTGTAGGGCGAAGCGGGGAATACAGGGGACTGGAAGGCCGTCGTGGTCAGAAGATTGCCTGATGCCAGAAATCCTCCTATCCCCAACAGGCCGGCGGCTACTGCCAGTATCAGGTTGAGAATCTGCTTTTTCATGGCTCGTCTCCTTTCACCAGAGAACCGGCAGGCATTGAAACCCAGGCAAAAGGATCGATCACCAACATCTCGCTCAATGGGTGAGGTAACCCGCTTGAGAGATCGAGAATGAACAGGCGCGTCTTCCATAACTCTGCCCCTGCCGTAAAAGCAATCCGGGTGCCGTCGGGCGACCAGGCAGGATGTACTGCTTGACCGTCGGGATCATAATAAACTTCTCGGATTCCGCCTTTATCTACGTCCGCTACGTAAACGGCCCAGTTTCCTCTTCGGTTGCTGATAAAGGCAACGGAATGTCCATCGGG
>JAOAAG010000048.1 GCA_026418995.1 Anaerolineae bacterium
TGGGCTCGGAGATGTGTATAAGAGACAGGATGTAGAGCGTGTCGTTCCACAATGCCGGCGCGGCAGCAAATGCCCCACCAGCACGGAAGCGCCAGCGCTCCTTCCCATCACTCAGGTTCAGGGCATAGAGATGACGGTCCATCGAACCGATGTAGACCGTGTCCGAGATAATCAACGGAGAGGCCCAGACACGGTGGCCGGTGGAGAAACTCCAGCGCAGCGTACCGCTCTCTAAGTCCAGCGCATATATCTTGCCATCACTATTGCCTGCGACATAGAGTGCGCCGCCCGGCGCTCCACTCTCTACGTAGGGGCCTGCGGCGCCGTCAAAGCGCCACAGGAGAGTGCCGTCCTCACGATCCAGCGCCCATATGACATATTTGTACCGGCTGAACATCCCGGTGGGAGGCATCTCCGAAGCGGCAATGACATGCTCACCGACCACCACCGGAGTGACGTAGAAGACGCCGCGCGGGTCCTTCCTGGGGTCGGCAGGAAATGACCAGATGACGCTGGCATCGGCGCTGTTCAACACTTTCACCTGTGTCAGGTCGGCCAGATATAGCCGGTCCCCGTTCACCGTCAGACCGGTCCAGCTTGTGGCATGCACGCCGCCGCACCCGCTCGCGACAAGCGCAAGAACAGCCAGCGTCACCAGGGTGACGAAATGAAATCCAGTCCCAGAGAGCTTCAATGATTTTTCTCCTTGACAGGCAAATCAGGTACCGGGTCATAGCCTCCCGGATTCAAAGGATGGCAGCGGGCCAGCCGCTTGATCGTCAGCCAGCCCCCACGCCAGATACCATAACGGTAAATGGCCTCGTAGCCATATTGGGAACAGGAGGGGTAGAAACGGCACGTGGGCGGTAGAAGACGTGAGAGTGTCTCCTGGTAAAGGCGAATGAGGGCTAGTGGCACAACACTCAGCCCGCGGGGGCCGTGCTCTGCTCCGCGCTCAGCCCGCTTTGCCTCAGCAGCGACATCAGGGCCTCTTCCACCTGTTGCTCCTTCACCGTGGTGATCGGAGGGCGTGCCACAAGCATCACATCCCAGCCAGCCGCCATGTGCGGGTACAGGCGACGCGCCGCCTCGCGCAACAGGCGTTTGGCACGGTTGCGCACGACCGCGCTCCCCAGCTTGCGGCTTGCCGTCACCCCCACACGGGTAAGGGTCAGGCCGTTGGGCCTGGCGATCAACACGAGCAGGGTATGCGCCCATGCCCGTCCCTCATGATACACTCTACGGACATCATTTACCTTCCGCAGCCTGAGGCGCCGTTCCATTCCCTCGGCTTCTATCAGGCACGACGGCGGGGGCGCTGAGCGCTTTCTTTCCAGTTCAGCTTCTTCGCCCAGTCCCGCTGCACGGTTAACCGCCTGCGGCCCTTCAGCCGCCTGGCCTTGAGCACACGCCGGCCGCCGGCCGTGGCCATCAGAGCACGGAAGCCGTGGGTGCGCATTCTTTTGCGTTTTTTGGGTTGATACGTTCGTTTCGGCATCCGTTCCTCCACAGTAGTGTCAATGCCGCGCCATTATACCCTAAAAGGCTGGTAAGCGCAATGATTCACCTGGCCCTCCCACGGGCTCAAAACGATGCCGCACAGATGGGTGAGAGATTGCGGCAGACCTCCGATTGGCGACTGTGTTCCAACCTGGGGGTGGATGAACCATGAGGTCAGACGTCACGCGGGGAGCAAAAACTTCTGCACCGCTGTCTATGTGCGCTGTACGTCCTGAGAGAGCGGCGAGGAATCCTTGGGCCGCTCATGGGATACACAACGGGTCGGTAAGCCGGCGATGGGACTCGAACCCATAACCGCCTGATTACAAGTCAGTTGCTCTGCCGATTGAGCTACGCCGGCGTCTATGCAAACGGGCTAGCGCCATTTTACAACGTTTTCCCTTTTTTGCAAGCGCGCAGACGGGGCAGGGACACCACTCTCTTGACATATTCCCCATTTGCGGTATGCTTTCCACACCATGTTTTACGACGAGGCACTGATCTACGTCAAAGCAGGCGACGGAGGCGACGGCTGCGTCGCCTTCCGCCGCGAGAAATACGTCCCCTACGGTGGGCCGGCTGGAGGCGACGGCGGTAAGGGGGGAGATGTGGTGCTTTATGTGGACCCTAAGCTCAATACGCTCTACCGCTTCAGCAAACAGCACCACTTTCGGGCAGCACGGGGTGAGCATGGCAGCGGACAGAACCGCCATGGCGCCTCAGGCGCCGATTTGCGCATTCCTGTCCCGCCGGGCACGATGGTCTACGATGCCGATACCGGCGCACTGTTGGGTGACCTGACCTTGCCCGGCCAGGAGCTAATTGTCGCGCGGGGGGGACGAGGTGGCAGAGGCAATGCCCGCTTTGCCACTCCCAGCAATCAGGCCCCGCGCATCGCCGAACACGGTGAGCGGGGAGAGGAACGCAACCTGCGCCTGGAACTGAAATTGCTGGCCGATGTCGGCATCATCGGGCTGCCCAACGCTGGCAAATCAACCCTGTTAGCAGCGGTCACTGCCGCGCGTCCCAAGATCGCGCCCTATCCCTTCACCACCACCGAACCCAACCTGGGCGTTGTTGTGCTCAATCCGGAAACCGAGTTCGTGCTGGCGGATATCCCCGGTCTGATAGAAGGGGCAGCCGAAGGAAAAGGGCTAGGACATGAGTTCCTGCGACACATCGAGCGCACCCGTGTGCTGATCCACCTGCTCGACGGGCTCTCCCCCGACCCGCTGGAGGACCTGGCCACCGTCAACCATGAGCTGAAGGCGTTCGGTCAGGGGCTGATGGACAAGCCCCAACTCGTCGTCCTGAATAAGATGGACCTGCCCCAGGTCAGAGAGCGCTGGCCCACGCTCAAAGCCAGGCTCGACGCCCATGGCCATCAGGCTTTGGCAATCTCCGCCCTGACCCGTGAAGGCACACAGGAGCTATTACACCGCGTCGCCCATATGCTGGCCGAGGCTCCAAAAGAAGAACATACCGTTGCTCGCCAGATACCCATCTTCCGGCTAGGCGAGGACGAAAAAGCCTTTACCATCCAGCGGGAAGGTGAGGGCTGGCGAGTGCGCGGCACACGAGTGGAACGCCTGGCCACTATGACGGTATGGAACCTGGAGGAAGCTGTGCGCCGCTTCCTGAACACACTGGAACGTATGGGAGTGACAGAGGCGCTGCGACAGGCTGGAGTGCAACCTGGCGATACTATCTATATCGGCGACCGAGAGCTGATATGGGAGGAATAAGCGGCTCTACCCAAGCCATAGGCGTGCTGGGCGGGACCTTCGACCCACCTCACTACGGACACCTGGTACTGGCAGAGAACGCCCGTGTGCAATTGGGCCTGGAACGGGTGCTGTTCGTCCCGGCCGGCCAACCTCCTCACAAACCAGAAGGCCCCATCACCTCCCCAGGCCACCGCCTGGGAATGGTCCATGCCGCTATAGCCGATCACCCCGCTTTCGAGCTCTCCCGTGTGGACCTCGACCGCCGGGGTCCACATTACACAGTGGATACACTTGCCAGGCTGAGGCAAGAATGGCCAGAGGCACAATTGTTTTTCCTGCTAGGCGAGGATAGCCTGCACCAGCTTCCTCTCTGGCATAACCCGACGGGTATCATTCGGCTGGCCCGACTGGCAGTGATGCCACGTCCAGGCTACACTGTGGACATAGATGCGCTGGAACAGACCATCCCGGGCATTAGCGATTACCTGACCTGGCTGGATGTTCCCCACCTCGACATCTCCTCCTCCGACCTGCGCAGACGTATCCGCGCAGGACTGCCAATACGTTACCTGACACCGCCACTGGTCGAGGAATACATCCGCAAACATCACCTGTACACCGACCCAACGGAGAGAACATGAGCTCAGACAACCCTCTGCGCTTCTGGTCCCTGCCATTCCTCACTCTGCTGCTCGCCATCACAATACTGAACGGCTGCACTCAAGAAGAAAACAAGACGCCACCCCCCTACCCCACCCCATCACCCACGCCGTCTCCCACAGCAACGCCATTGCCAGACGGGGCAACGACCGGCGCACGTATCCTTTCCCGTGGCCTCCTGCGCGTCGGCGTGCGCTACGACCTGGAGCCGTTCGGCTACATTACGGAGGAAGGAGAAGTGGCCGGGTTTGGCGTAGACCTCGGCCGGGAGCTGGCGCGCCGCTGGTTGGGGAACCCCGACGCCGTGCAATTCCGCCAGGTACGTACCGACACGGCCGTTCAACACCTCCAGAACGGTGATGTTGACATTGTCATCACGGCCATCATCCATACCCAGGACCGCGAAGATGGCGCTGATTTCAGCCTCCCCTACTTCATGGACGGACATGCTCTGCTGGTACGCGCAGCCGACGCGCCACTCATTCGGGACATCACTGGCCTGCAGGGCCGCAAAGTAGGTGTCGTAATATGGGAAAGCGCCAGAGACGCTCTGGAAGCCATGCTGCCCTTCACCGTCACCTTCCAAACCTACGATCGTTTCGATACCGCCGTGATGGCCCTGAAACAGGGTGACGTTGACGCCGTCGCCGAGTTGCGCAGCAGGCTCTTCTGGGGAATGCGTCTGTTCCCTGAGTCGCTCATCATCGGGCAATACACAGCCGCGCCTGTCGCACTCGCCTTCCCCGAAAACGATCCCTTTTTCGCCGACCTGGTCAACCTGACCTTGCAAGAGCTGGTTGCCGACGGCACATACGCCACACTGTACGCACGCTGGTTTGCGCCGGATTATCCCCTGCCCGTCGAGCGCTGGGAGGGGACGGAAGTCCCTTCGCTAGCCACAACGCCCATACTCACCCACGTGCCCGACACGATCTCCGCCATCAAGACACGGGGCAAGCTGATCATCGCGATGCCCCCGGACCGTTCCCCCTTCGCCTACATTGATACAAACGGAACTCCGGCCGGCTACGAGGTGAATCTGGTCCAGAGGATGGCCCGCCGCTGGCTGGGCGATAGCTCAGCCATAGAGTTCATCACGACCACGCTCGACAGTGGCAAAGAAATGGTAC
Organism: Anaerolineae bacterium; assembly: GCA_026418995.1. Classification (GTDB taxonomy): domain Bacteria; phylum Chloroflexota; class Anaerolineae; order B4-G1; family B4-G1; genus JAOAAG01. Next base: position 5,018 of record JAOAAG010000048.1, read on the forward strand.
GGACAGGCCAGGCCGATGTACTGATAGGAGGCCTACCCCATACCCGCGCTGCCGAGCTCCAAATTGACTTCAGCCTGACCACCTACTGGGCAGGCGACAGCATCATGGCATGGGCCGGGACCCCCATTACCGGCCTGCAAAGCCTGCAGGGACAGACCGTAGCCGTAGTCGAGAACAGCATGGAAGCAGTCCAACAGGCAGCCCAGGAGATGGGCATCCCACTGACGATCATCCCCCAGCCCTCAGCCTCCTCCGCACTCCCCCTACTCGAAGGAGAATACGCCACCGCCGTGATAGGCGACCGAGCTGACCTGCTGGGCCCGGCCTACGCCACACCTGGCGTTGGTGTCTTCCCGTGGCGTATCAACCACAAGCCGCTGGCACTGGGCCTTCCTCCGGGAGATTCCGCGTTCCGCGACCTGGTCAATCTGACTCTCCTGGCGATGAAAGCGGAGGGTGAACTGGACGCGCT
>JAOAAG010000116.1 GCA_026418995.1 Anaerolineae bacterium
GATGTGTATAAGAGACAGGGATTGTGATCGGTATCGGCCTGCTGCTCTTCATCATCGGCCTGGTGACCAACACTCCGGGCCTGGCTATCCCGGCCTGTATTGTTGGGGGCATCGGGGGGCTGCTGTACTGGCAGGACACCACCGGCAATTGGGAAAGCTGGGCTTATGCCTGGGCGCTCATCCCCGGTTTTGTCGGTGTAGGGATGATCCTGTCCGGCCTGCTCAAAGGCGAGGTGCGTCAAACGCTAAGCAGCGGCGGTACACTGGTGCTCATCAGTCTGGCCATGTTCATGGTCTTTGGAGCGGCGGTCGGTGGGCTGGATCTGCTGGATCTGCTCGGCCCTTACTGGCCAGTGTTGCTGATCGGGCTGGGGGTGCTGGCGCTTATACGCAATCTAGTCAGCAGGTAGAGCCCAAGCGGACAGAGATGCATTGTAGGGAGAGGTCTTCTTACCCTGACCGGCGTCTTGCGACTATGAAAAACTCCAGCCAGGCACATGCGTAGGGGGTGACCTGGCTGCTGTGATGATCGTGCCCGGAGTATGCCTGACGCTGGACACGCGCTCCATCCGCTGGGCCGATATGCCACAGATGTGGACATCCTGTCGGATGACATTTGCATTGGCATGGAACCGGCAGCCGGCGGCCCTGGAATCCTGCGGCGGGACTGAAACCGGTCAGCGGCTGAATGTTCAAAGCCCACTGCGTGGGTGTGAGCGCAGGTAGACCTCCCTGGCATGGGCCTGGCTGACGTGAGTATAAGTCTGGGTGGTGAGCAGACTGGAGTGTCCCAGCAGCTCCTGGACGACGCGCAGGTCAGCGCCACCGTCCAGCATATGGGTGGCGAAGGTGTGGCGCAGCACGTGGGGAGAAACATGGGTGCTCAGGCCTGCCTGACGGCCTGCATGGTCCAGCATCAGCGCTACGCCCCGCACCGTCAGACGGCCGCCCCGGTGATTCAGCCATAGCGCAGCATTGGGCTGGCGTCCTGCGAGTGCCGGACGCCCCCGCTCCAGGTAGGCCCGCACCGCCTGCACCGCTGGCCGCCCCAGCAGCCCGATGCGCTCCTTATTTCCCTTCCCCACCACCCGTATCTGAGCCTGTGCCAGGTCCACGTCCTCCACATCCATATGCACCAGCTCGCTGACGCGCAGCCCGGCCCCGTAGAGGACCTCGATAATGGCGCGGTCGCGCAGCCCTAACGGCGTGGAGAGATCGGGGACAGCCAGCAGCGCCTCAACCTCGGCGGGCGTCAGGTACTGGGGCAAGCGCTGGGGCACGCGCGGAGCATCCACCAGGTGGAAGGGGTTGCGCTCGAGTATCTCCTCCCGCACCAGGAAGTCGCCGAAAGAGCGCAGCTCGGCCAGGCGCCGGGCAATGCTGGAGCGGGCGTAGCCGGTCTCGTCCAGCTCTGTCAGGTAGTCGCGCAGCAGGGAGCGCTCGATCTGCCAGGGAGCGTCTACCCCCTTCTCCCGGCAGTAGTCCAGAAACTGGCCGATGTCATTCCCGTAGTTTTTGATCGTGTACGGGGAGGCATCTCGCTCCCTCTCCAGATAGGCCAGAAACCGCTCCAGCAGCTTATGCATCATATTCAAGCTGCGCCTGGGGGAGGCTTTCGCTCTCGAATTCCTCTTCGCATGCGCTGCACTGGGCCCATCCCTTGCGTACCTCGACCAGCAGCCCGCCGCACTCCGGGCACGGCTGCGGTAGGGGGCGCTTCCACAGCGCGAACTTGCAGGAGTTGGGGTCCTCGTTGCTGTAGTTGGAACAGCTATAGAACGTGCGCCCGCGCCTGGTCCGCTTCTCGACCAGCTCGCCACCGCACTCGGGGCAACGCACGCCCAGTTTGACCAGGATGGGCTGATTGTAGCGACAGGTCGGGAAGTTGCTACAGCCGATGAACTTGCCGAAGCGGCCATACTTGTAAATGAGCGGGTGACCACACAGAGGGCAGTGCTCGCCGGTGGGCTGGTTACCCATAGCGACTTCCGGCATTTTCTCCCTGGCCTTCTCCAGCGTGCCAGAAAAGGTGGTATAGAAATCGCGCAGTACCGGCACCCACTTCCGCTCGCCCGCTGCGATCAGGTCCAGGTCTTCCTCCATCTGGGCTGTGAAGCCCACGTCAATGTACTCCGGGAAATACTCCACCAGCAGGTCGTTGACGACCATGCCGACCTCGGTCGGGTACAGGCGTCCGTCGCGGCGCTGCACGTACCCGCGCTGCTGGATCGTCGAGAGAATCGGGGCGTATGTGCTGGGGCGTCCGATCCCGTACTCCTCCAGTGCACGCACCAGCGTCGCCTCGCTGTAGCGCGGCGGGGGCTGCGTGAAATGCTGTGCCGGCAGCAACCGCACCAGGTCAAGCAGCTCATCCACGCCCAGAGGGGGAATCTCCTCCCGCGCGCTCTCCGTTTCCTCCTGCTCCTCTGCCTCCCTGGCCTCTTCGTACACCACGAGGAAGCCCTTGAAGCGCAGGCTGGAACCGCTGGCGCGGAAGAGGTACTCCCCGTCCGCTGCCTGAGGTGTGGCTGTGATCTCCACCGCGACGGTATCGTAGACCGCCGGTGCCATCTGGCTGGCGACAAAGCGCTCCCAGATGAGCCGGTAGAGCCGGTACTGACTGTGATCCAGGTACGGCCTGACCGACTCGGGGGTACGCATGACGCTGGTGGGACGGATGGCCTCGTGCGCCTCCTGCGCTCCGCGTGTCCTCGTCTTGTAGATCGGCGGCTCCGGGGGCATAAACTCCGTCCCGTAGGTGGCCGCGATGAAGGCTCTCGCCTCGCGCTGGGCCTGCTCGGCGACGTTCAGGCTATCGGTACGCATATAGGTGATTAAGCCGACGGCCCCGTCCCCCAGGTCAATGCCCTCGTACAATTGCTGGGCCAGGGCCATCGTGCGCTTGGCCGTGAACCCCAGGCGACGTGAGGCTTCCTGCTGCATCGTGCTGGTGGTGAAAGGGGGAGAGGGGCTACGCCGCCGCTGGCCTTCTTTGACATCCGTCACCCGGTAGGTGGCGTGCTCCAGCTCAGCCACGATGGCCTGGACGACGGACTCAGACGGCAACTGCGGCTCTTCCCCACGGATGCGGTGCAACCTGGCGAGGAACGAGCGCCGCTGCGCTTCCTGCTCTCGCTTGGCCAGTTCCGCCTCTAGCGTCCAGTACTCGACCGGCACAAAAGCCTCGATCTCCCGCTCCCGCTCCACGACCAGGCGCACGGCCACCGACTGGACGCGCCCGGCGGAAAGTCCCCGCCGGCCCATTTTATCGCGCAGGAGCGGGCTGAGGGTGTAGCCCACAATGCGGTCCAGGATGCGGCGGGCCTGCTGTGCCTCCACCCGTCGCATATCAATCTCGCGGGGGTGGGCAAACGCATGGTTCACAGCCTCGTCTGTGATCTCGTGGAATTCCACCCGTCGGACCGGTCTCCGTCCGATGGCCGATTTCAGCGCCTCGACCAGATGCCAGGAGATGGCCTCGCCTTCCCGATCCGGGTCGGTCGCCAGGTAAATCTCCGAAGCATTGCGTACCTCGGCGCGCAGCTCTCTGATCACGTCCTTGCGCTTGGTGGGGATGACGTAGTGAGGCGCGAAGTCGTTCTCGATGTCTACCCCCATCCGGTTGGCCGGGAGGTCGCGCACGTGTCCCACCGACGCGCGCACGATATAGTCCTTGCCCAGAAAGCGCCCTACCGTCCGCGCTTTAGCGGGCGATTCAACGATGACCATCTTGGGCAGTTCATTCAACCGGGCTTTAGCCTGGGAAATAGCCATGTTGTGCTGGGGGTCGAGCCCCTCGTGGGCCGGGGTGCGTCCCATTCTGAACAGGCGCGTTCCGCATTCCGGGCACCTCCCCTGGGTTGCCGGCGTGCCATTGCTAAGGAATACAGGCTCGGGATCCTGTACGTCGCGTTTCGCCTTGCACTTGAAACAATATATTTCCATACACCTCACCTTGTATCTTCAGCCTACTTTCCCGCAGCTTCAAAGCCTGTGGGAGAGTGTGGATTGCGCCGCTCATAGCCAGCGGCCACGCCCGTTCTCCTCCCACTGCTCCAGGCGTTTAACCAACTCGCGCACCTCCTGCTCCCGTTCCACTGAGCAGACCAGCAGCGCGTCGTCAGTGTCAACGATGATAATCCTATCGAGGCCGATGGTAGCGATCAGGCGCTTGCCGCTTGCGCCGAACACCAGCGTGTTGCGCGTCTCGAGGCCCAGGTGCGGACCCACGACGATGTTGCCCTCGCTGTTGGTCGGCAGCAACTCCATCAGACTGACCCAACTGCCCACATCCGACCAGCCGATCTCCACCGGAATGACGACCACATCGCTGGCCCCTTCCATCACCCCATAGTCAATCGTCTGGCGGGTCACCTGAGGCCAGATGCGCTGGAGGACAGCCTCGTAATCCGCCGTGCCCAGTGCCCTTTCGATTTCCAGCAACTGGGCGTAAAAATCGGGCATCTGGCGCTGGAACTCCTCCATGATACGATCCACCCTCCAGATGAACATGCCGCTGTTCCACGAGTAATCGCCGCTTTCGAGCATGCGGAGTGCGCTATCCCGGTCTGGTTTCTCCGTGAAGCGCAGAGCACGGAAGACGGAGAAGCCATCCACTGTTTTCAGCAGGTCACCCTGCCTGATGTATCCATAACCGGTTGAGGGATGGGTGGGCTTGATTCCCAGCGTGACCAGGTGTCCTTCCTCGGCAAGCTGGGCAGCGGCGGAGAGCACGCGGCGGAAGCGCTCCACATCGGCGATGAAATGGTCGGCAGTGAGCACGGCCATACAGGCGTGGGGGTCGCGTCGGCGCAGGTGCACCGCGCCCAGGCCGATACAGGGGGCCGTGCCGCGCCCCTCCGGTTCGATGATGAAGCTCTCAGGCGGCAGGTATGGGGTCTGTTCCCTCAGAGCCACGATATGCCCTGCCCCTGCGACGACGAGGATGCGCTCGGGCGGGAAGAGCGGGGCAATACGCTCCACCGCCAGCTCGAACATGGTGCGCTCCCCTATCAACTTGAGCGTTTGTTTGGGACGGTCGCGGCGGCTGAGTGGCCACAAGCGTGTCCCCACACCCCCGGCCATAATCAAGGCATAGTACATATCCCGTCCTTTCGCTGCATTACCCAGGTGACGGTCACCTCCAAGGTGACCGTCACCTAAGCTTTATACATCGGCCCCGGCTCGCGGGCCACGACGTATTTCATCCCCCCGACCTGCCGCACCATTCCCTTCAGCTCCATCAGCGCCAGCGTGCTGGTCACCTGGGCGATGGGCAGCCCGATCTGGCGCTGTAACTCGTCCACGTGGAGCGGCTCGGTGGAGAGATGAGAGAGGAGCATCGCCTCTGTCTCGTTTGAAGGGAGCACCTGCCGGGCCTCTGCCTTTTCGGCCACCATAGTCAGGTTTAGCTCCTCAAGCACGTCTTCCACGCCGAGCACAATCCTGGCCCCGTCCCGAATGAGGGCATTGGTGCCGGCGTAGCAGTCGCTCAGGATGGAGCCGGGCACGGCGAAGACCTCTCTCCCCTGCTCGGCGGCGTACTCGGCGGTGATGAGCGCTCCGCTCCGTGCCCCGGCCTCGACGATGATGACGCCCAGGCTCAGGCCGCTGATGATGCGATTGCGGGGTGGGAAGTTGGGTCCCTCCGGCGGGGTGCCGATCGGGTAATCGCTCACCAGCGCGCCATGGGAGGTGATTTCAGCGGCCAGCTTGCGGTGCTCCGGGGGATAGACCCGGTCCACTCCACATCCCAGCACCGCGATGGTGCGCCCGCCAGCCTGGAGAGCGGCCCGATGGGCTTCGACATCAATGCCCCGCGCCAGGCCGCTGACCACGGTGATGCCATTCTGGGCCAGGGCCGAGGCCAGCCGACGCGCGACCTCCCGCCCGTAGACAGAGGCGCGGCGTGTGCCGACCATTGCTACTGCCCACTCATCCTCTTTTTTGAGTTCGCCTTTGACGTAGAGCACCGGGGGCGGGTCCGGGATTTCGCGCAGGAGGCGTGGGTAATCGGGGTGATCCCAGGTGAGCACGCGGGCACCCGCCGCAGCGATGCGCTTCATCTCCCGCTCGAGATCAAGCACCGCGCGGACGGAGAGCAGGTTCTCCAGTGAGCGCCTGTCCAGCCCGGCGTCACGCAGCTCCTCAGGCGACGCATACCAGGCCCGCTCAAGATCCCCGAAATAATCGAGCAGCGCCCGCAAACGTGCCGGGCCGATGCCGCGCACGATGTTGAAGCCCACCCAGTAACGTGCATCAGGCGCGCTGCCACTCACTCCTCGTCCCCCAACAGGCCGGGCATGAGATGGATGATCATCCGCTTTGCCGCTAGGTCGAGCTGGCGCACCACTTCGCTGATGGCAGGCACCAGTACTTCGCCCCGCGGCCCCCGCACGACGTAGACATCGTTCGCCCCGGTTTCGAGGACCTCGACCACTCTCCCCAACCGCTCGCCATGCTCTGTCTCCACTTCTACCCCGAGAAGCTGGAACAGGTAATACTCCCCCTCTTCCAGAGGGACGGCATCCTCAAGCGGTATCTGCACAAGCATCCCGCGCAACGCTTCGGCGGCGTTGCGATCGTCGCAGCCCTCGAGCTTGAGGAGCAGTACGCCCCGGTGAAGACGTATCCTTTCCACCGTGTAACGGTGGACCAGTTCGGCGGAATCGGGATGGGCAAGGTAGAAGTGAGTGTGCACATGGAGGCGCTCCGGGTACTCGGTGAGGATCCTGACCCGCAATTCCCCACGGACGCCGTGCGGCCGCACCACTTCACCAACGGACACATAGCGGGGCCCGGACACTCCCGTGCTACCAGATTTTCGCCCTATAGACATCGCCTTGCGGTCAGCTGTCTCTTATACACATCT
>JAOAAG010000143.1 GCA_026418995.1 Anaerolineae bacterium
CTATGAAGTAAAGCCAGTGATTATCAGAAACTAGGGGTCGGTTTACTAATAAATATACAAAATATACCCCTCTGTAGCTTAGTGAGGAGTTATATCCCAAAAAGTTGCTCAAAGTATCTAACGAGATTGTAGAAACAACAACATCAAAGGTCTCGCTTTTTATACATCCCTCGTGTTCGTAAACAAGTGCATCTATGTGCCTTCCATCTGTTTGTATTTTACAAACGCGGGAATTCAACACCACACAATCACGAATATCTTGATAGATTTTGTCTGCGATGGCGCCAAAACCGCCTCGAATAGGGTAATAGAAATAACTGAAGCGCCTTCTGTTGTTTTCCCTCAGCCGATCAACCGGGCTAGCAATCCGGACTTTCTGGCGCGCCCATTCTGCAGCGATTTGATCGCCGCTTAGGCCAAACAACTTTTCTGTATAAGGCCGGAAAAAAAAGCGGTTCAGGAAAGAACCATATCTCTTGCGTACAAAGTCGTCAAACGTAATTTCAGGGATATTACGTGGCCGGAAAAGATAACTTAAAACAATACGCGCTGTTGTGGCGGGGAAAAAGTGGTAAAGAATTTCTATAATATCGACCGGATCACGAAGCCATTTGCCCGCTAAGTACAATCGGCTTCTTCGGATATGGCGGCCCATTGGTACTATGGATAAAAAGCATCGTAAAATCTCCTCATCGTTCGTAAAAAGGCGATGTGCGCCAAGGTCGCAGGTAAACCCGTGCCAACAAAAGCTACGGGCAATCCCTCCGACATAGGACTGTGCCTCAAAAACTCTTACTGCCACATTGCTTTTTCGCAGCAGCCAAGCAGTAAACAGACCTGCCGGGCCGGCCCCAATAATACCAACTCTCATAGTTCTTCAGCCTCTGTTGGGTTTTCTGGTCCATAAAAGCCTTGTCCTCCAGACAGACAACGTGGGCTGACATCTCTCACCAATATCCAATATCTCGGTTAGTTGATTATCGTGAGCCCTAGCGAGAAGAAGAGCGGCGTAGACGATCATCCAGTTGGATACAATGCGCAACCCACCTTGAAGCCGAAGAAACACTGGCTCTTGCTGGTGCAGTAGCCCATTCGGGACTCCAGAAGCAGGCTACCCTGAGAGATATGCCAGCGGCGATAGCAACATAGCCCACAGATAGAAACGGGCATGGTATCCATCACCTGGACAGAATCCTGATTGGCTCCGCAGAGCCAAACCCGTTCTTGCCAGACAAGTTGCTTTACCATCCAGAAATTAGCCCATTGGCGCGCCAGAAAGGTTCGGTCGGAGAAGGCCAGGGAACCCATCCTGGCAGTTTCTAAATAAATATTCGGAAACATAGATCCTATAAGCTCTCCGACAACAGCGTGGTGAGGGCCCCTGGGCTGCTGAGTTGAGGCGTAAAAGCCGTGATGTCGGACATCTTTGGGAAACAAGCAGCGATAAGGTGTAATCCATCACGTAGTAAACAACATGATGAAGAATTCCTCGTCAGACACTGGGGCACACCTACCAGCAGGTTTATTTGGAAAGTATGCCCCGAAAGTCAAGTTGCAGATGGCGTCTGTTTGGTCTAAATACTTGCCGTCATAATATATCAAAGCCTTAAGTTGTGTATACAACATTTGTGAAAATACACAGTTACATCGCAAGTTATCGAACAACTTTCAGAAAAATGTGATCATTCCCTCTTAAGTGTTTATCTATTTCAAAACAGAGTCTGGCTCCCAGTCGCGCTAAAGCGCAAGACATCTTCGAGAATAGCCATAACAGGAAGTATAATGACCGAAAACTGAAAGTGCTCCAGAAGAATACCTGAATGCTGAAGCCCTGCGGAAACCACTTAAGCAGTTCCTCAGCCTCGTATCCAAAACGTTTGTGACCCCAACGACTCATCAGCCACTGTGTCAGCCGAACTGATGGAAAATAGGGTTTGTTTGTAGGTGTAGATAACCAAAGAACACCCCCTTCTGAGAGGACACGGATAATTGATGCGGTAAAAGACGCCCCATCTAAAACGTGCTCAATCACGTCAAATGCAAAGATAACTGAGAAAGTTTTATCGGCAAATGGCAAAGCGTGTGCGTCTGCCGTAATCACAAAAAGGTTTTCATGAGGAAAGGTTTGCGGTTTCAAGTCTATTCCTACTCTTAATCGGGCTTTTTGTTGAGACAGGAAGAAGGCATCGCCACAACCAACGTCAAGTACTATATCTTCGATTTGGCTCTGAAAACCTAAGTGCCGAGTAAGAATAAGCCAACGGTAATAAGTGGCAAAATGCGGATCAATTCGTTGCTTCATAAACTTTGACAAAATCATGCACCAGTCGATCCCAGTAGTAGTACTCGCTGGCTTCTCTAGCCTCTGCGGAAAGTCTGGCCCGCAACGAGTCGTCTTCTATAATGGCTAAAATTGCTTCTGCTAAAGCCTCTGGATTACCAGGCGGCACTATTATACCACCGCCGAATGACAGCAATGCCGACCTGTCTCCTACGTCTCCTGAAACTACAGGCGTGCCAGCGGCCAAACTTTCTACGATTTTGAGTGGGCACCGTGCCCTCTCAGCCAAAGTGTCTCGGGCTGGATCAACCGAAACGTCAGCAGCGAAATAATACATAGGTACTATTTCTGGGGGAATCCAGCCCACAAATCGTACCGATCCAGATAATCCCAACTCTTTGCAGACAACCTGCAACTTATTATAATCTTCTCCACCTCCTACAAGTAATAATATCGCTTGGGCGTTTTGCCTTTGTATAATGGTAAATGCTTCTAGCAATAAATCTACAGCGTGGTTAGTAAGGCTTAAGCTGCCCACATATGCCACCACTTTATGGGCAGATATTCCTAGTTTTTGGCGTATTGATTCTCTGTGTCCTTGGAGATCGCGGAATCGCTGTCGATCCACGCCGTTGGGCACAAGAACGATACGCTCTTGAGGATACCCCATTCTTATTAGCCGCTCCATCATAAAACGAGTGTTGACAGTAATGCCAGAGGCAAAACTAGGCAACTTGTCTTCAAAAAACCTGACGATGTGTTTTTGCCAATTACCCTCAAAGCGGTTAGAGATAGCCTCATAATCATCACAATCAAGATATAGTAATGCTTTTCTGACGGCGTTCGTCAGAAGTGCAGCGAGGCTATTCATCGGATGTGGTTTACAAATATGATAAATATCACTCGGTATGTGTAAAGCCATATACATCAACTTCGCCGTAGCGAGCAGTGTAATCCAAATAAGAGCAAGAGGATGAAAGTAAAGTTTTTGGCTGTCTATCTTTTTAACGTGCATTTGTCCTACATAGTACACTTTTACTCCATCTCTTACGAAATGGCGGCAATTCAATCCAGAGTAGTTGGGGTGCAATGCCAGAATAGTCACATCGTGACCAAGAAAAGATAATTCTCGGCAGAGTGGCCAGTAGCGCCCCAGGCCAGAAGGGCTTTCTAAACTCTGTGTTAACAAAAAAGTAATCCTCAAGCGCCCTTCTCCACAATCTTGTTGATTAGATGAGACCACGAAACTCCCTTATTAGAAGAAAGATCTACTTGAACTTTTGATTGAGTAAAGAATGAGGTAACCAACATCACAAATTCTTCAATGCGTGTTGACGATTTTGGTTTGTGGTCAGCGTAGTTGCTCGTCAATCTAATTATTGGCAATCCATAGCATTGTGCAATCCCTACGACCCCACTTCCTGTCATTTGCTTATAAGGAATCGCCAATGCATCGGAAGCTGAAAAGTATAGGCCCACTTCTTCATTTGGAATATAACGGTCCTCAATTATTACAGAATCGCCGATTCCCAAACGCTCAATTAATTCCAAGTAAGGCCGTTTGTCTTCCCAGAATTCACCAGCCACAAGAAGTATTACTTTTCCCAAATGCATCTGGATTTCCGGCATTGCGGCAATCAGGTCTTTTAGCCCTTTATATTCCCTAATCATCCCGAAAAACAGCAGTATCAAGGCATCAGATGGAAGCCCTAACTGTCTACGCGCTTCATCTTTTGGAATCTTTTGATCAGCAAACATCTCATATACAGGGTGAGGAATGATGTCTACTTGTGCTCCAATTACCAATGCTGCAAGGCGCTTCTGTTCTTCTTCTGATTGTACTATAAATCGTGTCCCCCATTGTAATGCCATCCGTGCTAACCAAGGATCCCACCACCGCATCTCATGAGGTAACACATTGTGGCAAATATACACTAATGGTTTCTGCAAAAATATCCGGTTCAAAAGGCCTAACACAAACCACACAGGGGCCCAAAAACTTGTCCACCATTGTAAAACTAATACGTCAGGCTGATAGCGCCGAATGCGCTGGAAGGTGGTCAGCCAAGTGAGAGGATTTAAGGCTGTCTCTTATACACATCT
>JAOAAG010000158.1 GCA_026418995.1 Anaerolineae bacterium
GCCTACATGTCACCCTGTTCAAGCAGGGCCAGCGTCGCGCGGTCGAAGCCAAAGGGTACCAGGATGTAATCGTCCGTCCAGCGGCTCTTATCGCGGAACTGGTTCGGGCCGGTCCAGGCCAGGTCGCCGCCTGTCAGGTGATGGGGCCCCAGCAGATTGCGCAGCGTGCTCACCAATTCGATCTCGATGACATGTTCGCCAGGGGACAGACTTCCCAGCTCCACCCGGTACGGCGGCCAGGCGATGGTGCCCATATGCCGGCCGTCGGCCCTGACATTGGCGACGGCAGCACGCAGGCGATCTATCTCCAGCACCGTGCGTCCCTTGAGCGGCGGCAGCTTCACCCTCTGGCGCAGGGTGACCCGTCCGGCGAAGAAGGGAAACCCCCGTGCTGTCAGGTCCAGTGCCAGGCCACCTGTGCCACCTGAGGCGCGCAGACACGCTGGTAGCTCAACAAGCTGGAACTCGGGCGCATAGCGGTCAAAGGCCTGACCGTTAAAGCGGTTCTCCTCTTTAATCCGCCGGCCCTGCACGCCAAAGTCCCCGATGAGATAGACGCTTTCCAGCTCTGTGTCGCGGACAAACGTTCCCCTGAGCACGACCTCGTTGCGGCCTCCCTGGATGGCAGTGCCGATCTCGATTTTACGAAATGAGATGTCCGTCCACCAGCCGGCGTCCGTGCCGGGTATGCTTTTGCCGTTAACAGAGATGGCGAACCGCTCTGGCGATTCCATGACCAGATGGATGGGCCCGCCCGGCCGGACGGCCACGTCAAAGACAAAGCGCAGCGCGAAGGGGACGCCCACGCCTGCCCTGGCAACCATAGCGTGTGCATCCAGGATGTGCATCGGGACGCTCCACTCGTCCTCGCCCAGCCGCACCTGGACAGTATCGAGTGTGAGCGCATTGGGGCTGCCGGGTATCAATTCCCAGGTGTCATCGAGGGGGATGTCGGCTATAACTCGCGCTGGAGGTGAAACCGTTGTCACCGGAGCGCGGTTGCGCTGTAGCACAAGCAGATGCGAGCCAAGCGGGGGAAAGTCAAGCGTGACCTCGGTGATCCCTTCGCGCTGGCAGCAGGGAAGTGGGTGCACGCCACCGGTAGCCGTGTCCCACTCCTCCACGTAGCCGGTGCCGCGCAGTTGCACGGTCGCGATGCCACCCCATTCAAGATCGGTGTTCGCCAGAAAGTAGACGTCGGCCTCGCCGACCTGGCGATGGTGTGCCCAGATTGAAGTGGAGCCTGGCACACGCACATCGAAGGGCAACAGCTCATCGAGGACATCGGGCAGGGTGTCCAGCGTGACGACACGGGCCGTCTCCGGAAGCACCGCGCTGTCGGCGGGCCGGCCTTCAATCAGGTAGGGGAGCGGCTCCAATGCCAGCACCGGGCCGCCAGCGGCGGCAAACTCGTGCAGGAGATGGACAGTGCGGGCCGCGAGCGTCACACCTGGCGGCACGATCACCAGCCGGTACTCCATCTTCCCAACCTGCAGGCGCGGCCTGCCTGCATCGTCCATCTTGCATCCTGCCTCTGTCTCCATTAACATCTCATCGCCCAGGTGAAAATCGCGCTGATGCTGCAACAGCGTCATCAGCAATCTGTCGAGCGCCCTGTCCAGCACGTCCACCGCATGGGGTGCGCGGGGGCAGTAGAGCGTCCAGGCGCTGGCGACGGGATGGATGACGAGGATGTCCACCACACGTGTCCCCTGGCTCAGGACGTAGCTCAGACGGGCGAAGTGGTCGGCGATCAAACGGTTCTCCGGCCACCAAGGCTGCTGATAAAACAGGTTTTGCGGATAATCGCGCTTGCGCTCACCACGCATGCTGTAGAGCGAAAGGTGAGGGTTATTGAGGTTGACTCCCAGCACATAGGACCAGTCGCCGATCCACTTGCGGCCGGCGTGGGCAAAGTCCTGCCCGCCGCAGCCGTAATTTTCGCACAGCGCCCTTGGCTTACCGAACTGGCACACGACGCTGTCCAGTTGCTTGACCGTTAACACGGTGCCCGCGCGCGCGTTGATCTCCCTGCCGAGCTTGTCTATGCCGGGAATATGCATGTAGAGATAGTGAGGCATGGCGGCGCCGACATTCTCGATCTGACTGCGCAGCGAGTCCTCGGCGTTGTAGTGACCGGTGTAGGCCAGGCCGTGTGCCTCGCACCAGTCGAATATCTGGCGTGAGTAGCTCTCCACGAACAACTCAGTGATGGTACGCCAGTAGTCGTAGCGCACACGGTGAAAGTCGCCGACGTCGAAGAAGAGAGCGGGCAGGTGAGGCAACAGATCGTAGCCGCGCCGTGCCTGAAAGATGTCCGCAAAGCGATCGGTCCAGGGAATCGCCATCTGGTCAGTGTGTGGCCGGAACTGGGGTTCATCGGTAAAGATGCCCGGCACCGCTCTGCCAAATTCGTCCCCAATGGCCTGCGCGTACACCGCGTGGGTTGACTCCAGGAAGGCACGCACGGCCTCGGCGTTCAACACATCGAGATACGTATAGTCGTTAAACCACGCTACGCCCAACGGGAAGGTCAGCGGGTAGAACTGGAGCACACGGTCACTTTCGTCGGTGAGAGACGGGGTCTCGGTGGGGCGGATGTCGGTCAATTCCCCGTCAACCTCGCGTGCGGCGAAGGTGGCGATGCGCTCGGCTATCAGCGCGGGACGGTTGTCCACTTTGCAGACCAGGCAGCGGCCCCGGTAAGCCGGGTTGGTGGCAACGCTCAGCCCACCAGCAAATCCGCTGGGCCATTTGTCCTCATCATAGAGCCAGGCGCCCATACCACGCTCGCGGGCCACCTCCACGCAGGCGCGGATGCAGCGCATCCACTGCTCGCCCAGGTAGGCCGTGCGCAACCCCACGCGGGCATGCATGAAGAAGCCGCCCCAACCGGCCTCATCCATCAGGGCGACCTGGCGCGTCAGTTCCTGTGGATCAAGCACGTCGTTCCATGACCAGAAGGGGACTTCACGGTATGCTTTGGGTGGATGGCAAAACGTCCGTGGATTCAATCCCTCGTTCATTACGCCTTGTACTCCAATAGATTTTCGGTGTCGGCAGGACTGCCGCTAGCCATACTCGTCCGACTGCTACACCCATCGGGCAGATGCGGATGCTGACTCGGGGTGGCCATTCAGGCCAGTAGTTGGCCGCATACCTGCTCCGCTGCCGCGGGTAGGCCGCGAAGCTGGCGCGGCCTGGAGACGCGGGAATTCTACCATCCCACCGCTGGCTTGTCAAAAGTACGTCTTCAAGGGCTGACGGAAGATCGGGTACGGACTGGGCAACATTCGGAGTGCCGCGCCGTGGATCTTTAAGAAGCTCTAAGGTGGATGCGACGCGTTGGCACACCCGGTGAATTGCGCTATAATTAAAGTATGAGCGTCTGGCAACGGTATCCTCGCCTGTGGATCGTGGCAATAGTCTCGGCGCTTGTACTCCTGGCCGCTGCGGGACTGTGGCTGCGAGGCACCTCATCTCCGGACTCCCACTCTCCCCTTCCTACCCTCGCCTGGAGCTCACCGCTCCTGAATAACGCCACGGCCTCACCGCCGCCCGCTTCCTGGACCAACGGTGGCACGGCGCTTTTGTGGGTAGCTCTGGGAATCCTGCTCGCCTTCGGTATCGCTCAACTGATGCTGCGCTGGCAACGCCGTCTTGAGTGATGAGGGGACTCCGCCTGCTTACCATAGTGGCCCTGCTGGCCTTCATCGCCTTTGTTGTCCGGGCCGCCTCACTGGATTTCCAGTCCCTTTGGCGGGACGAGGTGGACGCATTATGCTACTCCTATGAATTCCCCGCGCTGCTCGTCGCGGCCGTGAAACCGCAACACCAGGGGCCGTCCCTCCCCTGTGCCTGTCCCCCGCCGCCTGTAGCCATGGCCGATACCGCTGCGGGCCTCCTTCCCCGTCTGCTCTCGGTGCTCGGCGGGATGATCCGGCAGAACGGGCCGCTCTACTATTTCATCCTGCGCGGCTGGATCGCGCTGGCCGGCACGACCGAGTACGGGATGCGTTTCCTTTCCCTTGCCTGCGGGACACTGGCGGTCAGCCTGGCCTACGTGCTGGGCCGGCGTCTGTTCGACCGCCGCAGCGGCTTGCTCGCGGCCCTTCTTGTTGCCACGTCCCCCTACCTGACCTGGTATGGCCAGGAAGCCAAGATGTACGCGCTCGTGCTGGTGCAGGCTATGCTTGCGCTCTACGCTCTGCGCCGTGCTCTCGACGGAGGAGGCTGGCATTGGTGGGCTGTCCAGCTCGTCGCTACGACTATGGCGTTTTACACCCATATCCTGGCTGCTTTGCTCATCCCGCTTCAGATTGTGCTGTATTTCGTCTGGTGGCCCCGCTCCCGCTCCCAGTGGAAGGCGGCGCTCTTCAGCCTGGGATGCCTTACTCTGCCCTACCTGCCACTGGCAGCCTGGCAGGCTCCCTCAATTTTGCAGGCCCGCGCAACCGGATTCTACCCGTATACCCTGGACCAGATGGCGCAAATCCTCCTCAACGGCTGGAGCCTGGGCATCACCGGCATCGGCTGGCCCTGGGGTGTGATAGCCCCGGGGGTCCTGGCCGCATGGGGCCTCCTCAGGCCCGTGCACAGAGACGAGAGACGCAATCAACTCGCTCTGGCCTGCTGGATAGCGCTGCCGCTCGTGTGTGTATGGCTCATCTCTCTCCGACAGCCGCTCTTCACTGATCGCTATCTCATCTGGAGCGCACCCGCTTTCTATCTATCGCTGTCCTGGGCCGTAAGCGGCCTCGTGCAGGTAAGGGGGTGGGGACGTTACGTGGCTCTCGTGCTGATGGCCCTCATTGTCACTTGCAACGGAGCCAACCTGTGGGAACAGGCCACTGGGCCTTTCAAATCCGACTTCCGCTCCGCTGCGGCCTACGTGGCCTCGCGCTACCATCCCGGCGAGCTGATCATGTTTCAGATACCCCATGGGCGTTACACGTTTGACTACTACTTCACCGTGGAGGGATATCCGTGGGCAGACGGGCTGTTCACCAATCACCGCGCCCCTGACGGCTCCTACCTTGTGAGTGAGCAGGAGAGCGCTGCCAGGATGGCGGCACTGACGAGCGGATATCAGACCATCTGGCTGGTCGTCACCGAGGCAGCGATGTGGGACGAGCGCGGGCTGGTGCAGCATTGGCTGGAGACGCAACGCACGCGGGTGGACGAGGCGCACTTTATGCGGGTGGATGTGTACCGCTACGAGTAGCCACAGGGGGGCTACTCCCATTTTGGCAATTTCGCTGTATAATTCCAGGTGACGGTCGCTTCGGAAGTGACTGTCACCTGGAGGTGAGGGATGCGAGCCAAACCATTTGAACACCGCCCTGGACAGACGATGGCCCTGATGGCCGAACCGGATGTCGAGCTGCTGGCCGAAACGCTGGTGGCTTTTGCCAACTCGGACGGAGGCACGATCCTCATCGGCGTGGACGAGAACGGCCAGGCCACCGGCATGGTCTACGCGGATGAGGTGGAGGGGGTGTTGCGGGCGGCAGTGCAGGAATGCCGTCCGCCGGTCGAGGTACGCTGGCACCAGGCCGCTGCTGAAGACGGACTGGCCTTTGCCATCGTCGTACCTCGCAGCCCCGAGCTCCATAGCCTGGCCGACGGTCGGGTCCTGGTGCGTGCCGGTGCTGAGAACCGTCCCCTCAGCGGCGATCAGATCCGGCAGCTCGCGGCTACCAAGTCCACAGGCGATTTCGAGGCAGAGGTAGCGCCGGGAGCAACCCGCCAGGACTTTGACGATGAGGTCATCGCAGAGTTCATCGAGAAGTGGGAACTGCGCCAGCGCCGGGAGTGGACCAGGTCGGTAGATGAGTTGTTACTTGAAGTTGGAGCGCTGGACGAGGATGGCCGTCCCACGATCGCGGGCGTCCTGCTCTTTGCCCGCAACCCGCAGGCGTTCCTGCCGCAGAGCGCTCTCACCTTCGTCAAGTTCGTCGGTTCCCAGCCGCGCGGCGAGATGGGACAGCCCGGCTACGGCCGCAGAGAGGAGATCGGCGGGCCTCTTGCCCGCATCATTCAGCGCACCTGGGAGGTGGTGGGGGAGGAGATGCGCACTGGAGCCGTGGTCACCGGACTGGTCAGAGAGGAGCGCACGGAGTACCCCGTCGCGGCGGTGCGTGAAGCCCTCGTCAATGCCGTGGCCCACCGGGATTACCGGCTGGGGGGGCGGCGCATTGAAGTGCGCATGTTCTCGGATCGGATGGAGATCATCAGCCCCGGCGGGTTGCCTGGCTTCATCACCCTGGACAACATCGTCGAAGAGCATTTCTCGCGCAACCCGCGCATTGTCAACGGGCTGTACCAGTGGGGTTACATCGAGGAGCTGGGGCTGGGGATAGACCTGATGATCGAGGAAATGGTGCGGGCCGGCCATCCGCCGCCCAAGTTCAAAGACACCCCCTACTCCTTCACCGTGACACTGTATAACGTGCGCGAGCGTCCCCCGGTGCCGGCCTGGACGCGCACAATGAACGAACGGCAGGCCAGAGCACTGGCGTACATCCAGCAACACGGCCGTATCACCAGCCGTGAGTATCAGAACCTCTGCCCGGATGTCAGCGCGGAGACGCTGCGTCTCGATATGGTGGACCTGGTCGAGCGGGGAGTGCTCCTTAAAGTCGGGGACAAGAAGGGCACCTACTATATCCTGAAATAAAACCATCCTCCTGCAAGGTGTGCTCCTGCGGGAGGGAGCACCGCCACGGCAATGAGAATCCTGTTTCTGACCCCCCAAGTGCCCTATCCTCCTCGCCAGGGCGCAGCGCTGCGTAACTGGGGCCTCATCAGCGGCCTGGCGCTCAGACACGAGATAACTGTCCTCTCCTTTTATGAACCCGGGCCCTTTCCCCCACCGGCGGAGCTTCCGGGAGTGCGGCATCTGGAGACAGTCGCGCTCCCCACGCGCCCCTTCCGCGAGCGCTTGCGCGGCCTGTTACTCACCCGGCAGCCCGATATGGCGCTGCGGCTGGCCTCCGAACAGTACGCCGACCGGCTGAGGAAGCTGCTGGAGCAGCAGCGCTTCGATGTGGCGCACATCGGGGGCTTAGAGATGGCCCCTTACCTGAGCGTCCTTACAGCGGCCCGCCCGCGTCCGCTCCTCGTATTCGACAACCTCAATTGCGAATATCTGCTCCAGCGGCGCGCCTGCGTCACCGATCTGCGTACCCCGGCCCGCTGGCCGCAGGCGCTATACTCCTTTATCCAGTGGCAACGGTTGCGCCGGTACGAGGCGCAGGTGTGCCGCCGCGCCGACCGCGTCATCGCCGTCTCTGAGCAGGACGCGGAGCAGTTGCGTCGGCTAGTGCCGGGGCTGCAAGTCGCCGTAGTGCCCAATGGTGTGGACACCAGGGCTTACACTCCTGCCGCTGCGCCCGCGGATCCCGCTACGCTGGTGTTCACGGGCACGATGGACTTTCGCCCCAACGTGGACGCAGTGCTGTGGTTTGTCAGGAAGGTGCTGCCCCGCCTGCGGGCCGAGGTGCAGGAGGTCCAATTGCTGGTCGTGGGGCAGCGCCCGCACCGGCGGCTTGAGAAGCTTCGCCACAATCCGGCAGTTGTGCTCACAGGGTGGGTAGAAGACACACGCCCCTACATCGCCCGGGCGACGGTTTATGTGGCTCCGCTGCGCATCGGTGGCGGCACCAGATTGAAGCTGCTGGAGGCGATGGCGATGGGCAAGCCGGTAGTCGCTACCACGCTGGGCGCCGAGGGCTACCCCTTTACACCCGGGCGCGAGCTGCTGCTGGCCGATACCCCCGCCGACTTCGCCTCTGCCGTGCTCAGACTGCTGCGCTCGCCTGCGCTGGGGCTGGAGCTGGGCCCGGCCGCGCGCGAGTTCGTGGAGCAACACTACGATTGGCAGTCCATCGTGCCGCTCGCGGAGAGGGTCTACACCACGTAGCACAGCAGGGCCGAGCGACCACAAGGGGCGTTCTGGGTGCCTCAGGCCAACTGCTCCTGGCGCGGCATCCACTATCCGGTATCCCCAGAAACGACCCGCATGGCAGCGCGTCAGAAGCCTGCGTCGCCCGCCCAGGTTGAGACGGCCGTGGCGTACCCGGTTGACCCAGAAACTGGCTCGCTCATCCCCGGTTTCCACTGTAACGGCCAGCCCCGGGCCGGCGGAGCCGGATCAGCCTCTGGATAGCCGAATGCTGTCCGCAACCGTGAGGGGGTGCACTCTGACCAGCCCCACTTTTCTTTTTGCCGGTTTCATTTATAATTAGCCCCGCTGCAGTAAAGGTGACGGTCACTTCGGAAGTGACCGTCACCTCGGAATGGGGATGGACTATGAAACTGAGGGAAGTACTGGACATCATTGACGGCAAGGTCATCTCTGAGACCGTTGATCTGGATATGGAAGTTCAGATGGGCTGCGGTGCCGACCTGATGAGCGACGTCCTGGCCTTCACGCATGAGGGGACCTTGCTCATGTCAGGCCTGACCAATCCCCAGGTCGTGCGCACTGCTGAGATGGCCGGCATCAAGGCCATCGTCTTCGTGCGAGGCAAGATTCCCCCTCCTGAGACAGTCGCGCTGGCCAAAGAAAAGGGCATCCCGCTGCTGGCCTCCAAGTACACCATGTTCGAGACATGCGGCCGGCTCTATCAGGCCGGGCTTCCCAGTTGTGGCCTGTTTGAGCTGACCCTGAAAAAGTGGCACGAAGCCTTCGGCAGTGAGTAGGCCGGGGGAAGTGGCACACTCCGTCCGATACCGGAGCTGTGGAACAGAAAAATTCCAGAGACATCTCCAGGCTTCAGGCCCTGGCCTACGAGCTGAAGATCGAGCAGGCTATGACCGCCAACGTCATCACCGTCTCGCCCGACTCGACGATGGCCGAATTCAGGGACATCCTCAAGGCTAATCGCATCTCAGGGACGCCCGTGGTCGAGGCGGGCCGTCTGGTCGGTATCATCAGCATTGAGGACCTGATCAAAGCGCTGGCCGCCGGGGAGATGGATGCCAGAGTCAGCGACAAGATGACCCCTCACCCGGCGACGCTTTATGCTGATGAACCACTGGTACACGCGGTGGTTCAATTCTCGCAACTGGGCTTTGGCCGTTTCCCGGTCATCAACAGAGCGGGAGAACTGGTGGGCATCATCACACCAGGTGATATCGCCAAAGCGATGTTAAAGAAACTGGAAATCGCCCTCCAGGAAGAGGAGTTGCACCGCTACCGGGCCAGTCACATCTTTGAGGATATCATCGCCAACGACATCGCACTGGTCCTGGGCTACCGGGTGGTGGGGGGCGATCTCGTCCGGGCTGGTGAGGCTTCCAGTGGCTTGAAGAAAACGTTGACGCGCCTGGGTATCCCCCCTGCGATCATTCGCCGTGTTGCCGTTGCCACGTACGAGGCAGAGATGAACATTGCGGTGTTCACCAGCGGCGGTGAGATCGTCGCTGAGATCCGCCCAGATAGAATCCGGATCGAAGCACTGGACAAGGGGCCGGGCATACCCGATATTGAGCTGGCTATGCAGCCCGGCTTTTCTACTGCTCCACCTTGGGTGCAGGAAATGGGTTTCGGCGCCGGTATGGGCTTGCCTAACATCAAAGCTTGTGCAGACGAAATGAAGTTAGAGTCGGAGATAGGGGTAGGAACACGTCTGGAGGTCGTGATCTACGTCTCCTAGGAAGAAGCAAGAGCAAGACCGTCCTGCCTCCTGCACTCTCGCCTGCCCCTGCTTTCTGTTGGGCAATTAAAATGTAAACGAAGGAGCACGCAATGAAGTTGATGATCCTGGACAAAAGTGCGCTGGCCCCTATGGTGAACGCGCTCAGAGCCGACTATCGGGTAGTTGGGCCACAGGCCAGGGGACCCCAGTTTGCTTTCGACGTGATCACCGATCCGGCTCAACTGCGCCTTGATTATAACACCACCATTTTACCCCCCAAGAAGGTATTGCAGCCCCAATATGAACGGCTGCTCTCGTTCAACCGACGCGAGTACCAGGTGACACCGATTATCGAGGCCACCCCGACAGTGCTGGTGGGTGTCCATACCTGTGACCTGCACGCCTTCCTGTTGTTGGACCAGGCATTCTCGCGAGAGTACCCTGACGCCCACTACCTGGAGCGGCGTCGCCAGACAGTCATCATCAGCCTGGAGTGCCTGGAGCCGTGCGACGAATACTCCTTTTGCAGAAGTATGGGCACTCTGACCAGCGACACCGGCTACGATCTCCATCTCACTGATCTGGGCACAGCCTATGCAGTGCATGTGGCAACGGAGACCGGCAGACAAATCCTCTCCCGCTATGCCACTGTCCGCGAGGCCACGGAGGCCGATGTGCGTCAGCTCAATGAGGTGCTCAGTGCTAAATGGCCGCGCTTCACCTACCGCCTGGACTTCGACGCTGCCGAGTTACCGGCCCTGCTGGGCGCAGCTTACGATCACCCCCTGTGGGAGGAGCTGGGGGAGCGCTGTCTGGCCTGCGGCTCCTGTACCAATGTCTGTCCCACCTGTTATTGCTTCAACGTCTTCGACGAGGTGGATATGCAACTGGTCGCCGGGGAGCGCTGGCGCTGCTGGGACTCCTGCCAGTTGGACGAATTCGCGCGGGTCGCCGGGGGGGAGAACTTCCGCAAAGCTCGTTCTGCTCGCCAGCGCCATCGCTTTATGCGCAAGGGCAAGTACCTCTACGAAAAGTTCGGTGAGCTGGGCTGCGTGGGGTGCGGGCGGTGTATACGCGCCTGTGTGGCCAAGATCAGCATTCTGGAAGGCTTTAACGCTATCCACCAATCGGCGTAGTTCGGGAGGAGCGCATGACCACGTCCATATATACACCGGAGATGGCCCGCCTGGTTAAGGTGGAGACACTGACCGCGTTAGAAAAATTGTTTACCATCGAGCTGCCTGGGGGGCGCAGTTTGGGCCACAGCCCGGGCCAGTTTGTGATGCTCTCGCTGTTAGGAATCGGTGAGGCACCGATTTCCATCACCTCCTCGCCCAGCCGTTCCAACGGCATTTTTGAACTGTGCGTGCGGCGGGTCGGGGATGTGACCAACGCTCTGCACAACATGCAACCTGGCGACATGGTAGGTATACGCGGCCCCTTCGGCCGTGGTTTCCCCATCGAGAAGATGCGTGGGAAGGATGTGTTGTTTGCCCCTGGCGGCCTGGGACTGGCCCCGCTGCGCTCGCTGATTAATCAGGTCCTCGATGAGCGTGGCTCCTTTGGCCGGGTGATCATCCTCTACGGCGCCAGACGACCTCAGGAATTGCTGTTCCGCAATGAGCTGGAGGAGTGGATCGCACGGCCGGACGTGGAATGCCTGGTCACCGTAGACCGGGGCGATGAGACATGGACAGGTAACGTCGGGGTGATCACCACCCTGTTCCCCAAGATCACCATCAACCCGCGCAACACCGTCGCCGTCACCTGTGGGCCTCCCATTATGTACCGCTTCGTGCTGATGGAGATGCTGAGCAAGGGCATCCCGGAGACCCAGATTTATCTCTCGCTGGAACGGCGGATGAAGTGTGGCGTGGGGAAGTGCGGCCATTGCCAGATCAATCACCTCTATTGCTGTCAGGATGGGCCGGTGTTCACCTACACGCAGATCAAGAACGTCGAGGAGGCACTCTAAATGACCAGCAATGGTAAGCCTAAGGTGGCCTTTTTCGATTTCGCCTGCTGTGAAGGATGCCAGTTAACCGTAGTGGACTCGCTCCAGACGCACCTGGACCTCCTCGAGGCAGTCGAAATCGTTCAGTTCCGAGAGGCGATCTCTGACCGGGGAGAGGACTACCAGATCGCCTTTATCGAGGGCTCCTGCACCCGTCAGGCCGACGAAGAGCGGCTGAGGAAGATACGGGCCCAGGCCTCCGTAGTTGTCGCGCTGGGGGCTTGTGCCCATACTGCATGTGTCAATGCCCTCAAAAATCTCCACCCACTGGAGGATGTGCGCCGCTGGGTCTATGGTGACCAGGCGGAATGGTACGATACCTATGAGGCACGGCCCATCAGCGCGGTGATCGAGGTGGATGCCATCATCCCGGGGTGTCCCATAGATCGAGAAGAGTTCATCCGCGTGGTCAAGGCCTTGCTCCTGGGCAAGAAGCCACCGTTGCCGGACTATCCGGTCTGCGTGGAGTGCAAGCTGAAGGAAAACGTCTGCATGTTCCACATCGGCAAATTCTGTATGGGCCCGGTCACGCGGGCTGGCTGCGGGGCTATCTGCCCAACGTATGGCGATGGCTGCGAGGGCTGTCGCGGATTCATCCCTGCTCCCAACGAAAACGCGATGAAGGACGTGCTGGCCGACGCGGGCCTGACCGTTGAGGCGATCATGGCACGTTTCACAATGTTCAACACCTACCTGGTAAGCGCGAGAAAGGCAGACGGAGAAGAAAGACGATGACCACGCTGAACGTGAATGTCCATTACGTCACCCGTGTCGAGGGGCATGGGGATATCGTCGTAGACGTCAAGAACGGCCAGATCAAGGAGTGCCGTTTTGAGGTCGTCGAAGCTCCTCGCTTCTTCGAGGCTTTCGTGCGTGGCCGCCCTTATTACGAGCTGAGCCATATCACCTCCCGCATCTGCGGCGACTCGGCGATCACCTCGCGCTTTTGAGAGGCGCTTTCCTCGGTGACGTCCTTAATGGTCACGACCGCCCCGGCGACCTCCCCGGAGGGGCTGTACACCTGGCGGGTTCGAATGACCGCAAGCCGCTCCCGGCCATTGTCTGTTTTCAGCCTGAGGGCTGTGTTTGAGGGCGGGGGGAATTCAGAAACGCCGGCCAACAGCCCGCAATCCGGTTCGCATTCGGCGCAGTGGAAGACTTCCCGGCACTCTCTGCCGACCATCTCCTCTGCTGGAATTCCAAACAGTTTTTCGGCGGCCGCATTGGCGCCGGTGATGACGTAATTCCTGTCGTAGAGCAGGATGGCGTCGGAGAGCTGGTCGAAAGCGGCCTCGAGCACGCCGGAGTTCTGCCAGCCTGGTGCAAATCTCGCCATCCCCGCGGGTTCCGTTAAAACCCAGTATAGCAATTGCCAACCGGGGTGTGTGAAATCGCCCAGCCCTCCCA
>JAOAAG010000168.1 GCA_026418995.1 Anaerolineae bacterium
TCGTCGGCAGCGTCAGATGTGTATAAGAGACAGCCACAAAAACCACTACCAGTGACACTGATACCAGCGTTCTTCTAAAGGCAAAGGTCCGGCGCACCAACTTTCTTCCCTTCGACATTGATCTGCTCCTCCTCTTGCTACACCTTTCGCAAATGCTGTTAACTTTGGGGTATTATCTAAAGTAATAGTACTCAACCCTGTCCTACATCCCATCCATAAGGATCACTCCTTCCCCAGACGAAATAGGTCTCCTCAGTGAGGCTAGCAAAGGGGAATTCTCGGAACGTGGCGAAAGACCTAACTTTGTTGCGTCCTGCTTAACCCTTGAGCCCAGTCATCACAACGCCCTGGACGAAGTAGCGCTGGGCCAAGAAGAAGACGACGAGCACAGGCACCGTCATCGCCGTCGCAAAGGCCATCAGCAGGTCCCAGCGTGAGCGTCCTCCTGCCCCTGTAGATACCAGCCCGGAGCCAAAAGAGGCACGGAAATTGGCCAGGCCGATGGCGAGGGTGAATCGCTCCGGGGAGTTAAGGTACAATAGCGGCCCCATAAAGTCGTTCCACGCGTTGAGGAAAGTGAAGATCGCTACAGTGATCAACGCTGGCTTGGCCAGCGGCATAATGATACGGGCATAGATGGTGAATTCATTACAGCCATCTATCCGCGCCGCATCGGCTAGTTCCTCCGGTATGGTGCGGAAAAACTGGCGCAGCAGGAAGATGTTGAAGCCTCCACCCCCGAAAAAGTAAGGCACGGTCAGTGGCAGAAATGTGTCAATCCAGTTCAGCCGCTTGAACATCACGAACTGGGGCACCATCATCACCACGTAGGGCACCATCATGGTGAACAGTACGGTGCTGAACCAAAAGTCGCGGCCCGGAAACCGGATGCGTGCAAAGCCATACGCACAGAATGAGGCGGCCAGGACAATCGCTAACTCGTTCATTACCACGATGAAGACGGTATTCCTGAGGTAAACGGGGAAAGGCTTGTAGGTCAGGGCCTCCACGTAGTTCTGGAAACGGACTGGATTGGGGATCAATTGAGGCGGAAACATGAACACCCGCTGTTCCAATTTGAGAGAACTGCTCACCATCCAGATGAGTGGAAACAGCATGATCACCGATCCCACGAGCAGGATCGTCCAAACCACGACACGGGAGAACCACCCGCGCGTAAACTTAACGCGGCGTCTGACAACACTTGGTTTAGCGCTGACACTCACTGTTGTCACAACTCACCTCCTAACCGGCTTGCTCGTAGTACACACGCCCCCCCAGGCCTCTGAATATGAAGGCCGTCAGCCCCATGATAATAAGGGCAAGCACCCATGCCAGAGCGGCCGCGTAACCCATCCTTAGGTACTGGAATGCATTGCGGTAGAGATACAACACGTAGAAGAGGGTAGCGTTCTGGGGGCCACCATTCGTGATAAGGTAGCCGGCGGTAAAGACCTGGAAGGTGCCGATAATGCCCATCACAAAGTTGAAGAAAATGACCGGCGACATCAGAGGAATGGTCACGTGCCACAGTTTGGCCCATGAGCCCGCACCGTCAATCTCTGCCGCTTCATAAAACTCGTTAGGGATACCCTGCAAGCCGGCCAGGTAGATGACCATACTGCCACCCAGTCCCCATAAGCTCATCAGGATCATGGCCGGCAATGCCCATTTTGGCTCCTGAAGCCACAGGATTTTGGGCAGACCGATGGCATGTAGAAACGCATTAAGCAGGCCGAACTCCGAGTTCAAGATCCAGGCCCATAGCACCGCGTTGGCTACAGCCGGCACAATGCTGGGCATGTAGTATATGGTGCGGAACACCTCGATGCCGCGCACCTTAGTGTTCATCAGGAGAGCTATGATAAAGGCGAGCGTCAAACTCAGCGGCACCGAGATGGCTGTGTAGGTGGTGGTCACCTTCAATGACTGCCAGAAGAGCTTGTCCTTGAATAAATTCTTAAAGTTGTCCAGAGCAATGAACTTGGGAGGGACAATCATATTCCATTCCTGAAAAGCCATCCAGAGGGAAGTCAAGGCAGGGATCAGAAACCATATGATGAATCCTAGGATGAAGGGGCCAATAAAGATGTACCCCACGATCGTCCGTCTCCCTGCCGGTTTCTTCAACCAACGGATTAATCTTTTCATCATTCCTCCTAACGAGAATAAGGCTACCACAAGCAAGCTGAAAAGCCTGCTCTACACTATGTGACATTAGCCAGAGCGCCAGGTTGGACGGGGTAAATATGGCCTTAACTAGTCAATCCCCGGCGCAACGGAATCCCACATACCCATAGGAGAGGCTAGGCAGGTCTTCGTTACGGTACCAGCGGGGGTTGTTGGTCGGGTGATAGTAAGCGAACCACGACCCTCCACGCATCACCTTGTATATACCTGAGGACGGTCCTGTGGGATTCTGGGCCGGCGACTTGGCATAGTAGTCCGGATCGTACCAATCCGCTACCCATTCCCATACATTTCCCAACATGTCAAGCGCCCCGCACCAACTGGCTCCGTCGGGGAAAGTCCCTACCGGCGACGTTTGGGCATATCCGTCGCAGCCGTCGCCCCAGGAGTTACAAAGCTTGCAGTCGAACTCGTTTCCCCAGGGGAAAGCCCGTCCCTCAGGCCCCCGGGCGGCATATTCCCACTCGGCTTCTGTCGGCAAGCGTGCCCCTGCCCATTCACAGTAAGCTGCTGCCCCATACCAGGTCACTTGCACGACCGGATGATCGGCATACCCGCTCTTGGGCCGATATTCGTTCCCCACCTGCTCGATCAGGCAGTCCTCACCTTTGAGGTTCAGCCATGTCGTTCCACCCTCTTCCTGGTTTCCCTTTTCGTTCAAGAAAGCCGCGAACTGAGCGTTGGTTACCTCTGTTCGGTCAATCCAAAAGCTATCTACCTGGACAGTATGCACCGGTTGCTCGTCTTTGAATCCGTCGGTCGTGCCCATCGGGAATTCTCCTGCTGGTACATAAACCATGACCATACCGTCTTTCGCGCGGGTCATAGTAGCGCCCAGCGCGGGAGTGGGCTCCTGGGTAGGAGGAGCAACCGCCTGCGAGCAACCCGCACATAGCGCAAGCACGAGTAAAAACAGGGTCATTAACCTTCTCATCTCTACCTCCTGGCTTTTGGTTGACCTACTTCCGCTCATAGACCATCTAAAATCGGTTTTAGCGGCCGCGCCTCCCGGCCTGAACCGTGGAGAACGCGGCCGCCTCAACTGTCCCTGCCAGCTACCCGGGAAAGCGGTAGCCTACCATTTCGGCTAGTTTAGTCGGGCTCCGCTTCCAGGATCGCGTTGGCCTCCGGCACAGCCTCGGCCATGGCCTCCGCCGCAGTCTTGTCACCGATCCAGATGGCATCCATGGCCGGGGTGATGACCGCGTCTGTCTTCGGGTAGCCGGGCGGCATGTAGAGCACATGACCGTACTTGGGCACGTACTCGGTCACAATCAGCTCGTAGCCCTCTGGATGGACACCCTGTCCAGGAGCCGTGCGCAGGGTCATCCACTTCTTCAGCCCCTCCTCGGTCATCAGCGCGGTCTGGCTGGGCAGCCACAGGCCTATCCTCAGGAACAGCAACTGATAGTACTCGGTGGCCAGGAAGCGCAGCCAGCGCCAGGATGCCTCAGGGTGCTTGGTGGCCGCGAAGGCAGAGTGGAGGTGGGCCTGCATATCGGTAGCCGGGACCTTCATCTTGGGGAGAACGGCGGTGCCCAGCTTAGCCTGGATTTTGGTTATCCAGGCCAGCGCCCAGGAGCCATCCACGGCCATCGCCAGCTTGCGGTTCTCCAGCATCTGGGTATTGCTCATTCCCAGTGCCTCAAAGGCTACGTTTTGAGGCATCACCTGGTGCACTAACATCAGATCGGCAATACGTTGCAGGGCCTCAGTGGCTTCCGGCTTGTCCAGGGCCAGCAGGCCAGTATTCGGATCAATCCAGTACCCCCCGTTGGATGCGATCGCTGCATGGAGTGGGATGGACCAGGTTGGCCAGTGGATAGCCCAGCGCTCCATATTGTCAGGATCGAAGCCACTATCCCCAGGATGTTTGCCGTTGACATCCACCGTCAACTGGCGGCATACTTCGAGGAAGTGATCCCAGTCCCAGGCCTCGTCGGGGTCATTGCTCGGCGGCTCGATGCCCTCTTCCTCAAAGATCTCGGCATTGTAATAGATGTGCGGGGCTACCCAGCAGGAACCGATGCCGTACCATCTCCCCTTGTAGGTGCAGCGTTCCGTCTCCTGAGGCTCGATGAAGTAACCTGGCGCTCCGATGACGGGGTCGGCCTTGAGCATATCGGTGATGTCGAGCAACAGCCCGTCGCGGCAATAGGTTCTGTAGTTACCGAAGTCTATGAAGGCGGTATCGGGTGGTGTGCCGGCAGCGACCATAGCCAGCATCTTCTGCTGATAGTTCTCCGGTGTGTGCAGCCAGGTCACCTTGATGTTAGGCTCTGCACCCTGAAAGACCGTGATCGCCGAACGCACGCCCTCGTCTTCCTCGGTAGCGCCCCATCCCATAAAGGTGATCTCCACCACTTCCTCCGGTGCAGGGGTAGCCTGGACGACGACTGTCTTCTCCACCTCCACAGTCTTCTCAACGGCTACCTCTACCGTTTCCCGGATCACCTGGGGCGTCGGGGCCTGGCACCCCACCAGTGCTGCACCCGCTGCTGTTAAAGCACCCAAACGTAGAAAATCGCGCCGACTGAGATGCTGCTGATTCATACCTATCCTCCTTATTTGACTTTGCCAAAAAGTGGGATAAACTACTACTAGGGGCTAACCCCACAAGCTCAGGGTACAGGCCACATCCCTGGTCAAGGACAAGTGGCCTGTACCGCTCTATCGAATACCATACCACTACTCAAAACCCTTTCACCACCTCCTCTCCACGAGTCACTGGTTAATACAGCTAGAGGCGCAGGGTTACCTTATCTTGACGTTCTGCTCCCTGTATGATATGATGAGATTTGAGGTTAGTAAGTTGTGTCGTTGTTAATATATCATACCGGATCCCGTATGTCCATACCGCAATTGTTTCAGTTTTGTTTCATCACCTGGCGAGTATGATTACTTGTGAGGAGTTTGAGCGACAGCTTCAAGAGGCGCTGAACCATCTGTACGACCCTGATTATCAGCCCTCCGACGCCCTGTGCGCAGCGCTGGGTTGCAGTATCCAGGATGGAGCGCTCGCTGTGCAGGCCATCATTCTCCGCGCGATCAAAGACTTGGAGCCACCCTCTGACACTCCCCTCACAGCTCATACCCGGCAGGCCTATGATTTGCTGCATAACCGGTTCGTGCTCAGGCTCACCCAGGAGGAAACAGCCGATCGTATGCACATCAGCCGCACCAGCGTACACCGCGCGCAACGCACGGCCGTGCATGTCCTGGCGAGGAAGCTGTGGGAGAAATGCCTGGCACAACAGATGGGAGAAAGCGAGGAAACAGCCGAGGACCTGAACGCTCAGGCCTCAGACTGGCATACGCAGATGGAGCGCGAGCTGGCAGCGCTACAGGCAAGCGCTCCCCATGCTGTCTCCTACGTGGAGGAGACGATTAACAGTGTGCTGAAGCTCAGGGAGGCGCTGGCTTCTCCACCCGAAGCCCACGTAGAGGTCGAATCCGTACAGCCTGGGCTGGTGGCAGCAATTCATCCTTCGGTGCTCCGTCAAATCCTGATCGCGGCCATCAGGCGCATGGCCCACTATACCTCTACCGGCCCTATCGCGATCTTTGCCCGGCTTGAGGATGGGAACGTGAAGATCACTCTAACGAGCACCGTCGCCACAGGAGACAAGCGGCCTACCGAGAGCGATCTTGTCCGTGACCTGCTGGTACCGCCGGGTGTACAGGTCGAGGCCCATGTTAACGGTGACCGCGCTTTCCTGTGGGTAGGGTTGCCTTCTACAGGTAAGGTCACGGTGCTGGTTGTGGACGACAATCCCGATATGGCACGCTTCTACCGGCGTTCCGCGGAAAAGACCAGCTATCACATCGTCCACACCGGCGAAGGGCAAAACCTGTTCGAGACCATCGCGGCCACTGCACCCGATATTATCGTGCTGGACGTGATGCTCCCGGATATTGATGGCTGGGAACTATTAACGCGCCTCCACCAGGACCCCGCGACGCGCTCCATACCCGTCGTGGTCTGTACTGTCGTTAGAGAAGAAGAGCTGGCATTATCCCTCGGCGCTGCCTGCTACCTGCCCAAACCTGTGCGGAGCCGCGAGTTCATCGAGGCGTTAGATCGAGTCCTCGCTCAGGCGCCAGCAAGAGCGTCGAGACTTCCAGCGAACAACGCAGCAACTTGCTGAGCGATAGTCCCCCGTCTATCGTCACCAGCAGGTAGTCGCTTGCCGGTGGCTGCTCCGCCGGGTCCTGGGCCGACACAAAGAAGGTGAGGACATCCTTCAATCTCCCCTCTTGCCGCATCGTCTCCAGCACCTGCCAGCCGTTCATACCGGGCATCACGATGTCGAGCAGTAGCAAATCAGGTGGGGCGCTGCGCAGTTCAGCCAACGCCTCCTTACCGCTCGCAGCCGTCACAACCTCGAGAGTACTGTCGCACGTACGCAACATTCGGCTGAGAAGCTCCAGGAACTCCAGGTCGTCATCCACCACCAGGACGCGCTTCACGGGCTTGCCGACCGCTTTCAGCACACGTTCCAGGTCAGCGCGAGTGATGGGCTTGATGAGATACCCCGCTGCTCCGGCATGGATGGCTCGCTCCGTCAAGCGCGGCACGGAACAGCCGATGACCGGTGTCCCTGGCGCTCGCTTCCGAACCATCTCCACCAGTGCCCAGGGGTCATCGGCGTCCACCACGTTAAGCATCACAGCGCTTGCCGGGCATTCCCGCAGACTGCGTTCGGCCTGGCTCGGGTCCTCGACGTTCACAAACTCCACTCTGTCCAGATAGCGCGTGAACCTGGGATAGAGCATGCCGGTCTCGTCACAAACGATGATGCGAGGTCTGACGAGTTGCTCTGCGGAGCTGGGTTGCCCGGCCCGAAATGCTTGTTCCCGCCAGATCCATTCCTCTCTCAGTTGATGGCCTGGCCTTACGATATGTTCCACGGGTAGGGAGATGGGCAGGGTAAAGTAGAAGGAACTTCCCACCCCCGGCTTACTCTCAAACCACATGCGTCCACCGTGGAGTTCAACAAACCGCTTGCTGATGCTTAACCCCAGGCCACTCCCTCCTTTGTCACGCCAGAGTTGCCGCGTACCCTGCCAGAAAGGCTCGAAGACACGCACGGCATCCTCCGGGGCAATACCCGGCCCGGTGTCCGTCACACTGACCATCACCTGCTGATCCTGGCAGGCGAGCGCAATGGTGATCCCGCCCACTTCGGTGAAGCGGGCCGCATTGCTCAGCAGATTAAGAATGACCTGGCGGATGCGCGTGCGATCGCAGTAGACCTGTGGCAGGTCATCGGGAATCACCACCTGCAGGGCCAGGTGTTTCTTTTCCAGCAGCGGACGCACGGCTTCCACGCTACTCTCGACGATCTGTCTCAGATCAACCTGTTCTCTGTGAAGCGACAGCCGCCCTGCCTCCGTCTGAGTGAGATCCAGCACATCGTTAATCATATTGGAAAGGTGCTCACAGTTACGGCGGACTACCTCGAGGTCCTCGCGCATCTTGGGGGACAACACCATGTCGTAGATCTCCGGGCTTTCAAACATCAGATCAACCAGCCCGATGATCATGTTCAGAGGCGTGCGGAACTCGTGGCTTACGCTGGCCACGAAGGCTGTCTTTGCTCTCTGTGCCTCCTCGGCGATAGCCCGTAGTGAGGCCATTCTCTCGTTGGCAAGCGCCAGTTGCCGATTCGCATTGGCGAGGTTGTCCAGCGTTTGCTTCAGATCGCCTTTGAGGCCGCGGGCTTCCTCAAGCCGGCGCTGAGCAAGCTCAAAATACTCCCTTAGCCATGTGCTGTATTGATAGATCGGATAGCGCGTGGTATACATAGCACTCAACACGCCCCAGATAGCCACCAAGGCCACAGCAGCCTCAGAAGTATCCAGTTCTCCGCCCGACAGGCTTGTCAGAAGCACGATGGACACAGTCTCCCCTGCAGCGACCATAGTTGCCGCTGCCAGTCCAACAAGGGGAACGGCCATTGCAGTAGGAATGACCGCCCAGGCCAGATGACCAGGCACTTCCAACCATGACCCAGCAAGGTGAACCGCTGCTACCAGCGCCAGGACGGCAAACCAGCGGCCTGCCACGGCGTTCCAGTCCACCAGGAGCAGGCCGGAGAGTGCCAGGCCTGAGAACAGCAGGGAAAGCGAGATCACCCTTTCCACTACCTCCCATGGGTAGGAAAGGGCCTCCACCACCAGAAAGAGCAGACATCCCACGGCCAGCAGCACAACGAACACTGGCTTAGGGGAGATCTGTAGCTCAGGTTCAGAAGCAAACAGTGACTTGTTCATTTTACCCCACTGTCACAAGGTTTGAGTCTGACTGAATGGATAGGAGTAGCAAGCCGATCCAGGTAACCTTGAGTGAGGGCCTGTGTAACGATTGTGAGAGGTGTGCCCCCCGCCTGCTGGATAATCCGCCGCCGGGAATCGGGACACCCCATCTGGGTTGCTTGTGTCTGAAGTAATCCACTGTCCGTGTTACCCCACCGTTCCATCTGCCCGCTCGCTATTAGACGATGGTGCAGTGGTGGAATGACAATGTGTGCACTGCAGCGGGCTCCCCTCATCACACCCGCCATTAGCCCGCGAGCCTGGGCCCGCGCGGGTGGCAAGATGATGGCACGTTGCGCGAATGGCCGGGTGCGATGGCCTGTTAAGTCGGCCTCATTGGCCTCTCCAAGCACTGCGACGGAAATGGGGGGCTGAAATCAGGTTGGCGCTGTGACGACTTTCAACTGCGAGAGCGCGATCTCCCGATAAATCTCACACGTCGCCATCAGTTCCTCATGAGTGCCCTGGCCGACGATATGGCCCTCGTCCAGCACCAGGATCCGGTCAGCATATTTGATGGTCGCCACCCGCTGGGAAACGATAATGACGGTGCTCCCACCAACGTAATCCCGCAGTGCCTGTCGCAGCCGCACATCGGTCCGATAGTCCAGCGAGGAGAAGCAGTCATCGAAGATGTAGAGCGCTGGACGTTTGACCAGGGCGCGAGCAACCGTAAGTCGCTGTTTTTGCCCGCCTGAGAAATTGGCTCCATGCTGGGCCACCTCCGCCTCCAGCGGTGAGCGACCGTCGTCGCCGGTGCGGGAAAGCATGATGTCGTGGGCCTGAGCGACTTCCAGCGCCTTCAGCAGCCGCTCTTCGGGCGCGTCCTCATCGGCGAAGCGCAGGTTGCTGGCAATCGTGCCGCTGAAGAGATTACTCTGCTGCGGGACGTAGCCGATGCGATCCCGCAGGTCCTTCAGCCGCACCCGGCGAATGTCCACCCCTCCGATGCGAATTTCCCCCTCCGTTACGTCATAGAAACGCGGAATCAGGTTGATAAGGGTGGATTTGCCGGAACCGGTGGTGCCGATGATGCCCACCGTCTCCCCGGCCCGGATGGTAAAGGTGATGTCGCTAAGGACGTTCTCCTCTGCGCCCGGATAGCGGAAGGAGACATGGCGGAACTCGATCGTGGGGTGGAAGGGCTCCGGGAAGGCGGCGGGCTCTTCAGGATCACTGATGCTCACCCTGGTTTCCAGAACGTCTGCGATGCGGTTGGCTGCGACATTCACCCGGGGTAGCATGGTGGCGAGCATAGAGAGCATCATAAAGGAGAAGAAAACCTGCATTGCATACTGGAGGAAGGCCATCATATCGCCAACGCGCATGGTCGCCTGGGCTACCTGGTGGGCACCGATCCAGATGATAAGCACGTTGAGCCCGTTCATCAGCAGCATGGTCGCGGGCATCATCACCACGGCGACGCGGCTGACAAACAGGAAGGTTCGGGTGAGCTCCTGATTGGCCTGATCAAAGCGCTGTTTCTCGCGCTCCTGGCGGTTAAAGGCCCGCACGACCATCATACCGGTGAGGTTCTCCCGCGCAACCTGATTGAGACGGTCAACCAGGGACTGGATAAGCTTGAATCTGGGGAGTGTGATGACGAAGGTGCCCATAGTCAGGCCGACCAGAGCCAGAACGCCCAACGCGATGCTCCATAGCATAGAGGGACTCTTTGCAGCAGCGCGGAGCATAGCCCCAATGCCCATCAGCGGTGCAAAGAAAACCATACGCAGGATGAACATCATCACCATCTGAATCTGGGTGATGTCATTAGTGGAGCGGGTGATGAGCGAGGCGGTGGAGAAGCGATCCAGTTCGGCCCCGGAAAAAGCCATGACCTTCTCAAAGAAACGGTGTCGCAGATCGCGGGCCAGCCCGGCCGCAATGCGCGCGGCCAGGAGGCCAACCGTTAAAGAAGCGATCACAGCAACCAGGGCGACAAGGAGCATCAGTCCACCGACACGCAGGATATAGGCGTTCTGGATTTTGAGCATATCCATGCCGAGGGCCTCGTACTCAGCGCGGATGGCACGGGCCGCGGCCTGGAACAGGGCCTTCTCCCCACCTAGTGCCTCGAACCGCCGCTCCACAGCCTCGACCATATGGGCTCGCTGCCCGGCGGGCATACGGGCTAACAGACTGAACAGGTCTGTCCCTGGGGGGAGTTTGGAGAGGTCAAAACCGCTTATCCCTGGCATCAGCGCTCCGGCCTGCTCTGGATGGGCCTGAACCCGTTCTATGCCGGAGACAATGATGAGTGCGCGGGCTAATGGGATCTGGTGTTGCCCTATGGATACCCCGTCGGTAGGGCGGAGAACATAGACGGGTTCCTGAGCCAGCGCCGGATACCGCTCTACCAGCGGCTCATAGTCCGGTGATGAGGCATTCACCAGAGCGTACTGGGCCATCATCCAGCTCTGTTCCTCCTGGGTCAGGAACAGGCGCAGACGGTCCAGTGTAGTCTGGCGCATGGCCTGGGGCAACACCTCTTCTACGCCTCCCTGCTGGATACCCACGTTGACGATGCGGGACATATAGTCGGGCAGGGAGAGGTCGGCGTTAGCCTGAATGAAGAGCAGCACCATGATAGCCAGGATCAGCGGGGTGAACGGTTGGATGTAGGGAAAGAGCCGTCTCATAGGAGTCTCCTGTGGGGGCTATACCCATTCCTTAACGGCCGGTTGCGCCTCCCCGGATTCCAGTGCTTCGATGATGCGGTCTACAGCGGCGTGCAGGTGGGTACGTTCCTCAGCGGAGAGTGTGCTCAGCACCTGCTCCAGTTTTCGGTGACGTTCGGCTTTGATCTGGTGCAGGAGTTGCACCCCGGTCTCCGTCAGCGAGACCACGACGGAGCGGCGATCGTGGAGATCACGGCGGCGCTCCACCAGCCCGCGTTCTACTAAGCGATCCACGATCCCCGTCATCGAAGGCAGGCTCTGCAGAGTGGCTGCGGCCAGGGGCCCCATACGGCATGGCCCTTCTGCCTTCTCCAGGGAAAGGAGGGCCATAAATTGGGGGAAGGTCAAGCCGTGGCGGGCCAGGTCGCGTGCGAAGTGTTGCCGCAACGCCCTCATCAGGCGGAAAAAACGCATGGCCAGTGCTTCCAGTTCATCGTCGGCCATCTCATCTCCCTGGTCACAGGTATGGCGACTCACACAGCTTCAGAGGCGGTCCCGTCAGGAAATTTTCTGGTCAAAATATTTAACGTTGCAAAGTATACCACATGGCAGGGGAGTGTCAATCGGGCCCTGAGCGCCCTGGAGCTGCGCGGCATGTCACCGGGTATGGGCCAACTGGCACCTGTCTACCCCACCAGCGCAAGCAGCAAATCGTTCACATTGGTGCCGGTGGGGCCAGTACGGATGAGGGCGCCGAGCTGGTCAAAGAAGCTGTAGCTGTCGTTGGCCTCCAACGCTGCCAGGGGATCCAGCCCCAGCGCCCGGGCGCGGGAGACGGTCTCGCCGGTGACGAGGGCACCGGCGGCATCGGTGGGGCCGTCACTGCCGTCGGTGGCCAGAGCCACCAGCAGGACGCCTGGCCATCCCTCAAGCGCGAGTGCCGCTGCTAGAGCGAGCTCTGTGTTACGTCCCCCCTTGCCTGGCCCGCGGACCGTCACTGTCGTTTCCCCGCCCCACACCAGACAGGCCGGCGGTGACAGGGGGTCGCCGCAGGCGCGCACGCCCTTCACCAGCGCCGCCGCGACCTTGGCTACCTCGCGAGCCTCTCCCTCTACGAAGGTGCTCAACAACAGGGCGTTGAATCCCAGCCGGGCAGCCTGATCTACTGCTGCAAGCGCCGCCATCCGGTTGGAGCCGACGATGACATACTGAGCGCGGGCAAAAACTGAATCGCCTGGCTTGGGTGTCTCCAGGAGAAATGGGCCATAGCGGTAACTACTCTCACGGCCCAGTCGCCTTGCAAGCACAGCCTGTGCATCGCTCACCGTAGTGGGGTCCGGCACGGTGGGGCCGGAGCCGATGACCTCTGGGGGGTCGCCTACTACGTCTGAGAGAGCAAGGGTCACGAGCGCAGCCGGAGTGATCAGACGGGCCAGATTGCCTCCCGCGAGCACTGAGCAGTGCTTGCGGACGGTATTAAGCTCGTTGATCGTGGCTCCAGCACGCAGCAGAACTCCGGTAAGCGACTGGAGCTCGGCCAGGGAAAGGCCGGGCGCCGGCAGGGTAAGCAGTGCTGAGGCACCGCCGGAGAGGAGACACAGCACCAGGTCGCGCTCCGTAGCCCGACGCGCCATCTCTGCAACGGCCTGTGCCCCGCGTATTGAGTTCTCGTCGGGTATGGGATGGCCTGCTTCAAGGATGGTGAGGTGAGGCGGGTGGACAGTCGCATGGCCGTATTTGGTCACCAGTACGCCAGCAGTCAGGTAATCGCCCAGAATGTCGGCAACAGCCTGGCCCATCGCGGCGGCTGCCTTGCCACCCCCGAGGACGTAGACGTGGGCGTACTGATCCAGGTTATAGGTGTGTCCGGCCACGGTCAGCAGATTACCAGCACGGACAACATGGCACCGCACTGCCGCTGCGGGCTCGACCGCTGCCAGCGCAGACTGGATCAATTGGGTAGCCATACGCGCAAGGGCATCTTCTGAGAGCATGTTACTTCAGCCTCTGGACTGCTCTGGCGGCCGCTTCTTCGGGCGAGGCCTGTCCGAGCAACACTTCTTCTACTGCCTCCTGGAGCACTGGCCCCACGGTTGCGACAATCGCATCAGGCGGTGGCGGAACGGCGGCTTCCATAATTCTGCGCAACGCTGACCGGTCCCTGTCGGAGATACGCCACTCCCGCAGTGCACTATGGGTGGCCGGCAGGTAACCAGCAACGCGGCTCCATCGGCCGTTATGCTCAGGGGCGATCAACCAGTTAAGTAGCAGCAGGGCCAGCTTCTGCCTGGCAGGATCATCGTGGGACACCATCGCCATGGCCCATCCCCGGCGGACGATCGTGAAGGGCCTTCCGTAACGGGTGGGAATAGGTGCAGCACCCATATCCCCGCGACCCTCGCTCCAGAAGCGGCCTGCCCGCACCACGGCTATGTCACCCACCCCATGCTTAAACATTTCCCAGGCCTGATCCGCGTCCTGTATGCTCAGCACGAGCGTGGGCGAGAGCACAATGGAGACCGGGGGAGGGATGGTGACCATCACCGTCACCGGTTGAGCAGATGAAATGACTTCTGTGCCAGAGGTTAACGTGGCCGTTACGGTGGCCGTTACCGGTGGAGGTGTGATGACCATGGGCACGGTCTGGGGTCCGGCCGCGGCTGTCACACAGTCTTGATAGAACTGGAGCACACTCAGCAACGCCTCCTGGTCCAACGATGGCCGGTTGGCCGCATCGGTGAGTCTGCCACCAGCGGCCAGATACTGGATTAGCGTCGCGTCGTTGACCTGGTGGTCCTTTCCCCCGGCAGGAAAGATGAAATGCACAGGCGGAGAGATAGGCTGCGTCCAGGAAATCGGTGGCGCGTCGAGCAGTTGAGTCCGGTAGGCCAGGTGCTCCAGGTCCACGCCGAGAATCAAGCCATAAGTACTGTCACCGACCTCACCCATCTCGGAGGCAAACGGGAAACGCTCGCTCATCCCGGTCGGCGCGAGAGGATCGAGCGGCTGAAGCAAACCCAGTCTGGCGGCGGTCTCTAGCTCGCCCGCGTCCAGAACAATCAGATCGGGCAGTACCGACGGTGCCGCATCTCTGGCCGTGCGTAGAAAATCGAGCAGCCCTCCCCTCCCGTGAGCTTTTTTAACCACCACTTCCACCTGGAGATCGGGATAGGTTCTGCTGAATTCCGCCAACTGTAGAGCCAGCAATTGGGCCCCTGGGGCTCCGTCATAGGGATCCAGTTCTTCAGGCAGCCATAAACGCAGCGTGACGATAAGCGGTTGCGCAGAGAATGGCTCGGGGGTCGGAGTAGGGGGAGGGAGAGTCGGCTCTGGAGTCGGCAGCTCCGAGAAAGGGGTAGCCACTGCCTGAGCACAGCCGGTCAGGACAAGGAGCAGGATGCCGCAGAGGAGACGCGCTTTCATCAATATAGATTATAACACAAAGCTACCGAAATCCCATGGCCCCCCAGGCGACCGTCACGGGTGGAGGTAACCTTACCCGGCCATACCCGCACTTGCGAAATCTCCATTTCCGGCTACAATACCCTTTACCTTAATGAGGGGATGAGGGCATGGTTAAAAGAATGACGAGCGCAGAAGTGCGCCAGAGTTTCATTGATTTCTTTGTCGCTCGCGGTCACACGGTGGTCCCCAGCTCCAGCCTGGTGCCGCTTGACGACCCCACTTTGCTTTTTACCAACGCTGGGATGAATCAGTTCAAGGACGTCTTCCTCGGAGTGGGCAAAAG
This sequence comes from Anaerolineae bacterium, assembly GCA_026418995.1. Classification (GTDB taxonomy): domain Bacteria; phylum Chloroflexota; class Anaerolineae; order B4-G1; family B4-G1; genus JAOAAG01. The sequence goes on from JAOAAG010000168.1 coordinate 14,878, forward strand.
AGACTACACGCGCGCGGTGAACTCACAGAAGTGCATGCGCGTCTCGGGCAAACACAACGATCTGGAGGATGTGGGGCGTGATGGATTCCACCACACCTTCTTCGAGATGCTGGGCAACTGGTCATTTGGCGATTATTACAAGAAGGAAGCGATCGCCTGGGCGTGGGAATTGCTGACCAGAGAGTGGGGGCTGCCGAAGGAACGCCTGTGGGCGACTGTTTTCAGGGATGAACTGGGGGAGTTGGGGGCGGACGAGGAGGCGGCCAGTTTCTGGCTCTCAGAGACAGACATAGACCCTCAGCACGTCCTGTATTTTGGGCGGGCCGATAACTTCTGGGAAATGGCCGACACCGGTCCCTGCGGGCCCTGCAGCGAGATTCACTACGACCGGGGACGTTGCAGCCGCGCGGGCGAGGAAGGGCATGTCTGCCGCGTCAACGGCGACTGTGACCGCTTCACCGAGATCTGGAACCTGGTCTTTATTCAGTACGATAGGGACGAGAAAGGTGTCCTTCACCCGCTGCCGGCCAAGCATGTGGACACCGGCATGGGCTTTGAGCGGGTGGTGGCTATACTCCAGGGGGTAGATTCCAACTACGACACCGATCTGTTTGTCCCCATTATGCGCCGGGTGCAGGAGTTGACCGGTCACACAGATGCCCAGGTGCAGGAGAATATCGTCGCCTACCGGGTCATCGCCGATCACACCCGTGCCGTCACCTTTCTTATTGGCGATGGAGTGCTGCCGGGCAACGAGGGGCGCAACTATGTATTACGCATGATCCTGCGGCGCGCCGCTCGCTTCGGCCGTAAGATCGGCTTCACTCGCCCCTTCCTGGCTGACATCGCCCAGACTGTGATCGAAACAATGGGACCGTACTTCCCTGAGCTGAAGAGCCGCCGTCAGTTCATCCTCACCACGATCACTCAGGAGGAAGAGCGCTTTCTGCGCACGTTGGATATGGGCCTGGCCAGGTTAGGGGAAGTGCTTGCGGAACTGGAAGCAGAGGGAAAACGTATCCTCCCTGGCAATATCGCCTTTAAACTCTACGATACCTTCGGGCTGCCGCTGGAGATCACCAGGGATGTGGCACTGGAACGTGGCCTGGGCGTGGATGAAGCCGGTTATCAGGCGGCGCTTGAGGAGCAACGCCAGCGCGCTCGCCAGGAGCTGGTTGCTGAACTCCCTGATGAGGAGACCTTGAAGCGATACAACCAACTGCTGGCAGAGCTGCAACAGCGGGGACTGTTGGGCCCCGAGGGGGTGGCCCACGACCCTTATTCTGACACTGAAATCGAGACGAAGGTCGTGGCTATCCTGCGCGACGGCAAAGCGGTCAAATCGGCCCGCGAGGGGGAGCAAGTCGAGCTTGTCCTCCCGGCTACCTGTTTTTACGTCGAGTCGGGCGGCCAGGTTGCGGATACCGGCTTTATCGTGTCGCTACCGCCGGATCGGGAAGAGCCGCTGTGGGAGGTAGAAGTGCAGGATGTGCGTCGCCCCATCCCCGGCCTGATCGTGCACAGCGGCATAGTTGTGAGCGGACGGCCACACGTTGGAGATGACGTGTGGGCCGTTGTAGACTACGCGCGGCGGATGGATATTGCCCGTAACCACACGGCGACCCATCTCCTGCACGCTGAACTGCGCTATATTCTGGGCGAGCATGTACAGCAAGCCGGTTCGCTGGTCACGCCTGAGCGGCTCCGTTTCGACTTCACCCACCCGGCGATGTTGACCGAGGAGGAGCTGGAGCTGGTAACCCGTTCCGTAAATGATGCCATCCTGGCCAATTATCCAGTGGAGGTGACCCAGGAGCGGTACCGTCAGGCGGTCGCTGAAGGTGTGATTGCCCTCTTCGGCGAGAAGTATGGCGAGACGGTGCGGGTGGTGCGCATCGGATGGCCGGACGAGCTGATCAGCCAGGAGCTGTGCGGCGGCACCCATCTCGATGAGACGGGGGAAATCGGTCTGTTTCATATCGTCTCCGAAGAGGGAGTGGGGGCAGGGGTGCGCCGCATTGAGGCGGTGACAGGCCGTGGTGCCGTGGAGCTGGTGGAGCGTCAGCTCGGCACGCTCAAGCGCGCGGCGGCATACCTGGGCGTCACGCCGGATGAGGCGGACCGCAAGGTGCTCAGCCTGCTGGAAGAGCTGCAGGGGGCCCGCAAGGAAATAGCCCGTTTGCAGGAGCGCCTGGCCCGCCGCGAATTCGAGTCCCTCCTGGGACAGGTGGAATCAGTGGCGGGGACATCGCTGCTCAGAGCCAAGGTCACTGCCCCTAATGTGGATGTGCTGCGCGAGATGACGGACTGGTTCCGCGACCGGCTTAAGTCGTGCGTGGTGGTGCTGGGTACGGTAGTGAACGAGCGGCCGGTGCTGGTGGCGGCCGTTACCCCCGATCTGGTGGAGCGGGGCGTGGACGCGGCCAGGCTGGTCCAGGGAGTCGCACGCTTTGTGGGCGGCGGTGGGGGTGGCAAGCCCACACTGGCCCAGGCTGGTGGCCGCGACGCCAGCCGCCTTGATGAGGCCCTGCGGCAGGTACCGGGCGTGCTGGAGGAGATGATCAACAGGACATGACAGTACCATGAGCCTGGGACCATCCCCAGCTATAGACCTGGAATTGCATGACGACCTCGCCTCAGTCCGCTACCGCCTCGACCAGGTCGCTCGCGGACGTGTGATCCTGGTCCTGCCCTGGGACCTGCGCTTCCTCTCCCGGCCACTGGACTTCACGCTGCTGCGACGCGAGGCCGAGCGCCGCCAGCTCGAGGTTGCTATCGTTTCTCCCGACCCGGAGCGGCGTGCACTGGCACACGATTGTGGCTTCCCCTCGTTCGCTACCGTCCAGGAAGCTCAGGAGAGCGTGGTGTGGCGCTCGCGTGCTCCGGAGCGGGTATTGCCCCCTCCCCGGCATTGGTGGGATGAGGACATCAGCCTCAGGCCCCGGCCGGTCCGTCCGCATCCACGCTGGCTGGCCTGGCTCGGCCTGGGCCTACGGTTCATGATCTTCCTTCTGGTGCTAGCGGTCCTGGCGGGAAGCGCCTATGCCGTCGTGCCCAGCGCGGCGGTGACGCTGGTCCCGGCCGGGCGGGAGTTTACCATCATCGTGCCGGTCTCCGTCAGCCCGGACATCGAGGCCATTGACCATACGAAGCGCCTCATCCCGGCGCGTCGCCTGGGGGTATATGTCTCCGGCTACGCTGAGACCGAGACGACCGGTACAATGAGCGTCATCAGAGGCCGCGCCACCGGCACCGTGCTGTTCACCAACCTGCTGAGCCAGGACTACCTGGTGCCAGCCGGCACTGTGGTACGCACCTCGTCGTCAAGCTATCCCCTGCGCTTCCGTACCACCGCCGATGTCCTGGTTCCCGCTATGGGGCAGGCGACCGCTCCCATTGAGAGCCTGACGGAGGGAAGTGGAGGCGTCGCCGCGTTTGAGATCAACCGCGTCGAAGGGGTGGCCGCCTCCGCTGTGCGGGTGATCAACCCGGAGCCGACTGGTGGAGCGGAGGAGGCGGAGGTGCGCGTGGTGACCCAGGCCGACTACGACCGCGTGCGGAAGGCGCTGATACGCCAGTTATTTGACCAGGCTGCCGCTGACATGCATAGCCTGATGGCGCCGACCGAGATGCTCCTCCGCCAGTCGCTGCGTATCGAGGCGGTGCCCAAGGAATCCTACACTCGCTTCCTGACCGAGCAGGCCGATAGCGTGGGGCTGGACATGCAATTGCTGGTCAGTGGGCTGGCCGTGGACATCGCCAATGCCAAATCCGTCGCCTACGTCAGCCTTTCCCGTCGCCTGCCCCCCGGCTACAACCTGGTGAGCGTGGAGTATGAGGTGGGAGAAATGGCCGAGGAGGACATCGGGCCGGGCCAGTTCACTCTCTTTGTGACTGCCAGAGGCTACGCGGCCGTCGGGCTGGACACCGATGTGGCGCTTGATCTTATCCGTGGGCAGCCTCCTGATGTGGCCACGCAGAGCTTGCGAGCACAGCTACCTCTCGCCGAGGAACCGCAGATCGTGCTCTGGCCCGAATGGCCAGAACGGCTCAAGTGGCTGGAGCGCGTGCCTTACCTCCCGCTGCGCATCAGGGTACAGGTGATTCCCAGAGGTGACAGTTCAGGTGACAGTCACTTCAGAAAGTGACTGTCACCTCAAAGCGGTGGTGTATGCGAGTAATGGGGCTGGATGTCGGGGACAAGCGCATCGGCATTGCCATCAGTGACCCCAGCGGCACGGTGGCCCGCCCGCTCTGTGCGCTGGAGCGGCGCTCCCAGCAGAGGGATTTCGACGCCATAGCCGCACTCGTGGCTGAACATGGGGTGGAGCTGGTCGTGGTTGGGCATCCGCTCAGCCTGAACGGGACAGAGGGTGCGCAGGCACGCTCCATCTCCGGGTATGCTCTCGCGCTCAGAGAGCGCCTGTCCGTGCCCGTTCTCCTGTGGGACGAGCGGTTCAGCACGACGGAAGCACAGGAAGTGTTGCTCCAGACCCGCAGCCGAAGCCAGCGTTTCACAGCGAGAAAATCGGGCGAGCTGGATGCGGTCGCGGCTGCTGTGATCTTACAGCATTACCTGGACTCAAGCAGGACGATCCAGAGTCGTCCTATTACAGAAGGAGGGGCATGAGAAATACCGTCACATTCCTCATCCTCTGCGGAGTCATTTTAGCGCTGGCCCACATAGCGTGTGGGGTGGGGTCTCCGGAGGAGCTGGTGATTGCTGCCTATCTCGAGGCCAACGCCGACCGGTTGGCGCAGCCGGCCGGCGCCGATGATACACCGGTCACCTTCGTCGTTGAACCTGGCGAGACGGCTGGCGAGATCGCTGCCCGTTTGAAGGAGCTGGGGCTGATCTCCGACGCCGAGCTGTTCCGCCGCTATGTTCAGTACCATAAGCTGGACGCCGGCATCGAGGCCGGCGAGTTCACCCTGCGCCAGACGATGACCATCCCGGAAATTGCTATGGCGCTGCAAAAGGGCCATCGGCCTGAGCAGGAGATAACCATTCGCGAAGGGCTGCGGCTGGAAGAGGTGGCCCTTGCTGTGGCTTCCCAGACCACGATTCCTCAGGACGAGTTCCTGGCACTGGTGACGACCGGTTGGCACAACGCGGGCCTGGCCTTCGATTTCCTCACTACTCTGCCTCCCACCGCAACGCTGGAGGGCTTCCTCTTCCCGGACACATACCGCTTGCCTGAGGACGCCACCGCCCGTGACCTGGTGGAGCGCATGCTGAGCACCTTTGACGCCAGGGTCACGCTGGACATGCGCACCGCCGCAGCAAACCACGGCCTGGATGTTTACAAGCTGGTGACGCTGGCCTCCATTGTTGAACGGGAGGCGGTGCTGGACGAGGAACGCCCGCTCATCGCGGGGGTCTATCATAACCGCCTGACCAGCGGCTGGTTTCTGGGCGCATGTCCCACCGTCCAGTACGCACTGGGCACGCCGGAGGACTGGTGGCCTCAGTTCACGCTGGAGGCCACGCAGATAGACTCACCCTACAACACGTACCGCCACCTGGGCCTGCCGCCCGGACCGATCTGCAGTCCGGGACTAGCCTCGATCCGTGCTTCAGCTTACCCTGCCGAGACGGACTATTATTTCTTTATGGTAGACTGTACGAAGGATGACGGAAGCCACCTGTTCGCCGTCACGCAAGAGGAGCACAACCGCAACTACGAAAGGTGCGGTGGCCAGAGCCCTTAGGGGAATGGTCGGCGCGCCGCGTAGCCCCGTCCTGCCCCTGTTAGCCCTCGCGCTGATCCTCACTGTACTATGTACAGGGCCCGCCTGCTATGTCCCAGGCCGGATAAAGCCGACCGTTAAGATCGGACTGGTGGCCCCCTTTGAGGGACGTTACCGCGCTGTGGGATACGATGTGATCTACGCGGTACGGCTGGCACTGCGCGAGGCGAATGGGCGTGGAGGCGTAGCAGGGTACGGTGTGGAACTGATTGCCTACGACGACGGCGCCGACCCGGAAATGGCGGTCGAGCAGGCCCGCAAATTGGCGCTCGATCCCGGGGTCCTGGCCGTCATTGGCCACTTTCGTGAGGAAACTACCGTCGCCGCGATACGCACGTACACCCAGGCCTCCCTGCCACTCGTCGCTCCGGTCTTGCTCGCTCCGTCTCCCAGCTCTCCCTTGCTCTTCCGCATGGGGCCCGATGCCCAGGCTATAGCCGGGGCTATGCTCTCATATGTTGAGGAAATCCGGCCGCCGGTGCAGCGGGCAGTCCTGGTCACCGAAGGAGGGCCTTTAGGGGTGGCGTTGCAGGAGTTGGCGCACACACGCGGGTTATCCCTGCACCTGATCACCTGGCCGGCGGATGGGGACTGGACAGCGCAGGTGCTTGAGGTGGACGTGGCTGTCGTCCTGTTTGATACCACCCCAGTAGAAGCAGGGGAGATCGCGGCTGCGCTGCGTGCGGCTGGTTGGGAGGGCGCTTTTGTGGGGGGGCCGGAGCTGGCCGCCGCCGATTTTGCCGCCATAGCAGAGCGGGCAGCAGAGGGAGCGGTGTTTGTTACCCCCTGGCCGCTATCGGTGTCGGATACTGAGTTTGTCCAGGGGTACGGCCTGGTTTCCGGTGGTATGATGCCTGGGCCGCTGGCCGTGCCCGCTTACGAGGCTACGTGGGTGGTGCTGGAGGCGCTGGAACGGGAAATAACCGCGTCTGGCAAGCCTGGCCGCGCAGAGATGGCGGTGGCGCTAGCCGCAACCAGACGGACCGGGCTGCTGGGAGAGGTCACGTTTGGACCCACCAGACGCTGGGACGGCGCGCCGCTATACCGACACCGCAAAACAGGGTAGCCAGCGATGCCCGCGGCTACCCTGATTTCCCCTGGGCTATCTGATCTCCTCCCCGGTTACCTTGAGCCTCACCACTTGCCGTGGTCGGAAACATAAATGACCCGGCTTGCTGATATCCCACAGCAAGCGCAGCCCTGGAATGTGTGCCAGGTGACGTTGCCCTGGCTTCGGCTGTGAAGGATGCGGAGGCGTGATCAATCCTGCTGGAGGTCTGCTAAATACCGTGCCACGGTGGAGATGCTGGTACGGGGGAACGAACCCCCGTTTCGGTGATATTTTACGTGAAGGAATACGAACCCTTGACATTCTTCGCGAATGTGGTATCATCCGCGCGCGACGACTTCTCCCGCAGGTTCACAAGCGGCTGCACGACGGACCGTATGATGTCCTTGCGACGTGTGCTCCGGTAACCCCGACCTGTGGGGGCAGTCTGGCACGTTGAAAATGCGGTTCTTATCAAGAGAGGTGGAGGGACCGGCCCTGTGAAACCTCGGCAACCGGGCGCAGGAACTTGCCCTGGCTACGGTGCCAATTCCGGCAGACCCTTTTGGGATCTGGAAGATGAGAAGCAGCATGATAGATTATGACCTGCCTCTTCAACCGGTATATCCTGGGTGCCGGGCGAAGAGGTTTTTTGTTCCTCTTCCCCCTCCTTCCCTCAGATAAGGCCCTGACAACACCGAAAATCTCCCAGGAGGAATGTTGATGACTAATCACTTCTCGACCCAGGCTGTCCACGCTGGTGAGGACAAGCGCAAGCCCTATGGTGCTCTGACGAACCCGATCTTCCAAACCTCGACCTATACCTTCGAGAACACCGATGAAATTCTGGACTTTATGCGCAAAAAGGCGGCCAAGTCGCCGCAACTGCGGGATGAGTACGGCCGCTACAGCAACCCGACGCAAAGCGTCGTCGAGCGCAAACTGGCCGTCCTCGATCGAGGCGAGCGGGCGCTTCTGTTCGCCAGCGGCATGTGCGCCATCACTACCACGCTGCTGGCTCTGCTTACCCCTGGCGACCATCTGGTGATGACCCGGGGGTGTTACCGTCGTACTCAGGAATTCGCCCTCTCCTTCCTTAGCCGCTGGGGCGTGGAGACAACCCTGGTCTCCATCGGGGAGCCGGATGGGCTGAGTGAGGCTATCCGTCCCAATACGCGCGTGATCTTCGCCGAGACGCCGACCAACCCCTACCTGCGCGTGCCTGACCTCCCCCATATGGTAGCGCTCGCCAAACAGCAGGGCATCATAACGGTCGTGGACAGCACCTTCGCTACGCCCATCAACCTGCGCCCTATTGAGTACGGGGTTGATCTGGTAATCCACAGCGCGACCAAATATCTGGCCGGCCATAACGACCTGCTGGCGGGCGTGGTGATCGGTAGCCGGGAGCTGCTGACCCGCATCGAGGAGCTGCGCGGCCTCCTCGGCGGGGTCGCCGGCCCCCATGATGCGTATCTGCTTCTGCGCGGCCTTAAAACGCTGGAATTACGCGTCAACCGCCAGAACGAAAACGGCATGCGTGTCGCCAGCTTCCTGGAGCAACACCCGGCCGTGAGCCGCGTCTACTACCCCGGCCTGCCCAGCCATCCCGACCACGAGGTCGCGCGACGGCTGATGTCTGGATTCGGGGGGGTGGTCAGCTTTGAGATAAACGGCGACCTGGAAAAGACCGGGCGCTTCATAGACCGTCTGCGCCTGCCCTACATCGGCCCCACCCTCGGAGGCGTGGAGAGCATCGTTCAGCAACAGGCCATTTTCATCTCCCTTGACCCCAGGGAGCGCCGGGAAGCGGGCATCGCAGACAACCTGGTACGGTACGCACTCGGAATCGAGAACGCCGAGGATCTGATTGCCGACCTGGAGCAGGCACTGGCGGGGATATAGCGGGATGATAGTACACAAATTCGGGGGCACCTCCGTCGGAAACGCCCAGCGCTTCTCAAGCGTGGTGGACATTCTCCTCGACCAGCGTCGCCGGAGTGGCGGCGATGCCGGGCAGGTAGTGGTCGTTTCGGCGATGAGCGGCGTGACCGACGCGCTCATCGCCGGAGCACGCGCTGCCGCCGAGGGGCGGGACACCGTCTACCGGGAGATCAAAGCTCGCCTGCTCGAAAAGCACCTCACCGTTGTGGAGACGTTGCTGAACCACAGCAGAGAGCGGGTCGAGATAGGCGGCCTGGTTGAGGACAGGTTGCACGAGCTGGAGCGGCTCTATCGCAGCATCGCCATCCTGGGCGAGCTGACCATGCGGGGCTGTGATGCAGTGGCCTCGTTTGGCGAACAGCTCTCCGCCCTCATTCTGGCCGCCGCGCTCAGGGAGCGCGACTGCCGCGCCCAGGCCATCAGCGCGACCGAGCTCATCGTCACCGATGGGCGGTTCGGGGCGGCGACGCCCCTGATGGAGCCGACACGCCAGCGGCTGCGGGAACGGATTGCGCCGCTCGTCGAGCGGGGCGTGACGCCTGTCATCACCGGATATATCGCCGCCACTGAAAAGGGCGTCACGACCACGCTGGGACGCGGCGGGAGTGACTACTCCGCCGCCATCATCGGCGCCGGCCTGGGCGCCGACGAGGTATGGATCTGGAGCGACGTGAACGGCATCCTCACTGCCGATCCCAATATTGTGCCCGAGGCCCGCACGCTGCGGGAACTCTCTTACGCCGAAGCCGCCAACCTGGCCTACTACGGCGCGGACGTGCTCCACCCCAGGACGATACGCCCGCTCGCCGCAAGCTCTATCCCGTTGCGTATATTGAACAGCTTCAACCCCGCCGATCCCGGCACCTTGATCGTGGCACACCCCAGTGCCGACCGCGAGCTGATGCCAGCGCTGCTCTCAAGCACCGGGCTGAGCCTGATCGCCATCGGCAGCCAGGACGACTCCTGGACGCTCCACATGTCGGCCCGTGCCCTGCACTGCCTCAGTGAGGCCGGTGTGGATGTGCTGATGTTCTCCCAGTCCTTCTCGGAGCACAATCTGAACCTGGTGGTGCGGGAACAGGACCGGCAGCATTGCCTGAATGTGCTGCGCTCCGAGCTGAACTCCACCGGCTCGTTGCACCACGTAGAGGTTAAGGAGAATGTCGCGACGGTCTCTGTCGTGGGCGTGCCAGGGTGGAATGAGGCTGGCATCGTCCCCCACGCGTTTGCTGCGCTGGGGAGGCTGGGAACGCGGGTGATTGCCGTGGCTCAGGCCGCCACAGAGCACAGCGTCTCGTTCTGCATCCCTGAGGAGCAGGTAGTGGACACGGTGCGCTTTCTGCACCGCGAGCTGAGGCTGGGATAACACCAGGCATACCCTCCGCTGGTTCAGCCCTGCAGGAGGGTGAGTTCACTCTACGAACAGGGGCACGAAGTCGAACTTTTCCACATCCACCAGCCCCCGGTCGGTTAATTTCAACCGGGGGATCACCTCCAGCGCCAGGAAACTGAGCGTCATAAAGGGATCGTGCAGGGCGGAACCCAGCCCGCGCACGGTCTCGACGAGCGTGTCCATTTGACCGCGCACCGTCTCCAGAGGCTGGTCGGACATCAGGCCCGCTATCGGGAGCGGTACGGAGGCCAGCACGTTTTCCCCTACCGTGGCTACCAGGCCGCCGCCCATTGCGCAGACGGCGCGCACGGCGGTCATCATCGAGTCGTCATCGCATCCGGCGACGATCAGATTGTGGGCGTCGTGGCCCACGCTGCCGCCGATGGCACCACGCCTTAGCCCCAGACCACGCACAAAACCCAGCCCTACGTTGCCACTTCCCTTATGACGTTCCACCACCGCGAGCTTAAGCAAATCCCGCTCCGGCGCCGCTACAGCCATCCCTCCCATCTTTTTGACCGGCTCGATTCGTTGATGGGTGACGATTTGATCGGGTACGATTTCGATCACCCGTATCTGCTCTTTGAAGGCTGGTATATTGAAATTTAACCGGTTCGGGTGTACCCGCATCGTGTTGCGCACGCCGGTATCGTCTACAGGCGGTATCTCCCAGTCGCCGACCGGCTGGCCCTCCTGTGCCACCAACTGCCCAGCAGCAAACACCATCTCCGCGTGGAAATCCTTCAGGTTGGAGAACACGACCAGGTCGGCGCGCTTGCCGGGGGCGATGGCCCCCCGGTCGCGCAGACGGAACCACTCCGCCGCGTTCAGTGTGGCCATTTGTATGGCGGTAATTGGCTCCAATCCCTCAGCAATGGCCAGACGGAGGAGATGGTCTATGTGGCCTTCGTCAATGAGGTCGGCAGGATGACGGTCGTCGCTGCAGAAGGCACAGCGGCGGCTATTATGCAGCGTGATGGCCTGGACAAGGGTGCGCAAATTCTTCGCCGCGGTGGACTCGCGGATAAAGATGACCATCCCCAGGCGCAGTTTTTCCAGCATCTCCTCGACGGTGGTACATTCATGGTCGGAGCCCGGGCCGGCCCCGATATAGGCCTGTAGCCACTTGCCGGTGACGCCCGGGGCATGGCCGTCAATCACACGGCCCCGGAAAGCCAGGAGTTTGTCTATTGCTCCGGGCAACCCCAGCACCGCGCCAGGCACGTTCATAAACTCGGCCAGCCCGATGACCCGCTCCAGACCGGAGATGGCCAGCAAATCGTCGGCGCTTAGTTCCGCCCCAGCGGTGCCGAGAGGAGTGGCCGGAACGCAGGAAGGCAGGTTAACATAGACGCTCAGTGGCAATCCTGCGGAGGAATCCAGCATATAGCGAATCCCGGCGGCGCCCAGCACATTGGCGATCTCATGCGGGTCGGAGACGACGGTGGTGGTGCCGCGTGGCACAACGGCGCGGGCAAATTGCGCAGGGGTGACCATAGACGATTCGATATGCACATGGGCGTCAATCAGGCCAGGACAGACGTAGCGGCCACCCAGGTCAATCTCTGTGGCTGCTCCATAGCCCGACCCTACCCCGACGATGGTATCCCCGGCGATGGCAACATCGGCCATCATGATTTCGCCGGTAAAGACGTTGATCACCCGCCCGTTGCGCAGCAAGAGATCGGCTGGGGCATCGCCCCGAGCAATGGGTAGAAAGCGTGCCAGGTCCATGGTTCCTCCAGGTTTGTCGCTGATAGGCTGCTACCTGGACATTATAACTCTGCCCGGTTGGTGGGGCAAGTGGCAAAGGAACGTGTCAGCCAGGTCAGCAGGCCCAGCAACACGCCAATGTGCAGATGGACGTTGTTAACATAGAGGTTGTCGAGAAAATTGTGTACGCTCAGGTGTGTCCACGCGCCGAGCAGGCCAATGGCCAGGCCACGAGGCCATCCCTGAGCGCGTCGCGTCATCTGCCAGGTGTACCAGAAGGTCACTCCCCACAGCAACAGGTAAGCGACCAATCCGATCAGGCCGCTCTCTGCGGCAAGGTTGAGGTAATAGTTGTGGGCGTGCCCCAGTGCAATAGGCCAGTTGATGAGAGCAAAATCCCTATAGGCCGGCTCGTAGCAACCGAAACCCACGCCGGTCCAGAAGTGATGTCGCCACATCTCCAGTGCCGCCTGCCAGTGGGCCAGGCGCTCGATGACCGCGTAATTGGCATCGTTAATGCCCACCCCGCGCACGTCCTCGAAGCGGATATCCTCGACAAAGCTGGTGAAGCGTGCTACGACAGCGGCTGGCAGCAGTCCCGCCGTGTAGAGACCTGTTCCCACAAGTATGACAACAGCGACCAGCAGAAGCCCCCACCTGGCCCGGTGCGGCAGTGCCAGTGCCATCGTTACTGCTGCTGCCGTAAAGCCGAGCCATCCTCCCCGGCTCCAGGACATCACCAGCGCGATACCCATCGAGGCGACAGTGACCGCTACGGAGGCGCTCAGGAGTCCCCTGGCCATAGTGATGCGCCTTCGCCGCCGTATCTGTTCCTCAAGTATCCCTGCGAGTACCCCAACCGCCAGCGCCAGTGTGATGCCGAGATAGCCCGCGTAGGGATTGGGTTGCTCAAAAGTGCCGTAGGCGCGGTAGAAGCGGCCGCCGAGGATGGCGAAATGGTGGGGCCCCTCGCCGCGTAACCAGAACTGATACACTCCTACCAGTGCCTGAAAGAGTCCGGTGAGGAGCAATACTCCCACCAGCCAGGCTGCGCGTCTGGGGCCTGCGCTGGTTGCCAGAACATCGCCCACGATGAGACACAGGATCAGCACCTGCACCCATTTGATAAACTCTGGCACTCCGTACACCGGCAGTTCGACCGCGTCCCACAGTGAGAGCCATGTAGCTCCCAGAAAGAGAGCGAAGGGAAGGAGCAAGAAAGACGACGGCAGGCGCAGATCACGACGGGCCAGGCCGCGTGCCAGCCAGACCGCTACGGTCAACGCGAAGAAAAGCTGGGCTATCTGGGCGGGCACCTGCGGCACCTCTGCCCGCAGGTAGGCCCACAGCGGCCCCAGGAAGAGCATTGCGCTTACTCCCACCAGCGGCTCGATCAGCGTTGCCCCGCTCAGGATGGACAGCCCGGCAAAGAGCACGCTCCCCAGCAGCGAGAGCCTGGAGAGCAGCAGGCCGGCCAGCACACCCACCCCCAGCCCGAGGGAAGAGACCAGTGGGCCGTTCCACCTCAACAGATGCTCAAGGGGATGGCATCTCATTGCTGTTGAAATTTTCGACCAGTTGACAGTCATCCTGCCCATCAAAACTAAGCCACACAGGTTGCAGTGAGACGTTACTTACCACAGCTCACAGCGGTAGGCGCTGGACTGGTGGTAGAGGGCCTCCACCTCCTCCCGCGAGCCGAACGCCACCCCTTCGCTTGCCGCTGCGGCAGCACCGCAGGCTACTCCCCAACGGGCTATCTCCTCCGGCGTTAACCCTCGCAGCATCGCCCAGGCCACTCCGGCCAGCAGCGCGTCCCCCGCGCCGACGGGATTGCGAGCCTCTACCTGGGGAGGTCTAGCCCGTACAGCCCATCCCCGGGAGGCCAGCACTAATCCCCCCGCTCCGAGCGACAGAGCGACCACCTGCACCCCCTGCTCAAGGAAGAAACGTGCCGCCGCGAGCGCATCATCATCGTCATCTATCTCCTGCCCCGTGACTTCCTGGGCCTCGACGGCATTGGGCTTGACCAGATAGGGTCCCGCCTGACACCCCAGGAGGAGGGGTTCGCCGCTGGTATCCAGGAAGGCCTGTGCTCCTGCCTGTTGCACGGTGACAACCAGGTCGGCATAGAAAGCTGGCGGTACTCCCAGAGGCAGGCTCCCGGAGAGCACCCATAGCTCGCCCGGACGTACCCGTCGGCGCACAAGCGCAAGTAACGCGGCCTGCTCCTCCGCACTGACTACGGGGCCGGCCTCGTTGACCTTGAGATAGCGCCCCGTGTCCTGCTCGGCGATAACGACGTTAGTGCGTGTCTCGCCTGCGATGCGCACAAAGTCGGTGGCGATGCCCAGCTCGCGCAGCCCTCGCTCCAGGAGCTCTCCCGTCGCTCCGCCAATGAAGCCCACCGCTACGCTGTCCATACCCAGCGCTTTCAGCGCCCTGGAGACGTTGAATCCCTTGCCGCCCCAATCGAGCCGCGTGGTCGTTGCCCGTATCACCTCGTGCCACACGATCCGAGGTACGATGAGTGTGCGGTCCAGCACTGGATTGGGCGTCACAGTGACAATCATCTCACTGACCACACCGCTTGTTAGATATACGAAATAGGTTTATAATCCTCCAGCACACGTATTTTAGCACAAACTGGTCATAGCACTACCTTCATCGGGTCCTCGCGCACATATGCAAATTTTGAAAGGCAGCTAATATGTCCACAGGAAAAATCATAGGCTACATAATCGCGGCGATTCTTATCTTTTTCGGTGTCCTCTTTATCTGGGCGGCCTTCAGCCCGGAAGGGAAGGTGGGCTGGATATGCGTCGGGGTAATCAGTGTGGGCATTGGACTGGGCATCATCGCGCTGGTCAAGTTCCGCGAGCCGAAACCAGCCCAGCAGATTGTGCAGAAAATTGACCTCAGCGGCGATATCCAGTTGGAGACGCTGAAGTGTCAGAAGTGTGGCGGCGAACTCCAGAAGGATAGCATTACCATCAAAGAAGGGGCTGTCTTTATCTCTTGTCCCTACTGTGGCTCCTATTACCAGATGGTCGAGGAGCCGAAGTGGTAGCGGGCGGCTTACGGAGGCATGAGATGCGCATCAAAACATGGCTGATCTGGCCACTACTTGCCCTCGCCCTGTTGGGCTTGCCGCTCTCTCTGTACGCTCAGGACTATTCTTTCTCGCTCGACCGGGAAACAGTAGAGGTGTGGGTCCACCAGGACGGCTCCATCAGGCTGGAGTACTGGTTCACCTTTACCTGTGATCCGGGCGCGCATAGCATAGATGTGGTGGACCTGGGCCTGCCCAACGGAAATTACAACCTCTCAGACATCTATGCAGACGTGGATGGTAAGCCCATCAGCCGGGTGGACTCCGACTATCAGGGTAAAGGAGAGTACGGAGTGGCCTTATGGCTGGGCGCTAACGAAATCCGCCCCGGCAGGTCGGGTACGGTGCATGTGGTCGTGGAACGGGTGGGCGGGATGGTCTATGAGGACAGCCGTGATCCGGAGTATGCCAGCATCGAGTTCTCGCCTACCTGGTTTGGAAGCGAGTATGTCCACGGCACCACCGACATGACAGTACGTTTCCACCTGCCAGCCGGTGTGCAGCCGGAGGAGCCCCGCTGGCACTCCGCGCCCTCTGGTTGGCCCGAACAGCCACAAACAGCCCTGGATGATACAGGGAGAGTGTTGTACACCTGGCATAACCCCTCCGCCAGAGCAGACCGGCAATACACCTTTGGCGCGTCGTTTCCTCGCCGTTACCTGGCCGCCGGCGCGGTGCAGACGCCGCCATCACTGCTGGAGCGGGCTGTTACTACACTTATAGGAATAATCTGCAACCCTGTCTGCTGCTTTTTTGCTGCGGTAGTGGGCATCATAGCACTATCCGCATGGGCGGGCCAGCGGCGTAAGATGCAGTACCTGCCCCCTTCGGTGAAAGTCGAGGGCGTGGGGGTCAAGAGAGGACTTACGGCGGTGGAGGCAGCCATCCTGCTGGAAACGCCTCTCAACAAAGTGCTGACGATGATCCTCTTCGGCCTCCTGAAGAAGGGAGCGGTGGCCGTGCTCGACGACGCCCCGCTTCGGATCAGGGTGAATACGCCCATTCCCGAGGGGCTGCGGGAGTACGAAAAGGACTTCCTCGGGGCGGTGCAACCGGACGGCACCCTCGATGAAAGCAGGCTGCGCGATATGATGACCGCCCTTATCAAATCGGTGAGCAGCAAAATCAAGGGGTTCAGCCGCCAGGAGACGGTGGCTTACTACAGGGACATCGTCCGGCGGGCGTGGGAGCAGGTTGAGGGAGCCGAGGTACCGGAGGTGCGTGGCCGTCTCTTTGATGAGGGGCTGGAGTGGACGATGCTGGATGACCAGTTTGAAGAGCGCACTAACCGGGTATTCAGCACGGGGCCGGTCTATGTGCCGTTGTGGTGGGGTTATTACCGCCCCTGGGCAGGCGCCACTGCGACCGCGGGCGGTGGCACTGCTGTTGGTGACAGTCCCACCTTCGGCGTAACTGCCGCGCGTCCCTCGCTGCCGACGCTGCCGGGGGCTACCTTCGCCGCGACTATTGTGAAGGGGATCGAGTCCACCTCCAGCCGTATCGTCCGCAGCCTGACCGGTTTCACCGGCGCAGTCACCGCAGTGACCAATCCCCCGCCTCCGCCATCTTCCGGTGGAAGGCGCTACGGAGGCGGCGGCTGTGCCTGTGCCTGCGCCTGTGCCGGGTGCGCCTGCGCCTGCGCTGGGGGAGGAAGGTGAGCGGATGTCGGTAGCAGCTATGGGGGGCCGCGCTTTAAAACGGGCTTCCGTTGCGGCGCGTGTTGATGCATGGTGAAACAGACCTGTTCCCAGCTTCTCTCTCCCGGTCTCCACGCCTATGAGCGGCGCGATGGGCAAGGGGGGCGTGTTCGCCTCCATCTGCGTATAGAGCCGGACGGGCGGGGTCTGCTCGTGATCAACGCCGCTCAGGTGCTCCATCTGAACCAGACCGCGGCCGTCTACACTCGCCTGGCGCTGGAAGGGTACTCCGAGGACGCAGCAGTGCGGGAGATCAGGCGCTTCTACCGGATAGATGCCCAAACGGCCCGCGCCGATTACCGTCGCATCCGCGAGCAGATCGAAGCATGCCTCGGCCACGAGGACGGCGTCTGCCCTTTCCAGGAATTGGAGCGGATCGAACCGTTTGCGGTGCAGCTCTCTGCCCCTTACCGGATGGACCTGGCACTGACCTACCGCTGCGACAACCATTGTCCCCACTGCTACGTTGCCCGGCCGGGTAATTACCCGGAGATGGACACGGGTACCTGGAAGGCGGTCCTGGAACGGGTATGGGCAGCAGGTATCCCCCACGTCTGTTTCACCGGTGGCGAGGCCACGCTGCGCGATGACCTGCCAGCGCTGGTCGCGTATGCTGAAGGGCTGGGCCTGGTGACCGGGCTGTTAACCAACGGCCGCCGCCTGGCCGACATGGGCTATGTACAGGAGCTGGCCAGGGCGGGGCTGGACCACGTACAGATCACCCTGGAATCGCACGATGAGCGCGTGCACGACACGATGGTGGCGGCAGCCGGCGCCTGGCGGGAGACAGTAGAGGGCATCCGCAACGCACTCGCAGCCGGTCTTTACACCACCACCAACACTACACTGACCCGGATAAACGTGGACACCATCGCCGGGACGGTGGCCTTCGTTGCCTCGCTGGGGGTGCCCACCTTTGCCTGCAACAGCCTGATCTATGCCGGCAGAGGGGCTGCTGTCGGCACCGGCTTCCAGGAGGGAGAGCTGGTCCCCATTCTGGAGCAGGTGCGGGAGGCCTGCGACCGCTACTCCCTGCGCCTGATATGGTACACCCCGACCCAGTACTGCGCGCTTTCGCCGCTGCAACTGGAGCTGGGTGTGAAGGCCTGTACCGCCGCGCTCTACAATATGTGCATTGAGCCTGACGGGGCGGTTATCCCCTGCCAGAGCTACTATGAGCCGCTAGGTCACATCCTGCACGACCCCTGGGAGAAGATATGGAACCACGAGCTGGCCCGTGCGCTGCGCGAGCGGCGCTACGTGCCGGATAAGTGCCGTACATGCGCGGAGCTGCCTCTGTGTGGGGGCGGATGTCCGCTCTATCTGACACATCTCGCAATAGCGGAAATCAAAGGAGCATAGCCGTGGGATGGGATAGCCGTACTCGCATCGTGCGTGTGGAGATAGAGGGCAGCTCCAGGTGGGGGCTGGTTGAAGGGGACATGGTTTACGAGCTGCACGGTGAGGTATTCGGTGGATACAGGCGTGGGGGGGAGCTGGGGCCTCTGGAAGCCATGCGTCTACTGCCACCAAGCATACCTACCAAGATTATCTGTGTGGGCCTGAATTACCGCGCCCACGCCGAGGAAAGCCATATGCCCATACCTCCAGAGCCGCTGCTCTTTTTCAAGCCGCCCAGCAGCCTGATTGGGGCAGGCGAGTACATACTTTTGCCTCCCCAGTCGGAGCGGGTGGATTATGAGGCGGAGCTGGCGGTGGTGATGGGCCGGCGCTGCCGCAACGTATCTCCGCAGGAGGCATGGCATTACGTGCTGGGTGTGACCTGCGGCAACGATGTCACCGCCCGTGACCTCCAGCGGCGCGACAACCAGTGGACCCGTGCCAAGGGGTTCGACACCTTTTGCCCACTCGGCCCATGGCTGGTCTGTGGAGTAGACGAGACAGACGTAGCCGACCTGGAAGTGATATGCAGAGTCAACGGTCAGGTGCGCCAGCGCGGACGCACCACCGATATGGTCTTCTCCCCGGCCCAGTTGATTGCCTATGTGGCAAGCATTATGACTCTTGAGCCAGGGGATGTCATTATGACAGGGACACCTGCCGGTGTAGGGCCCCTGGCACCGGGCGACCTGGTCGAGGTGGGGGTGGAAACCATCGGGGTGCTACGCAACCCGGTGAGGGCTGCGTAGCATCCTAATGCTTAAAGCTGCGCTGGCCGGTAAAGACCATCGTCGCGCCCGCTTCGTTACAGGCCTGGATCACCTGGTAGTCATTGAGTGAGCCTCCAGGCTGGATGACGGCCGTGACCCCCTCGCGCAGCCCGACGTCCACCCCGTCCCGGAAGGGGAAGAACCCGTCCGAGACCATCACCGCGCCGATCAGCCCGCCGTGTTGGGCCTCGACCTCTTCACGTATCTCCCGCCGCCGCCCCTCGTCCTCTAACGCCGAGTAGATGACCCCGTACCGCTCGTAGGCCAGACGGTCGGCCATCTTGCGGTAGGCCTTATCCCTGGCGATCTCGGCCACCCCGACGCGGTCCTGCTCGCCAGTGCCGATGCCGACCGTGACCAGGTCCTTGACATAGATGACCGAGTTGGAAGTCACCCCGGCCTCGACCATCCAGCCAAACAGCATGTCCTCGTATTCCCTGTCGGTCGGCTCGCGTGCGATCCGGTACACGACGCCGTTGTGGACGGCCTCGGCTAGCATCAGATCGGCCTTGGTGCGCGTCTGTGGCACGTAGGACAGTTGGGCGATAATCGAGCCGTCAATGAGGCTTTTGAAGTCCACGAAGCGTTCCGTGGCGAACTCGGCGAGGCGTTTGATGTTGTCAATGCGCATGATACGCAGGTTCTTGCGTCTACCAAGGATACTGAGCGTGCCCTCCTCAAACTCGGGCGCCACCACGACCTCAGCGTAACGTTCTGAGATGGCCTCCGCCGTGGGAACATCCACCGGCCGGTTGAGGGCGATACAGCCGCCGAAGGCCGCCACATGGTCGGCCAGGTCGGCTTTGAGATACGCCTCCAGGATGGTATCGGCAACGGCTACACCGGAGGGGTTGTTGTGCTTCATGATCGCCGCCGCCGGCCGCTCGGTCAGATAGCGCAGAATGTTGAGCGCATTGTCCGCGTCGGTCAGGTTGATCTTGCCGGGGTGCTTGCCGAACTGGAGCAGCTCCGCATCGGAGACCAGGTAACGCCCCGGCGCGATGGTCTTGACCTCGCCTAAGACCAGGTTGCCGTTAATCAGGCGATACAGCGCAGCCTCTTGGCCGGGATTTTCGCCGTAGCGCAGCCCCTTGCGCACACCGTCAATGACCCAGGAGACTTTCTCGTAGACAAGCGTGGTACGCCCCTCGTCGGAGATGAAGGATATTTCCATCCGTTCCGGGAAGTGGTCGTCCATAATGGTGTGATAGGCTCGTTTGAGGTCCGACATAGCCCTGACTCCTTATCCTTGGGATACATTACCGGCATCCATGAAGGTGTAGATACTCGCCAGCTCGGCCCGATGGCGGGTGGCCAGGAACGAACTGATCGCCGCATCGTATCGGGCGGTGAGCGCGAAAGCTTTGCATGCCAGCTCAAAACGCTTTTCCAGGCTGAGCTTCCCCTCGTGAGCGCGGGGGAAGGCCAGCAGCTCAGGATAATCGGCCGGGTCCACGACCGGGGCCACGCGCAGGTAGTTCTTCGCTGCGGCGCGGATCATACTCGGCCCCCCGATGTCTATATTCGCCCGCGCCTCCTCGACCGTTGTCCCGGCACGGGCCACGGTGGCCTCGAACGGGTAGAGATTGCACACCACCATGTCAAATGGCACGGCCCCGGTGCGGGCTAGATCCGCCCGGTGGGCCTCGTTGTAGGTTTCGCTCAGCAGGCCAAGGTAAATCTTGAAATCCAGCGTCTTGACCAGTCCCCCCTGCATTTCCGGCTGTCCGGTATACTCCGAGACCTGAGTCAAATAGCGGGGGGTCTTTTCCGGTCCCAGGATGGCGGTAATGGCGTTGTAACTGCCGCCCGTAGAGTAAAAATGTACCTCAGGGTTGATCTCAATAAGTCCCGCGATCAGCCCCTCCAGCCCGGCCTTATCCGATACGCTGACCAGGACCCTTTGCACCTTCACCCAATTATCTATCTGGCGCACGATATTGACCACAGGTCACCCTCCTTCTTTCCCAGTTTCTCGTACAAAATGCAGGATGCAGATGCAGCAAGCAGAATCTGAGCATTCTGTTACCCCTGCCCTATCCGCGGTGGGCTATGAATTATACCATGAATCCGCATTTACGCTTATCGCTGTAAGCGACCGTCGCGAGTTGGGGACATCAGCCACCTCCAGAAGCCACATCATATCCAGGCCAGCGTAGAGGGCAACCGACTAAAGCCACTTGTGCCACCTCTGTACGAGGCCTGGCCCTCTATGTCGCCTGCCTCGATATGCCGTTGTCTTGCTACACATCTGGAGTCGTGGTATGATTGCATATCGCACGGTTTAATAAGTCAGGGGCAAAAGCTGTGAAACCGGTGGAGCTGGCAGCAGGTGTTTTCCATCTGCAGAGCGGGACGAACATCGGTCTGGCTGTACAGGACGGCCAGGGCCTGCTGATTGACGCAGGGCTTGATAAAGATGCGGCCCGGCGGGCCCAGCGCGTCGCCGACGAGCTGGGCGTGCCACTCACGGCCGTTTTCCTCACCCATGCTCACGCTGATCACTTCGGCGGTGCCGGTTTTCTCCAGCGTAGAGCTCCAGTGCGGACCTACGCGCCTGGCCTGGAAGCCGCGATGATGGAACATCCTATTATCGAGCCTCTGTACTTGTTTGGCGGAGCAGCTCCTATCGAGGAACTGCGCTCCAGGTTCACCTTAGCAGAGCCATGCCGGGTAGATTGCGTTGTTGCAGCACCGGGACGACTGGAGATAGGGCCGTTCACCGTGGACGTGCTTGCTCTGCCAGGCCATGCGCCCAACCAGATGGGTCTGGCCATAGGGGGAGTTCTGTTCTGTGCCGATGCTCTGTTCCCGGACGAGACCCTGGAAAAGCACAAAGTCACCTTCTGTGTGGATATGGACGCGACGTTGGCGACATTGGCACGGCTCCCGGAGCTGAACTACGACTACTTTGCACCCGGCCATGGTCCGGCCTACCGGGCCGGTACAGAGATTGTCACGGCCTGCGCTGCCAACGCGGCACGATTGGGGGAGATAAGGGAGCTGGTGTACGAAGGAGCAGCGGAGGCCCGGGACACGGAAACGCTGCTCCGCTACGTCGCTGACCACTACGGGCTGCATCTGACCACAGCCACCTCCTTCTTCCTGGCCCGCGCCACAGTGCTGGCTGCGCTCAGCTCGCTGGAGAAAGCTGGTGCGGTTGCCCTCGTGGTGGAAAACAATCGCTTGCTCTGGCAGGCACGATAGTGCACAACAAGGGCTTGGCTACAGACCGGAAGTCGCTTCTGCTCCATTCCGTTCGCCTCTTGACTTAAGGCTGGTTTTGAGGTATATTGTTATCGTTAACGGGATACCAACAGATGAACAGACCCATCAGACGAGTCACGATAAAGCAGGTGGCAGAGGAAGCGGGGGTCTCAACCCAGACGGTCTCCCGCGTCATCAACGAGCGCCCGGATGTCGCCCCGGAGACGCGCCAGCGGGTCAAAGAGGTCATTGCCAGGCTCGGCTATCAGCCCAGCAGTGTAGCACGCAGCCTGATCCAGGGGCGCACGCGCACGCTGGGCGTGGTAGGGTACGGGGTGGAATACTTCGGCCCCTCTCGCAACCTCTCAGGTATTGAACAACAGGCCAGCGAAATGGGCTATGCTCTGATTCTGGACCTGGTGCGCCGGCCTGAACAAAGCAATGTCGAGCACATCTTACGCGAGATGCTCGCCAGGCATGTGGATGGCATCATCTGGGCCGTTCCCGAGATCGGGGGAAACCGGGAATGGGTGACGCAAGCTCCTCAGCTCCCCGTACCGCTGATTTTTCTCAGCACCCAACCACGACCGGGCATCGCTATCGCTAACGTGGATAACCGGAGCGGAGGCCGGATGGCTACCCGTCATCTGATCGAGCAGGGCCGCCGCAATATAGGTATCATCACCGGTCCCCTGAGCTGGTGGGAGGCACGTCAGCGCCAGTGTGGCTGGCAGGATGCCCTTGAGAACGCCGGCCTGCCTGTTTCCGAAGAGTTTGTTGTGGAAGGGGATTGGTCAGCCGCCAGCGGAGAGCAGGGTCTGAGAATGTTGCTGGAACGGTGCTCGCGTCTGGATGCCGTCTTTGCCAGCAACGACCAGATGGCCCTGGGCGCGTTACAGGCGGCGCGCCGCGCAGGACTGCGCGTGCCTGAAGACCTGGCTATCGTCGGTTTTGATGATATACCCGAAGCAGCTTACTTTTGTCCTCCACTCACCACCATTAGACAGGATATGGTCGAGCTGGGGCGCCTTGCCGTGAGGGAACTGAGCCGCATGATTGAGGCAAGCCTGGAGGGACAGACAACAATCGAGCCCCGGGCTATCCTGCTGCGGCCGCAGTTAATTGTGAGAGAAAGCACTGTCCCACAGGGGAATAGAACATATCTGTTCAGGAGATGAGAGAATGGCAAACACAACGCTAGGAGTCATAGTCGGAAACCGGGGCTTCTTCCCCAAGCATCTCTGCGACAGTGGCCGCAAGGAGATCCTGCGGGTGCTGGCAGAGGAAGGTATTAACGCGGTCGTCCTGGGCCCGGACGACACTCCCTACGGCTCAGTGGAGACCAGGGAGCATGCCGAAAAGTGCGCTGCGCTCTTCAAGCAACACGCCGATGCAATTGATGGTATCCTGGTCACGCTGCCCAATTTCGGCGATGAGCGCGGTGTGGCCGACGCGATCCGTCTCTCCGGGTTGAACGTACCGGTGCTGGTGCATGCCTTCCCGGATGAAGCGGGCAAGATGACGGTAGCAGACCGTCGTGATAGTTTCTGTGGCAAGATGTCCGTTTGCAACAACCTGAAGCAGTACGGCATCAAGTTCACCCTGACCACGCTACACACCGTATGGCCAGACTCCCCCAGCTTCCGCACAGACCTGCGCGATTTCGCGGCTACCTGCCGGGTCGTGCGTGGCTTGCGCGGCGCTAGGGTCGGAGTCCTTGGCGCCAGGCCGGCCGCCTTCATCACCGTGCGTTATAGCGAGAAACTGCTGGAGAAGTACGGTATCAGCGTGGAAAGCCTGGACCTCTCCGAGGCTTTTGGCCGTGCCAACCGTCTGAAGGATGATGATGCACGGGTACGCGGGAAACTGGATGAGATCAAGTCCTACGTACCGACTGCGGGCATCCCGTCCGACGCGCTGCTCAAAATGGCCAAG
This sequence comes from Anaerolineae bacterium, assembly GCA_026418995.1. GTDB lineage: Bacteria > Chloroflexota > Anaerolineae > B4-G1 > B4-G1 > JAOAAG01. Next base: position 38,849 of record JAOAAG010000168.1, read on the forward strand.
TTTGCCGTGGTGATGCAGGACTGGATTGATGAGCACAGGCTGGTCGCTACCGCCGTACAGTGCTGGACCTCGATGGAGGAATTCTTCGGTGTCGTGCCCTGCACGGTGATGAGCATGTTGAGCAACACCCTCAGTCCCAGCGCCTGCGAGACGGACATCACTGGAGCGGTCGGCATGTATGCTATGGCGTTGGCCTCCGGTCAGCCCAGTGCGCTGCTGGACTGGAACAACAATTACGGCGATGATCCTGATAAGGGGGTGGTTTTCCACTGCAGCAACCTCCCCAAAGCATTCTTCCAGGATATGAGGATGGATTATCAGGAGATCATCGCCGGCTCAGTGGGTAAGGATAATACTTACGGCACCGTCGTGGGGCGCATCAAGACCGGACCGTTCACCTACTGCCGCGTGTCCACCGACGATGAGCGGGGCGTCATCCGCGCTTATCTGGGCGAGGGCGAGATCACGGATGATCCTCTGGACACCTTCGGCGGTTACGGTGTGGTGCATATCCCCAATTTCCAGAAGCTGCTCCACCACATCTGCGAGAACGGTTACGAGCACCACGTCGCAGCCAATCTCTCGCAGTGCGCAGCGGCCGTCTGCGAGGCGCTGAGCAAGTACCTGGGTTGGGAAGTGTACTATCATTGTGGATAATCGAGGTTAGGTGACGGTCACTTCAGCAGTGACCGTCACCTTGCTTTTTGCTTTGGGTTCACGTTTATGATCAGGATTGCATTTATCGGAGCGGGCAGCGTTGTTTTCACCCGCAATTTGTGCAGCGATATCCTCCTGACGCCGGCATTGCAGGAGAGCACCATCGCACTGATGGATATAGATGCCAACCGGCTCAAACAGGCCCACGATATCGTTCAGGCCATGGTGGAGCACCGGGGGCTGAGCCATAAGACCCGTGTGGAGGCCACCCTCGACCGGCGCGAGGCAGTGAAGGGGGCAGATTACGTTATCACCACCTTTCAGCAGGGAGGACTGGAGGCATACCGGCTGGACATCGAGATCCCCAGGAAGTACGGTGTGGAACAGTGCGTGGGCGATACGCTTGGTCCAGGTGGTGTGTTCCGCGCCCTGCGCACGATCCCGGTGCTCCTCGATCTGTGTGATGAGCTGGACGAGTTAGCACCGGATGCGCTGCTGATCAATTATGTCAACCCGATGGCGGCCAATTCCTGGGCCGTGTTCGAGGGCTCAGGCCACCCCTACGTGGGTTTCTGTCACAGTGTACAGGCTGTCTCTTATACACATCT
>JAOAAG010000227.1 GCA_026418995.1 Anaerolineae bacterium
CAAAGCAGGGACGCATATATCAGGGCATGCGAAAGATGAGCCGACAGAAGCATCCCAAGCCAGCACAGCACTCCTGGACGGTAAGCAGAGAGGCCTGCGGCTAAAGCCGCCCTTCCATCCCACCGCCGACTTTGCACAGGCCGTGCACTTGTGTTTATAACCCTTTTATCGCACTTTGGCAAGTCCTGGTCGGGATGGTCTGTTTTCTCCTGCTCCAACCGCCGTGTGAGGTGGTGAGCATCTCGCCGCAGGTGAGAGAGCAGGGCGCAACGACACGGCCAGCCTGGCTTTCTCTTCACCCAGAATGGGAAGGGGAGGGCGCAAGCCCAGATTGTAGGCCCGTCCCTGTGCTCCGACCATCGTCAGCGTTCGGCCGATGCAGCCCACCGAACGACTCACGCTCAGCAGCCGGTTCGGGCCCGGGTGGGTGCCGCACACCGTCCCCCCACTCTGACATGCGGTTTTCGTCAGCTTCAGATCATGGTATAATGGGAGCACTCCATTGTGGACCGTTGCTTAGCCCGATGGGAACACTGTGATGATCGAGCTTACGGGCCTCCAAAAAGTCAGCGGCGGGAACACGGTAGTGGATATTAAGGCGCTGACCGTCGCTTCCGGGGAGATCGTTGCCGTCGTGGGACCGCCTGGTAGCGGCAAATCGGCTCTGACCGCGCTCCTCACCGGTCAATGCTGTCCCACCGCTGGTAAAGTACGGGTGGCCGGACTCGATCCTGCCCGCGAGCGGGAAAAGCTCAGCAGGCAGATGGGCGTCCTCTTCGCAGAGAACGCGCTCTATGAGCGGCTCACCGCGCGTGGGAATCTCATTTTCTACTGCGAACTTTATGGCTTGCCCGCCGCCCGCGCCGATGAGGTGTTGACTGAGGTCGGACTGGCCGACCAGGCGGCTGTACCTGCCTGCCAGCTCTCCCCGGGGCTGGCACGCCGCCTGGCCTTTGGCCGTGCCATTCTCCACCGTCCCTCTGTCCTGCTGCTACATGAGCCTTTCGCGGGCTGTGATGCCTCCTCGTGTGCCTTGCTGGCCGATCTGATCCGCCAGCTTGCCGCCAGGAACACTGCGATACTCATCTTCGCCGCCGAAGCGACCGGCCTGCGCGGTCTGTGCAGGACTATATACGAGCTGGAGCACGGGCGCATCGTGCGGAGCTACAGTCACCAGGGCGAGCAACCGGCCAGCTTTCCCTTCAGGGTGCCCGCCCCGCTGGAGGGCAAAGTGGTGCTCGTGGACCCGACCGATATCCTCTACGTATCCGCCACAGGAGGGCACACCTGCTTGCACACCGTCGAGGGCGAGATTCCCACCCCCTTCACCTTGACCGAGCTGGAGGAACGCCTGACGCGCAGCGGCTTTTTCCGTGCCCACCGCGCCTACCTGGTCAATCTCCAGCATGTCCGGGCCGTCATCCCCTACACCCGCGATAGCTTCACCCTCGTGCTCGACGACTCCGCGCGCACCGAAATCCCTCTGAGCAAGGCTGCCGCGCGTGAGCTGCGGGAGCTGCTGGGCTATTGACCCGCGCCGCTCGCTCCTTCCCTGCGCCATTCATCCGTCCCTATACGCCTTTGGAAGGAAAACCGTTGCAGTCAGCCCCCCGGGCTGCTATAATCAAAGCGGTAGTGGGCGGCAGCCAGCTCAATCTCTGTGGTGTTGAGGAAAGGAGTGAACATGATGCTGATCGGGAGTCTGGCGAGCATCACGCTGCCTTCGCTATTGATCCCCTTCAAGCGACCCTGATCCTGCGCTGGATCGAGTAGGAGACGGGAGGGGTTGAATAATTACAGGAGGTACAATGGACGAGACACGTTGGCCTGTCACTGCCGTGACCATCGTTTGGGCAGCGGTCATCATCGCCACGGCCGTTGTGCTAAAAGGCACGCCCTATTGGCCGCAGTTACTTCCCATTGTGGGCGGGGGCGCAGCGGCAACGTTGGTCCTGCTGGGTGCACAACGGCGCAGAAGAGGAAGCCGATGAACGCTATCGAAACCGAGGCCCTGACACGTGCCTTCGGCGGCCGGCATGCCGTGGACGGCCTCACTTTCACGGTAGAAGAGGGCGAGGTCTTCGGCCTGCTGGGCCCCAACGGCGCGGGCAAGACGACGACCATCCGCCTGCTCACCGGCCAACTGCGCCCCACGGCAGGCCAGGCCCGTGTGGTGGGTTGCGATGTGGTCAGCGAACGTGAGCGCCTCCTGCCCCAGATCGGCGTGGTCTTTGAACAGCAGAATCTGTACGACCGGATGTCAGGGCGGGGAAACCTGCTCTTTAGCGCTCAACTCTACGGCGTAGACGCTGGCCGCGTGGAGGAGGTGCTGGAGATGGTCGGGTTGCGCGAGCGCGCCGCAGAGCGGGTGCGCACCTATTCCAACGGTATGAAACAACGGTTGCTCATCGCCCGCGCTCTCCTCCATCGTCCCCGCTTGTTGTTCCTGGACGAGCCGACAAAGGGGCTGGACCCGGCCGTAGCGCGCGACATCCGCCAGATGATAGCCGAGCTAGCCGCGCAGGGGATGACCGTCTTTCTCACCACCCACTATATGGAGGAGGCCGATCAACTCTGCCAAAGGGTGGCCTTCCTCGACCAGGGGCGCATCGTGGCGCTGGATCACCCGGCCCGACTGAAAATGTCTTATGGCCGGAGGCTGGTGCACGCGACACTCGATGACGGAACGCAATTGGACTTGCCCCTGGGCGACTCCGCCGCCGGGCGCAGGCTGGGAGAACTGGCCGCCGCCGGACGCATCCTTACTCTCCATTCCGCTGAGGCTACATTGGAGGACGTATTCATCCGGCTCACCGGGAGGAGGCTTGCGGAATGAGATGGCATATCGTATGGGCGATTGCCCGCAAAGACATCGTGGACGGGGTTAAGAACCTGTACGTTCTTTTCAGCTTGCTGCTGCCCATAGGCATGTCGTTGTTGTTTCGCCTGGTGTTCCACACAGATATGACGGGCTCACTCACCGTTGCCGTGTACGATCCTGGTAGCTCGCGCCTGGTGGCCGGACTGCATAACTCACCGCAGGTCCAGTTGATACGCGCCGCTTCTGCGAAGGAAGTGGAGGAAAAAGTAAAAGACAGGGCCATCGGCGGCATCGTCATACCGGAGGACTTCGACGCGGCTGTTGCAGCGGGGGAGCGACCTATCCTCACCGTCTACCTCAACGCCCGGCGCGGCAGCGGTGAATTGCTCGCCTTCCAGCGGCTGGTAGAACAGCAGGTGTGGGCGCTGGTGCATGCCGAGCTGCCGGCCCGCATTGCCTGGACCGACGTGAGCGCATCACCGGGACTACGCTCTCAAGGTGCATTCAATTTCGGCCTGTACACGCTGATCCTGATGATGATGCTGGCATTGTCTATGACCGGAACTTTTGTGGTGCCATTGTTGCTGGTCGAGGAGAAAGAGAAACACACCCTGCAAGCACTGCTCCTGTCGCCGGCACGCCCGTCCGAAGTCACAGCGGGAAAGGCCTTGACGGGTTTGGTTTACACTCTGCTCATCGTCGGTGTGCTGGTGGGACTGAACCGGGGGTGGGTGGGTGACTGGCCGGTGACCATCCTGACACTGCTCCTGGGGTCACTCTTGATGATCGCCGTAGGCCTGCTGGTAGGCGGACTTTTCCACACTACCATGCAGGTAAACACCTGGTCCACTCTTATTATGCTTGTCCTGGTCGCGCCAAGCTGGTTTACCGTGGTGAACCTGCCTGTTCCCCTGAAGATGGCCTCCGCCCTGATACCCACCTATTACCTTGTAGAAGCCCTGCAGTTGGCGCTGGCCGGGGAAGCGTCACTGGCCAGGGTTGGCCCTCACCTGGCCGTGCTGACAGCCAGCACCCTCATTGCCTTCGCCGTCGTGGCCTGGGCGCTGCGGCGGGGGGAGCGCTAACCCTCCACACTACCCCTGCCAGCATGCCAGCCTGACCTTTGTTCAGGTCGAGCTGGGGCTGCACCTGGCTTGAGGTCAACTCCCACCGTCACGCGATTGCGTTCAAGCGGCTTTTCTGTTACAATCACACCCGGCGGCCACCCTGCCAGAGGGTAAAATTCTGTCTTTGCAAAAGAAGCATTGCCACACACGGAGGGGATACGATGACGATGACTGAAACTCAGCCGGTACGCATTGGAGTAATCGGGGGCAGTGGCCTCTATCGCATGGAAGGGTTAGCAGATATCGAAGAGCGGCGGATAGAGACGCCTTTCGGAGCGCCATCCGACGCGGTCTTGATCGGCACACTGGAGGGGGTACGGGTGGCCTTCCTGGCCCGCCACGGGCTGGGTCATCGCCTGATGCCCACTGAAGTCAACTACCGGGCCAACATCTTCGCTCTCAAGAGCCTGGGTGTGGAATGGATCGTCTCTATTTCGGCCTGTGGTTCGCTAAGGGAGCATCTGCATCCGGGTGAGATCGTTATTCCTGACCAGTTATTCGACTTCACCAAGAAGCGAGAGTACACCTTCTTCGGCAATGGGCTGGTGATCCACATCGGGGCCGCCGATCCTTTCTGTCCGCACCTCTCGGCTCTCCTGGCCGATGCAGTCGCAGAGGCCGGTGGAACGGTGCATCGCGGAGGAAGGTTCATCGCCATAGAGGGCCCCAGGTTCTCCACCAGAGGGGAGAGTTTCACTTTCCGTGCCTGGGGGATGGACGCGATCGGGATGACCGCCGCTCCAGAGGCCTTCCTGGCCCGCGAGGCGGAGATATGCTATGCGCTGATGGCCCACGTCACCGACTATGACGTGTGGCACGAGAGCGAGGAGGAGGTGAGCGTCGAGGCTGTGATTCGCATCCTCCAGCAGAACACTGCCCTGGCCGGACGGGCGCTCAGGATACTGCTCCCCAGGCTGGCTACAGCCGAGCGGAGGTGTAATTGTCAGCACGCTCTGGCAAACGCCATCATCACCCAGCGCGACCTGATTCCCGATGAGGTCAAGAACAGGCTCGCCCCCATCGTGGGCAAGTATCTCGGAGGATAGTAGACAGGAAACAAGTAGACGAGGACATTGATGAGACGGGATGAACTGGTCGCTTACCTCGATGAGTATTTGCGGGTCAGGGAGATAAGGGACAATTCCCAGAACGGCCTGCAGGTGGAGGGACCGGAGGAGGTCGCCAAAGTAGCCTGTGCCGTAGATGCCTGCCAGGCGGTCTTTGAGCAGGCGGTGGCCGCTGGCGCACAGTGCCTCATTGTCCACCACGGGCTCTTCTGGGAAAAGCCTGTCCGATTAGTGGGCCCTCTATTCAGACGAGTGCAGACACTGATCGCGGGTGCGTGCGCGCTCTACGCCGTGCATTTGCCACTGGATGTGCACCCAGAGGTGGGCAATAATGCGGAACTGGCACGGCTGTTGGGCCTGCAGGAGACCGCTCCCTTCGGCGAGTACCACGGAGGGGTCGTCGGCCTGGGCGGTAGGCTGGCCCCGCCTGTACCGCTGAGCGAGCTGGCCGAACGCCTGGAACGGGCTACCGGCCAGCCAGTGTTGCGTATGCTGGCTTATGGACCGGCACAGGCCTCACGAGTGGGGTGTATCTCCGGCGGCGCGGCCTTTTTGATAGACCAGGTGGCCCAGGCGGGCTTCGATACTTTCGTCACGGGTGAGCCCAGCCACTCCTTCCATCACCACGCCGCCGAATATGGCCTGAACATCCTCTTTGGTGGCCACTACGCCACCGAGACGCTGGGGATCAGGGCGCTGGCCCGCCACCTATCCGACCGGTTTGGACTGGAGACGGTCTTCCTCGATGTGCCCACAGGGCTATAGTTGATCAGGGATGGCTGCGTGGCGGGCATGAATTTGAAATTTGTCCTGCGCGGCTTCTTGGTGGCTCTGTCTGCGGCCATCATATTTTTGCTGATAGGGCTGACGATTATCATCTCCCGCACCCCCTTCTGGCAGCCGCCGGCGCCCACTCCCCCTCCCCCAACTATCCTGCTGCCAACCGGCACGCTACCTGCAAGGCCTGTCAGTTTTGAGGAATGGGTGCTGTACCGGGGCGAGGAGTATGTCCTGGCCGGTAGTGGTTTCCTGCTGGGGCTGGACGATGGTCGGGTGGTGGGCGTGACCGCTGCGCACAGTGTCGCCATCGGCGACGCCCGGCGCCCGCCGCAGAAAATCGCGCTGCGCCTGGCGGGCCATGACCGGTTCATAGCCGAGTGCGATACGTTCCATGGTCATCCTGGCCGGCCTTTCACCGACGAGAACGATTTGCGGGTGGACTACCTGCTTCTGCACCTGCCTGTCCTGGTAGACCCCCTGCTTGTCTTGAAGGCAGACCCGCGTGGCCTACCCCAGCCTGGCGAGCGCATCGCGCTGTTCAGTGGCCTGGGCGATGGCCGGGGAGGCCTGCGTGTGCTGGAAGGGACGGTCCAATCGTCGAATGAGTCCGCCGGGTGGGCGCTGATGGACGAGTGGTTCTATCCGGGGATGATGAGCGGATCGCCTATCCTGAGTCAGCACACTGGTCTCGTGGTGGGGATGGCCGTTGCCTGCTCCCTCCACCGTGACTACCTGCTTATAGGTTTCCATCCTATAGGCTCCATCGTCAGGCAGGCTGAGTCAGCGGATGGGCTTTACAGGATCGAGGAGTACAGGCGGGAATAGCGGTGTGTGGATGTCGTGTGCCAATGGTCGGTCCGGCGCTCTCAGGATGTACGGAAAGTGCGGATGGCCCAAGGGGATAGAGGGATGTTGTGGCATGCCAGCGGCTCACCATCCTGCCGGAGCGCCAGGTCCACTGGTACCAGTTGCTCTATCCGCTCTCCATTCACCAACGCGGTGGTCCTCTGCCCGGACGCGTTCCACAGGCGGAGGTAGACCTGGCCCTGGTGGACAAAGCAGGCCGTCGCCAGGACGGCCTCAGGCGTCACGCTCAGGAATGAGCGGGAAGCCGACCAGCGGTCCGATGGGCCCCGCAGCGGCTGGCACAGGCAGGGTAGTCGAAAATCCAGGGCCGCCCGCAGCGCCTCGGACCGGGAGGTGTAGGGGAGAACGGCGTATTCATATACCTGCTGCCCACGCAGTGCCGTATAGCGAGAACGCCCCCGGGTAACGGAATTGTCGCTGGCATATATCCATTTCCGGGGCCCCCAGGCCAGTACGTTGCGCAAGATGCCCTTCCTGCGCTCCAGGTGGTAGCCAGGCGTCCCCCGGTGCAGGAAAGCGACGCCCAGGCCCCCCGCGTCTTCCAATCCCATCCCATGCAGGCCGACAATGTTCTCCTGGCACGTCGGAGTCATCAGAAACGGCACATCGCACCAGGCCCGATCCAGCGGAGTCGCAAACGCCAGGCACAACTTCTTCTCGTCCTGAATTGACATCGCCCGGTCGGGCCGGTCGTCCTCGATTTGAGGTCCCAGGTACACCCCCTCCTCCCCGAAGTCGAGCACCACGCGCCCCTCTATACGGGGTATGGCGCGATAGAAGGTCACGGTATGGCGGAACGGGACGCCAGCAATCGCGCCCTCTATCAGGTAGCGGGTGTAGACCAGACCGTCCTCTACCCGTTCCACCCGTCGGATAGAGGCACGGGAGTCGTGCCAGGCCCCATCTCGCCAGACGGTGAGGTATCCGCCAGCGGTGACCAGCGGACGGCCTTTGGCTTCCAGGCGCAGGCTGCCGTCGGGATGCATCGTCGCCGTGTACTGGACGTGCGGAGGGCAGTTGTCCGCCGCCGGTGTCCGCCCATCGGCCCGTGCCAGACAGCAGTATCCCAGAGGAGGCAGGTCCACCACCAGGCCTACGGTCAGCGCGCCTTCCCGGGAGGCAACAACCTGCGCAGGAATCTTCCGCTCGCCGTCACAAAAGAGGAGCTCACGGGCATCCTCAGCGCTTTCCGGGAGTGTCACTTCCACGTACTCCCGTCGGGGCCATGGAGAGGGGTTGAAGACCAGAACCTCACCCTCCATCCCCCCGGCCAGCCAGGCCCACGCAGTCTGGTTGACCTCTGCGGCGGCCCGCTGGGCGCGCTGGGCATACTCCACGCCAACTTCGGCCATGGAGCGGCCATGCCGCCGGGAGTGCCAGGGCCCACAGATGTGCAGGTCGTGGTGCTGGGCCAGGCAGAGGTCCCGCCAGGCCTGTGCCAGTTTCTCCTCCTCACTCTCCCGGCCCAGCAGAAAGGCCACCGCGTCCATCCGCTCCGCCACCAGCAGCGCACTCTCCGCCGCCACCCGCGCACGGAGCAGTGTCTCCGCCTGCAGACCCCACGGCAGGGTGCTGGGGATATCATCCGGCGTGTACTCCACCGCCGGGCCTTCTGTTCCCGCCAGGGCGAAGTATTCCGCCAGGGTGACGAAGCGGACATTCGAGGTTGCCGCCAGGGCCTGAGCGTCGAGCAAGGGGGCATCGGGCAGGTTCACGTCCTTGAGGTCAGTCGCCAGGGGATGGGCGATGCCCCGCTCCCGCGCGGCCTGTTCAAATGGCGCCAGGCTTTCTGGCTCCCAGTCTGCTCGCTCCCCAGCAGCCAGGGCCATGTTCGGCAGCCCGGGATGGTCGGCCCGCAGACGGTCGTAGCGCTGGAAGGAGTAGCGGGGGATGGTCGGGATGGTGCTCCCATCGGGCGCTCGCCAGCGGACAACGGCGGCGTCACAGGCCGGGTCGGTGCCGAACGCTGCCCACTGGGTGCGGAAGACCGCCCCCTGAAAGCCAAACCCGCGCAGAATCTGCGGCAACTGGGAGAAATAGGCCGGCTCCTGAGAGTAGAAAATGGTCACTTCAGTTCCCAGCACGCGCCGAATGGCCTCCAGGCCGTAGAAGAGTTGCCGGATAAACGATTCACCGCTGACAGAATGGGCGAGCGGCTGGCCGTAGGTGCCGTTCACAACCTCCAGCCGGCCCAGCCGGAGTGCCTCCCGCATCTGTTGGATCGCCTCTGGCGCCTGGTCAGCCATGTCCTCATACGTCCAGCCGTCCAGGTCCAGCGTGACACGGAAGCGGCCGTCCCGCAAGGCTCGCTCCAGAGCCGGTTGCAGGCAAAGCGGCCAGTTGTAGAGATACCATAGCCCCCCGCCGGGCAGCGCCAGCCAGTCCCAGAACACGACTCCGCCGTGGTAGCCGTCCACGAGATACAGCGGCCCGGCGGGTGCCGGATGGCGTGGTAGCGCGGTGGCCTGACGACGCTCCTCCCGCGCCAGGCGTCGGCGCAGGAGCACCACAAACAGGCGAACTATGGTGCGCAGCAATGCAGGTGGGACAGGGGGAAAGGCCAGAAGTATCAGGGCCAGGTTGGGTATGTCCACAGGAAATCAGCCGTGAAGTCGGTTGCTCACGACGCACGCCGGAGACATCCGTGGTAGATGGCGTAGAAGGTGCTGCTCGCTAACCCGTCCACCCCAATTCACGCGAAATCTGGCGGGCCGTTTCCTGCACCAGGGGGATGAATTCCCGGATGCGTTCCTCGGTCAAATAGATGACGGCGCTAGAGATACTGACAGCCGCCACCCCCCGCCCGGCCCCGTCCCGCACGGGCGCGGCAATGCAGCGAATCCCCGGCTCATTCTCCTCCAGGTCCAGTGCGTACCCCTGTCTCGCCACCTGCTCGATCTCCTCCACAAATCGCTCCGCGTCAGCGATCGTGCGCTCGGTCCGTCGAAGGCCCGGGGTGAAGCTGCTCAGCCATTCCTCGCGCGGCAATGTGGAGACCAGTGCTTTGCCCAGGGCGGTAGATTGGGCAGGAACCCGTGCGCCGATGCACGAGGCCATCTGCAGTTCCCGCTTTCCTGGCACTTTGTCAATGTAGACGACTTCGCTCCCGCTCAGGACACCCAGATGAACAGTCTCGCGGGTGGCCTCGGACAGCCGCTCCAGATGAGGACGGGCCAGCGAGGGCAGATGCAGCTCGGCATGGGCACGGAAGCCCAATGCGATCAGTTTGGGCCCCAGGCGGTATCCCTCGCGTGGCACATGGCGCAGATAGCCCGCGCGGGCCAGCGTGGTCAGCAGGCGGTGGGCCGTACTGCGGCTGAGGCCGATATGGGCGCTCAGCTCTTCCAGGTCGTAGATTCCCTCCGCCACCGCCTCCAGGAGCGCCAGCGCGCGCAGGACGGTTTGTGCGGTCTCCATAACGTATTGCGTACTACGTAGTCGGCCTGGTAGGTGTCCAGCACCGCCTCCACGTTCCCCCAGCGGGGCTCCCAGCCCAGCACCCGGCGAGCCTTGGAGATGTCAAACACGTAATCGGCGACAGCGATAGCGACATGCTCCGGCTCCAGCGGCGCCTTGCCGAAGGGGCGCAGGAGCACAATCGCCAGCCGGGCCAGCCAGACCGGGATGGCCTGGATGCGGGACGATGAACCGACACGGGCGATGACCGTCTCCACCATTGCGCGGATGGACGGCACATCGGCAGCGCCAATGTGGAAGGCCTCCCCGACGGCAGCGGGATGGTCAGCCGCCAGCAGGCAGGCCGAGACGACATCCTCCGCGTGGACGAACTGGAAGCGGTTGCGGCCATCGCCCAGGAGCGTCACCGGCTTGCCATCCCGGATAGCGGCCATCAGGCTCACCAGGAAGGGCTCCTCCAGCCCCGGCCCGACGATGGTCGGTGGCCGCAGGATGACCACCTCCAGTCCCTGGGCCGCCGCCTCCCGGCAGAGCGCCTCGGCAGCAATTTTGTTGCGCCCGTACTCCCCCAGCGGAGCCAGCGGCCCGTCCTCCGGGCAGGGCACAACTTTCGGCACGCCGAAGACCTCCACACTGGAGAGGAAGACTACCCGGCGGACTCCGGCCACGCGGGCAGCCTCCAGCACGTTCTGTGTCCCGCCCACGTTGACGGCCCGCATGGTCTCCGGGTCGGCGCGGCGCTGCGGGATGAGCGCAGCCAGGTGATGGATAACTTCCACTCCCTCACAGGCCCGCCGCACCGCGCCGGCATCCCGGATGTCGGCGGTGATCCATTCCACGTCGGGCTCCGCATCGTCCGGGCAGCGCAGGTCCAGCGCGCGCACGTCGTCTCCCCGCGCCCGCAGCCCGCGCACCAGATAGCGGCCCAGGAAACCGGCAGCTCCGGTGATCAAATGAAGGGCCATAGCACTTCCTCCCACACCTGTACATCCTGTGCTGGTCACCCCGCCGAGGCGAACCTGACACCGCTGACTATGGCGACCACCAGCAGAGCGATGAAGAAGACAAAAAATACTGCGCACACATACGTCATCACCAGTGTCAGGCGGCCGGGCCGGAACTCTGCCGGCAGGTACTTACGGCAAATATAGATCGCCATCACTGCGATGATGGGGATCAGCGTTGTATCTACCGCTGCCGTAACCTGGAGCATAAACACCGGCGCGCGGACAACGAAGGCCAGGAGAGCCGAAGTCAGGATGTAAATGCCCAGGAAGATGTGGTACCATTGTTTCGGCAATTCTTTCCTACCCTGGTAAAAGCCAATCGCGCCAGCAGCGACGCGGCAGATGCCGTCTATGTTGGCCAGCAAGGTGCTGAAGAGCGTGCCCAGTACCCCCAGCAGAAAAATCACCTCGCCAGTTCTGCCCCAGTGCTCCCCGGCGATTTGTGAGAGCACAATGCCCAGCGCGTCACCTTCCGGCGCGGTGCCCAGCGGCCTGAGGATGACCGCTCCTGCGGTGAGGAAACCGGCGGTCAGGATCGCCGTGATCACCGTGCTGATGATCAGGTCCATGCGGTTAATCCGAATCCAATCCCTGATGCGTGGCAGGTCAGCAGCAGCAGGTTCTCCTTTTTTGCCCGCCATACCCCGGTTGCTGGCCTGTGCCCACATGGAGAACCACACCGTACCCACCGCCCCGGCGCCCGTCCAGCCCAGCAAAGGGATGAGTTCGGGCGGCGAGCCTGCGGGCACCTGGGGCACTAACCCACTCAGTACTTCGCCGACCGGGGGCAATGCCTGAGCGACAGCGTAAAACACGAAGAAGACCATCACGGCTACCAGCGCGCGCGAGACCTGGGTCAATGCGCCGTAACTGCCCCAAAAGAGGATGATACCGACGACCGCCAGGGCCAGCAGCGACCAGACGGCGAATGGCAGAGCAGGAACGAGGGCATACAGCGCCGCTCCCACCGCCAGCGCACAGCCAGCCATACCGGCAACACTGAAGATAAACAATACCCACAACAGCCAGAGAATCCAGCCGCGCGGCAGGAGCCTCAGTCTCCCTACCCTCACCTCCACTCGTGAGAAGGCCGTGACCGCGTTCTCACCGGTGGCGATGGTATAGGCGCCCACCATCTCGGTCATGAAATACTTGATGAACAGCGAAACCAGCGGCGCCCACAGCAGGGCCAGGCCGTAGAGAGCGCCTGCGCGTGTGGCGAAGACCAGTTCGGACACTCCCACCGCGCTGGCGGCCCAGATGATGCCCGGCCCCAGCGTCACAAGTCGCTTCCAGCCTTGCGGCGCCTCCTGCACCACCCCTGTGTGTTCCATGTTCACTCCTGCTGGTACATGGCTCAGCCTGTCACCACCGGGCCTTCGTGTAGACAGGCTCCCGACGCGGCTGGGTGGCCTGCGCGGCGATGTACCATTCGTACACCTGATGGTAGAGAGCCAGTTTGTCTGGATCCAGTTTGACCCCCAGGCCCGGCCCTGCCGGGACGCGGATAGCCCCGTCCTCGTAGGGCAGCGGCCCACCCTGGATCATATCATCCCCCAGGTAGTGGTAGTGGATGTCCGGTGCGTGGTGGATGCTGGGCAGCGACGCAGCCAGATGGAGCACCGCCGCCAGGGAGACGCCAAACTCCGTGCCGGAGTGCATCCCCATATCCAGTCCGAAGGTCTCGCAGAGTTGGGCCAGGGCGCGGG
>JAOAAG010000351.1 GCA_026418995.1 Anaerolineae bacterium
GCGGCTGCGGCCAGTCCGCGTGCCATGTCCATAGGCCGGCCCTGACTCCAGCTATCTGTGTGCGCGTTGTAGATGAACACGGTGGAGACATATTTGGTGCCGTCCCACCCGCCGAACAGGAAGAGCTTCCCGTTCCAGGCGGCCAGGGCGTAGGCACAGCGTGCTTCGGGGAGTGGACTGCCCTCGCGCCAGGAATCCTTCTCCATATCATAAATCTCGAGCGTGCGGAACGGGCGGCCGGAGGTGTCACAGCCGCCTGGTATGTATGCCTCGTGACCGATAACAGCAGCGCATACGTAAGTGACTGGGGTCGGCTTATCCCGGCCACGTAACCACAGGTCCTCACTGGGACTGTAGACCTCGACGGCGGAGGTAGCGCCGTCGGCCGTCTGCCCGGCGATGGCGAAGAGGCGGTCGCCCCAGGCGGCGAGGGCAAGATAGGCGCGGCGGGTGGGCATCTGTGCCCGCTCGTGCCAAGGGGAGGTTTCTGTACCGACCATCTGGGGTAAGGACCGCGCGAGCGAGAGGTCCGGGGGCAAGCCCTGGCTGTTGTTACCGGCCTGAGGGGTCTCACGGGGCCAACTGACAGCGATGCCTGTGAGCACCAGCACGAGAGTGAGCACCAGCGCGAGGCGTTTGGGCCAGGGAAGCGGTGGCTCCTGGGTCGTCGTCTGGGGCAGGAGCTGAGATAAGGGTGCAACGGCGGCCTCGTCCTCAGCTTCCGGCTCCTCCTCCCCGGTTTCAGGCGGCCTGTCAACCACCACCCAGCCCTCACGCACGGCGATCATCGTCGCTTCGGTGCGTGACTCGGCGCCCAGTTTGACGAAGATGTTGCGCAGGTGGACTTTGACGGTGTTGACGCTGATGTGCAGGCGGTAGGCGATCTGGCGGTTGGTGGCGCCGGTTGCCACCATCCTGAGCAGCTCGATCTCACGCTCGGTTAGCGGCTCTCCGTAATCTGCCATCGGGTCAGGGGGATTATAACATACCCGGCCGCAGCCGCAACCTCGCTCCCGGCCCTATCCTTGTGTCTCATCGTCCGGCAGCGAGACGTAGGCCCGTTTTCCCCGGTGGTAGAAAGTGAAGGCGAGTTTCCGCCAGTGGGGTGGCAAGTGAGGGGCGAGCGTGTATCCGTTGCCTTTCATCCGCAGCCCGGCGAAACCGAAGACAACAGCCTGCCACAGCCCTCCGGCCGTGGCTGCGTGGATGCCGTCGGCGGCGTTGCCGCGTGTATCGTCCAGGTCTGTCCTGGCCGCATGCATGAAATAATGATAGGCCTGGTCTACTTCTCCCAACCGGGCCGCCAGGAGGGCGTGGATGGCCGGCCCCAGCGACGACCCGTAAGTGATGTCGGTGCGGGGGGCGTAGTACGCCCAATTTTCCCGCAGTGCTGCTATGTCGTACTCCTCTCGCAGCAGGTACAATAGCATGAGCACATCGGGCTGCTTGAGCACCTGGTATTGCTGAACCCCTTCGATGCCCAGGAGGGCCTGCATTGAGACAGTGCGTGGCTCGTAGTCGGCCAGGTTGATGTCCCCCAGGGCGAAGAATCCGTCGAACTGCTCCAGCAGAGATGTGGCGTTGTGGCGCGGGATGTACAGGTTACCGATAATGCGACGCCAGTGGGACAGTTGCTCTTCCGTAAGCTCCAGTCGCGTTTCAAGTTCGGCAGCCTTATCAGGGCAGGTCAGGCGTAGCCAGGCCAGAATGTCCAGGGCGTTCTCCAGGTTCCACTGGGCCATGCGGTTGGTGAAGGCGTTGTTATTTACGTGCTCATGGTACTCGTCGGGGCCGATCACGTCGTTGATCTCGTACTGCGCGCGGGCCTGGTTCCATTCTACTCGCGAGCCCCAGAAACGGGCAGTGTCAAGCACGATCTCGGCGCCGTAGTCACGCATAAAGGCATCATCGCCCGTAGCCTGCCAGTACTGGACTATGGCGTAGGCTACGTCGGCGGTGATGTGGTGCTCGATGTCGCCGGTCCAGATACGCACCAGTTGTCCATTGGGACCGGGCACGAAGCGGGGGGTCGTCTCGTCGCCGGTGTCCGCGCTCTCCCAGGCAAACATGGCGCCGGCGTAGCCCTGCTCCTGTGCCTTGCGCCTGGCGCCGGGCAGGGTGTGATAGCGGTACATCAGCATATTGCGGGCCAGTTCTGGACGCATGAAGGTGAAAAAGGGGAGCATGAAAATCTCGGTGTCCCAGAAGACGTGTCCACGGTAGCCGAAGCCGCTCAGTGCTTTGGCCGGGATGCTCGCCCGGTCGTCGTGGCGTGGAGCAGCAATAAGTAACTGGAATAGATTATAGCGCAGCGCCTGGTCGGCCTGATCGTCTCCCTCGATAGTGATGTCACAGACATCCCATTCCTGGGCCCAGGCCTCGGTGCTGGCCTGGAGTAGACCGTCATAGCCGCGCGTGCGCGCGCCCTCCAGCAGGGAAAGTGCAGTGCTGACCACATCCCCCGCTTCACGGCTGGTCACCAGAGAGACGAGTTTATCGGCACTGACGGGTTCCCCTGCTCGCACCTTCAGACTCGCTACTATGGCGGGGGCGGCGTCGCAGTCGAGATGAGTCCAGTTCATCTCCTCCCCACCGGATACCGTCAGATGGCACGCCTCGCACAGTGCGATACCGGAGTGGCGGGTGCGCATATGGAGGTAGACCGTGTGTTCCCCGCAGGCCCCCTGATCTTCCAGATGCCAGTGGAAACATTCTGGGTTCAGCGCATGCCCATCCAGGCCAGCCCGCAGCTCCAGTATGCCGTCGAAGTCGAGTGGGATGATCCGGCAGCGGATGGCCAGCAGGTGCCGGTCGGCCAGGCTGGCGAAGCGCTCGATCCTCAACTCTACAGTGTGACCAGCCGGGCTACGCCAGCATACCGTGCGCTTCAGCAGGCCGTTGCGCAGATGGAGCTCGCGCCGGTAGGAGAGCAACGTGCCCCGGTCCATTCTGAAGCGCTCGCCATTGATGACCGGGACAAAAGGCAACCAGTTGGGGGCATTAACCAGCTCTGTATTTACCAGCGGGGCGGCATCGAACAGGCCGTGCACAAAAGTGGCGGGACGGTCGCCCGGATAGCCTTCCTCAAATGTCCCGCGCGTGCCCAGGTAACCATTGCCGATGGTGAAGACGGTCTCTTTATGGTGAAGGGCAGCAGGGTGAAACCGGGTTTCGGTAATCAGCCAGTTATTCCTTTCCGTCATATTCGTTGCTCCTGTGTTGAGGTGATGGTCACTTGGGAAGTGACCGTCACCTCAGTCATAAAGGCCTGCAAAATATCTCTGAGATGGACCCCCTCCAGACTGGGGAAGATAGCGTGGGCACCCGCGACCCTTTCGGGGGGGCCAAGCCCCACGACCCAGAAGCCGCCTGCGAGCGCGGCTTCGACACCAGCGGCAGCATCCTCCACAACGACCGCTTCCGCAGGCTGTACGTTGAGCTGGCGGGCGCAATGGAGGAACAGGTCGGGCGCCGGCTTGGGCCGCGCCACGCTGTAGCCGTCGGAGACGGCATCTACATAGCCCCACAGCCCAAGCCGGTCCAGCACCAGGGAGGTGTTTTTGCTGGCGGAGGCTATGCCGATAGCCATCCCGGCCTGGCGTACTTCGCTCAGCAACTCAAGCGCGCCGGGCAGGATAGCGTCTGGGGGCATTTGCCGGAGCAGCTCGACATAGTAGCCGTTTTTGCGCTCCACCCACTGCTCCATTTGCTCTTCGGTGGCAGGGCGTCCGTCCAGCAGCAGTTCCAGCGAGCGGCGACGGGAGACGCCGCGCATGGCCTCGTTGCGTTGCCGGTCGAAGGGGATGCCCAGCTCATCGGCCAGCCGCTTCCAGGCCTGATAGTGATACTCAGCCGTATCGGTCAACACGCCGTCCAGATCAAAGATAAAGGCTTTTATCATACAGCCAGCGCTTGAATCACAGAGGATGAAAGGTACAGGGAGCAGGATGCCGGTGCATTTACCCCCGTCTCCTGCCTTTGGCCATCCTATCCTGTCGGAACGCTGGATTCGCGGACGATCAATGTGGGTTTCAGCAGCACCCTGCGCTCTGCCAGTGTCTCCCCACGTATGATCTTCAGCAGCATCTCCACCACCAGGCGGCCCACCTCATCAATCGGCTGTCGGAGTGTGGTCAGTGGCGGGCAGAGATACTGGGCAGTTGGGATATCATCAAAGCCCACCACTGCTATATCCCGCCCCGGTTGCAATCCTGCTTCGTGGAGGGCGTTCATCGCGCCGATGGCCAGCAGATCACTGACCGCCACGATCGCCGTCGGGCGCCGGTGGGCGGGAAGGTTGAGCAATGTATGTGCCGCTTTACGCCCTGCCATTTCGGAGTGCTCGGCACGCATCACCCAGTCAGGATCAGGAGACACGCCCGCCTCAGCCAGCGCGTTCACATACCCCTGGTAGCGATAATCCCCGACCAGCGAGCCTGTGGGCCAGGCGATGATGCCGATCCGCCGATGGCCCAGTCCTACCAGATGCTCGACCGCCTGCCGCATACCGGCTTCGCCGTCTACGTCCACGTAGGGAAAATCCCATTCCTCGTTGGCACGTCCAAAAGCCACAAAGGGGAAACCGCGCTCCAGCAGGTGGTGGATGCGCTCATCGTTCCAGTTGGTTTCGGAGAGGATGAAACCATCTACTCGTCCGGTGAGCATTAATTCCTCATAAGGTTGCCAGCGTTTCTCCGGAGGTTGGGTGAAGGTCAGGATATGATATCCCTGGGCCTCGGCGGCTTCTGCCATGCTGTACAGAAAACGGTCGAGGATGGGGTGCCAGCGGTCGGCCGGGACGCGATGCCAGCTATAGCCTATCGTGCGGCTCTCCTGGGCGCGCAGGCCGCGGGCGATGGCGCTGGGACGGTAGCCCAGCTCGGCTGCGACCTCCAGCACTTTGGCGCGTGTGGCCTCGCTGACCGGTGCGCTCTGGTTCAGCACGTAAGAGACAGTGGCGATGGACACGCCAGCGCGTTGCGCGACATCTTTGATGGTGACAGTTGGGGGTTTGACCATAGGACTGCTCTTTCTGTGGCTCGATGGTTTAAACGTTTAAGCCTATTATAGCGGAAATAGCTGGTTCGGTCAAATGCACTTTTGCCCACGCACAGACTGTTACCGCAAAATGAAATCTGTGGTATAATGTCCATTGTCCACCAGTCTGCTGTGATCGGCTGGAGACCAGGTTAGTAGGGTAAAGGAGTAGATAGTGTTCAACCCCATTGACGCGTTCCTTGGGTTGTTTTCTCTGGACATTGGTATTGACCTGGGCACGGCAAACACGCTGGTCTACGTGCGCGGGAAGGGCATCGTGATCAACGAGCCCTCGTGGGTGGCTATTGACAAGAATACCCGTCGCGTCCTCGCTATCGGCTCGGAAGCCAAGGAGATGGTGGGGCGCACCCCTGCCAACATCGTCGCCATCCGCCCCTTGCGCGACGGTGTCATTTCCGAGTTCGATATCACCCAGGCGATGCTGGATTACTTTATCCGGCGAGCGCATAGCCAGTTGCTGCTGCCCTTCCCCCGCCCGCGCGTGGTGGTGGGCATCCCCAGCGGAGTCACCGAGGTGGAAAAGCGGGCGGTGTACGATGCAGCTATAGCCGCTGGCGCACGAGAGGCGTACCTCATTGAGGAGCCAATGGCTGCGGCCATCGGCGCCGGCCTGCCGGTCACGGAAGCACGGGGGAGCATGATTGTGGACATCGGCGGCGGTACGACCGAGGTTGGAGTTTTCGCCCTGGGGGGTATCGTCGTCAGCCGCTCGGTCCGAGTCGCCGGTGATGAAATGGATGAAGACATTATTCAGTATGCTCGCCAGAAGTATAACCTGTTTATAGGCGAGCGTATGGCTGAGCAGATCAAAGTTACGATTGGCTCCGCCTATCCGCTCCAGCAAGAGTTAACCATGACTATGCGCGGGCGTAACCTGGTTACCGGCCTGCCCGAGGAGATCGAAATCAGCAGTATCGAGATTCGGGAGGCACTCAGCGGCTCACTGAACATCATCCTGGACGTGATCCGCGATACGCTGGAGGAAACGCCACCCGAAGTGGTGGCCGATCTGATAGAAACGGGCATCTGCCTGGCCGGTGGTGGTTCCCAACTGAAGGGGCTGGCGGAGCGGGTCAGTGAAGAAACAAACATGCGGGCCTGGGTGGCTCAGGATGCGATGACCTGTGTGGCCCGTGGGGCTGGCAAGGTGCTGGAATCGCTGGATGAGTTACGGGAAATCCTGGTGAGCACCGACGATCGCCGCCCCCGGCGCTCCGAGTTCTGATCACGTCGTGTAGGGCAAACGTGCGGATGGTGGATGCATGAGGGAATCGCCCACCCGTTCGTGGCTTCCCCTGGCGCTCTCCGTATTCAGTCTGTTGCTCATTGTGTTCAGCGAGGCCGGTTTTCTTTCCCCGTTCGAGAGTGTGTTCCACTACCTCTTCGACCCGCTGCAGCGCTTCCTTTCAACATTCGTTGTGAGTCTCGGTGACCTGTCCAGCACAGTGCGTGATGTGCGGGAGCTCCAGGCGCGAGTGGAGGAACTGCAAAGGCAGGTAGATGCACTCGAGGCCGAGAATATCCAGTTAAGGGAGATCAAAGCCGAGGTAGAGACGCTCCGCGCACAGTTGAACTTCGTGGATGAATTCCCCATCCTGGCCTATTTTGGCGCCGATGTCGTGGATAGAGGGGCGTGCACAACTTATCCCTGTGGAGAGGTGGTCGGGGGGGAGCCCAATCCATATCTGCGCTATGTGACGATTAACGTAGGCGCGCGGCATGGGGTAAAGGTGGGTATGCCCGTGGTCAGCGGAGGGCCAAGACTGGTCGGGCGCATCGCCGAAGTATCCCCACGCACGGCCAAAGTCCAGCTCATCACTGACCACGCAAGCTCTGTCGCGGCATTCTTGCAGAACGCCCGTGTCACCGGCCTGGTGGTGGGGCAGCCGGACGGCTCATTGCTGATGCAATACATCCCCCAGGATCAACAGATTGATGTCGGCGATGTCGTGCTGACTTCTGGTTTGGGCGGGACCCTACCCAGAGGGCTCATCATCGGCCAGGTGGCGGAGGTGGTGCAGATGGACTATGCCTCGTCTCAGGCTGCGCTCCTGCGCCCGGCGCTCGACTTCTCGCGGCTGGAGCAGGTGCTGGTCATTACAGCCTATGCGCAGGCGGCGCCGGAAAGCGAAGGGCAAGGCTTGTCCTTGCCCTGAGATGAGCCTGTGCCCTCAAGTGGTCGTCACTTGAGGCCCCAAAGGAGGTGAGCCATTCTACTCTCACTGGCGTTCCCACTGCTGGCCGGCGCTACGTTGATCCAGGCGACGGTGCTGTCACGTGTGAGCCTGTGGGGCGCGCGGCCGGAATTGCTGCTGCTGGTGGTGCTGATGTGGTCGGTCGTGCGCGGCGCCGATGCGGGGATGGTCTGGGCATTCCTGGGAGGGCTGATGATGGACCTTTTCTCGGGCGGGCCCCTGGGTGCAATTGCCCTGGCATCCGTGGTGGCTTCCTTCCTGAGCGGCCGCATGCTAAGGGTGGACCTGGGCGCCCCGACGGTGGGCATAGTACTGTCCACACTTCTGGCAGTTTTCGGCTATCATATGGTGCTGCTCCTGACACTGGCCTGGACCGGTTACCCGGTGGATTGGCTCGACGCACTCTTCAGGGTGACATTGCCCTCGGCCTTGCTTAATGCCATTCTGGCACCGTTTGTGCATCGCCCGATGCGCTGGCTGGAACGCAGAACACGGCGGGAGAGGTTCACGCTATGATCCCACGGATGGCCGAACCACATCAGACCCCTTATACTACTCCTTCTGCACAGGGTAAGTGGGAAGAGCGCTGGGCATTGCTGAAGCGTTCTCCACGCGTCATCCTGCTGGGATTGCTGGTCGCAGGCATACTCGGTTTGCTGACCCTGCGGGTGTGGCAGTTTCAGGTCGTGGAGGGCGCATATTACAGGGCCCAGGCGGTGCAGCAGAGCACACGCCTTATCACTGTTGCTGCCCCCAGGGGCATCATCTACGATGCCAACGGTGTCCCACTGGTGCGTAATGTCCCCAGTTTTAACGTTCTCCTCATCCCGGCGTACCTGCCCGACGAGAGGGAAGCGGCCGAAGATGTACTTATCCGGCTGGCCTGGCTGCTGGATATGCCTTACGCAACCTCAGGCGCGCGTCCGGCCAGCGGGAAAGTGGAGCTCGGTCTGCGTGAGATGGTCGAGCAGGTCGGGTTTACCTCCTATCGCCCGCTGGTCGTCAAGCGCGGTGTAGACCGGGAAACAGCTTTCCTAGTAGCACAGCAGTCCTTGTTGCTCCCTGGCGTCTCGATTGAGGTGGAGTCTGTACGCCACTATCCCTACGGCCCGCTGGTTTCGCAGATCGTGGGGTATCTCCTGCCCGTACCTGGAGGTAGAGACGAATATTACCGCGCGTTAGGGTACGACCCTGCGACTGATCGCCTGGGCATGGCTGGGATCGAGGCTACCTACGAAGAGGCTCTGCGTGGAAGGAAAGGCCGGCAGATCGTCGAGGAAGATGTGATGGGGAGGACCATCCGTGTGGTAGCGGACCTCGCTTCCCCCAGGCCCGGGCAAAACGTGTACCTGACGCTCGATCTGGAGCTGCAGCGGTTTGTCGAGGAAGCACTGCGGCGCGGGATGGAGAGAGCCAAAAATTCCCCCCGGGGGGTAGCGATCGTGATGAATCCCCGCACCGGCGAAATCCTGGCCATGGTCAGCCTGCCAACCTACGACAATAACTTGTTCACCCCGGGGGTCTCCCCGCTGGAGCTGGCGCGTGAGCTGGAGCGTATGTACGCAGACCCCCACCGCCCGCTGCTTAACCATGCTATATCCGACCAGCTCCCTCCAGGCTCGGTATTCAAGCTGGTGGTCGCAGCGGCCGCTCTCCAGGAAGGGGTGTTGACTCCCTATACACATCTATCCTGCCCTGGCACGATTGTCGTGCCTAACAAGTATTTCCCTAACGATCCCGGACGAGCGCAGGAATTCCATTGCTGGAAACGCACCGGCCACGGCACACTCGATGTGGTCGGGGGCATCGCTCACTCATGCGATGTGTTCTTCTACAAGACCGGAGGCGGGTTTGAGGAAATCCGCTTCAAGGGGCTGGGGGTAAACCGCATTGCCCAGTATGCCCGAGTCTTCGGATTGGGGGAACCAACCGGGGTGGAGTTGCCCGCTGAGGCCACCGGCACCGTCCCCACAGCCGACTGGAAACGGCTGACATTCGGCGAGTCGTGGGCTACCGGCGATACCTACAACTTCTCCATCGGACAGGGGTTTCTCACCGTTACTCCCCTGCAGATGCTGAATGCTGTCAACGCCATTGCTAACGGCGGCACCCTGTACCGCCCCCGGATTGTCCACCACGTCACCGATGCGGAAGGGAATGTGGTCCAGCCGTTCGAGCCCCAGGTGATCCGCACGTTGCCCATTAGCGCAGAGCACCTGGCGCTGGTCAGGGAGGGTATGCATGGCGCAGTAGAGTACGGCACCTCCTACCGCACGAAAATCCCGGGGATATACGTGGCTGGCAAGACCGGCACGGCCCAGTTCTGCGATGATATTATGTGCGGCACTCCCGGCAAGTATGACCAGCCGGAGCATGCCTGGTTCGTTGCCTACGCGATGCCGGAAGGGGCCGAGGAGCCAGAGGTCTCGGTGCTGGTTTTCCTCTACAACGGCGGAGAAGGCTCGACCATGGCTGTGCCGGTGGCCCATGAGATATTGAAATATTACTTCGGTATCACAGAGACTGAGGAGCCAGCCAGAGGCGGAGATGAAGCGGCCCCCTGAGCTGCTGCGCCGGACCCTCGCGGGCCTGGCGGGCGCCGTGTGGGGGTTGGCTATTGCCCGCCTGATGGCTGAGGCGGGTTTTTGTACACCTCTTTATTCCTCCCACTGGGCGGTGGCAGCGTGCGCTGCCGTGTGCGCTCTGCTCTGCGCGAGACTGTGTCGCTCGGCCTTAACCGCTTGCGCTGGCCTTCTGCTCCTCTACGTCACAGGCCTGGTGGCAGGCCCTCTGGCCGGCGGTGTTTTGTTAACCGGCGGAGCCCTCTGTGCTTTGCTGGTAGAGTTAGAAGCACGAAACCGCTGCCTCGTACAGGAGTGGGTTGCTCCCCTCGTGCTCGGCCTGGTGGCCCTGGGCCTGTACCTGCGCACGCTGCTTCCCTCGGTAGGCCAGGCCGATACCTTTGAGTTTCAGGTCGTGGTGCCGCGCCTGGGCGTGGCCCATCCACCAGGCTACCCGGTTTACATCCTGCTGGGCAAACTGTTTACACTCCTGCCGGTGGGCAACGTAGCCTGGCGCCTCAACCTGGCATCGGCCGTGTTTGCCATAGCCACGGTGCTGGTGCTCTACAGGCTCGTAGCCTGCCTCGAATGGTGGGCGCCGGCCTTCATAGCCGCTCTGGCCCTCGCCTTTTCCGCCACCTTCTGGTCACAGGCCATAGTCGCTGAGGTGTACACCCTGCATACTCTTTTCGTGGTGCTGGGCCTGCGGTTGCTCCTGTTCCCCTGCGCGTATGTGTCGCGGCGCTGGAAAGCGCTCGCGCTGACGCTCGGCCTGGGGCTGGCCCATCATCTGACGATGGCTCTGCTGTTACCGGCGGTGATGGTCGCTCTGGCGTGGGAACGGCCCAGGCTGCGTGCCCGGGACTGGCTTGGCATGGGAGGGTTGTTTCTCCTGGGACTGTCATGTTATCTCTTCATCCCGCTGCGCTGGCCGGCACTGAACGATGGCCACTGGATGACCCCTGGCGAATTCCTCTCTCACATCACCGGCGGGCCGTTCCACGGAGCGTTGCAACTGGATGGGTGGCGTCATCTGGCCCGCTGGGAAATCGTCTGGCGCACGTTAAAGGAGCCCTTCGGCGAGATAGGTTTGTTGTTGGCCGCAGCCGGCCTGGTCAGCCTGGCGCTGACAAGACGGTGGCGTGAAGCTACGCTGACCGCCCTCACCGGCGCGGCCTTCGTCTTCTATGGCCTCTCGTACAATGTCCCCGATGTGGCTGTGTTCCTGCTCCCTGCCCACCTGCTTCTGGCGCTGTGGCTTGGGGTGGGCGTCGCCTTTCTAAGCGATCTCGCCTTCTGTTTTCGGGCTGAGCTGGGGCGATGTGCCCTGATTGTTGTCGCGCTGCTCCCACTGAGCCGTGTGTGGTCGAATTTCGCCCCGGTGGACCGGAGCCGGGATAGGGAAGGCTATCTTTGGGGACGTTACGTGATGAGCCTGCCCCTGGAACAGCATAGCGCGGTGCTGGCCGATATGGAGAAATTCGCGCCCCTGTATTACTTGCAGCAGATCGAAGGGGTGCGGCCAGACCTGGACCTCGTCCTCCTGGGGAGCGAAGAGCTGTACTACGGGGAACTGCACCGCCGGCTCGAGGCCGGCCAGACAGTCTACCTGGCACGCTACCTGCCCAATCTGAGCGGGCTGTACCTGCGCTCGCTAGGGCCGTTGGTGGAGGTTAGCAGACATGCGTTCGGGACGCCGGTCACGGGAGAGGGCACCCGCTTCGGCACCGGGATGCGGCTGGTGAACGCCCGGTTGAATGAAGATAAGCTGGGCAGGCCGCTTTACCACCTGACGCTCTACTGGCTGGCTGAGGAGCGCATCGGCGAGGACCTGGTCGTCCGTCTGAGGCTGGTGGATGATGACGGTGGGGTCGCATGGGCAAGTGACGGAGAGCGCCCCATAGGGGGGCTATATCCGACCAACGCCTGGCCGACTGGTGTTGTGCTCTCTGACTATTACACCGTGGGCCCCCCCGGGTGGGTGCCGCCCGGCGAGTACGGTCTGGAAGTTGGTCTCTTTCCACGTTTCGGGGATGAGGGCTTGCAGGTAGAGGGCGATCGGTCACCCTGGCTGAGGGTGGGGACTGTGTGGGTGACCAGGCCTTCCTCCCCGCCACCTCCGCTCCCTTACGAAGTGCGCTATGCCTTCAGCAGCGGGATTTGGTTGAGGGGGTATCACCTTGCTGGCGCAGTGCCGGCTGGCATGCCCGTCGCGGTGGAGCTGGCGTGGCACATCCCCGATGCGGCGGGAGGCCGGGGGAGGACGGTGCGGTTGAGCTGGGTTGACGCAGAGGGGCGAGAGCGTGGCTCAGCTCTCTTCTCTTTGACCGCTGCTACCACGCGCAGTCGCTACGAACTGGCCGCTCCCGGCATTCCCGGTGAGTATCGGCTGTACGTCGGGCTGGTGGGGGAGCGGGGGCGTTGCAGATGGCTTGCGCCGCCGATGTCGGGATGTCCACTTGCCAGAATCAAGGTCCTTCCCGCCCAGGAGGGACTGGCCAATTTCGCGGGGCTGATCCTGCTGCTGGAGGGCAGGGTGGGGCGCACTGACGCACGTCCTGGGGAGATGATCCCGGTAACCTTACGCTGGCGTGGGATGAGAGCGATGTCCGAGAACTACACCCTCTCCGTCCAATTGGTCGGGCCCGACGGGCGGCTGCATGGGCAGGTGGACATGTGGCCGTTGGCAGGGACGCTCCCCACCACCCGATGGCGGCCCGGCGAGGTGGTGCATGAGAGCTGGGAGGTGCGCCTGGACCCCGCTGCGCCGCCGGGCGATTATCAGGTTCAGGTCGTCTGGTATCTGCTGAAGACGATGCAGCGGCTGCCGCTGCTGGACGAGAATGGCCGTCAGGTCGGCGATGCCTTCACCGTCGGCCGGTTCATCGTTGAGAAGTGAGCGGCAGGCTAGTCCAGGCCGTAGCCATATGGAAAGAGTGGTGCGGCGCCGGTGCGGGGCAGGGGGACATCCTCCATCGCGCGCGGCCAGGCGTGAGGTAGCTTGCCAGTGAACGGGTAAGCGCCGAACAGCACATCAGCGATGCCCTGGCCCTCGGTGCCCGGCCACCAGGCCACCACAAAGGCATCGGCCTGCTCCAACTGCTCGGTGACGACCATCGGGCGGCCAGAGAGCAGGATGACGACCAGTTTCTCGCTCTGCTCCCTCATCCTGGTGACCAGTTCTGCATCCTGTGGTGAGAGGGAGAGGTCCTCCCGGTCGCCTACCCCCTCGGCATAGGGCAGCTCCCCGACCACAACAATGCCCACGTCGGCCTTGCCTCCCTCTCCGAAGTTACCTGCGCGGTGATAGCGCACGGTCGTCTCCGCTGACACCGTGGCCTTGATCGCGTCCAGGATGGTCGTGCCGGGAGTGATGGGGCCGCTTTTACCCTGCCACTCGATGGTCCAGCCGCCGCATTGCATGCCGATGTTATCCGCCCCCACGCCAGCGACGTAGATGAGCGCGGTCTCTTTTGAGAGGGGGAGCGTCTCCCCCTCGTTTTTCAGCAACACCAGCGATTTGCGCACCGCCTCGCGGGCCAGCTCCAGATGTTCTGTCGAGCGGATCGCGGAGATCAGCGAGCGGTTGGCGTAGGGGTGCTCAAAGAGGCCAAGCCGGAATTTGACGGTCAGGATGCGCCGCACGGCGTCGTCAATGCGCTCCACAGGCACATCGCCTGCTTCGACCGCCGCTGTCAGTGTGCGAATGAACTTCTTGTAGTCGTAGGGGACCATAATCATGTCCAGCCCGGCGTTTATGGACGTGACAACGTCGCTATAGTAGTCGCCAGGTATCTGGTCAATCGCCTGCCAGTCGGAGACGAGGAAGCCCTGGAAGCCCAGCTCGCCCTTGAGCACGTCAGTAAGCAAATACTTCTGGGCATGCATCTTGAGCCCGCCCCAACTGCTGTAGGAAACCATGATGCTCAGGGCGCCAGCTTCGATAGCCGCGATGTAGGGCGGGAGGTGAACAGCGCGTAATGTGGCTTCGTCCACGTCGGTCACGCCCTGGTCGAGTTTACAGTGATGCTCCATCATAATGCACGTGGAGCTACCCCAGGCGGTACCACCATCGCCTACGAAGTGTTTGGGTGTGGCTAAGACGGTAGAGGGGTCGCTCAGCGCCGGGACGCCGCCGATGTTCTGGAGGCCGCGCACGTAGGCGGCGGCCAGCAGGGAGACAAGTCCGGTATCCTGGCTGTAGCCCTCGTAAGTGCGCCCCCAGCGGATATCCTGCGGGACGGCGACGACTGGCGCGAAGTTCCAGTACACGCCTGTGGCTGCCGCTTCGATGGCCGTGGCCCGCCCGATGCGCTCTACCAGGTCGGGGTCGCGGGTTGCGCCCAGGCCGATGTTGTGTGGAAAGATTGTCGCGCCCTTAAGGTTGCCGTGGCCGTGTACGGCATCGGCTCCGTAGATGAGCGGGATGCCCAGACGGGTCTGGAGCGCATACTCCTGGAAACCGTCAATCATATCCGCCCAGCTCTCAGGAGTATTGCGTGGCGGTGAGCCGCCTCCACCGCTCAACAGGCTGCCGATGAAGTACGTCTTGACGTCCTCCGGCGTGATGCTATTTTTCTCCACCTGGGTCATCTGCCCGATCTTCTCGGCCAGCGTCATACGGGCGAGCAGGTCCTCGACGCGGGCTTCGATGGGGGCAGTGGGGTCCAGGTAGAGCGGGGAGGCGGTAGGGGTAGAAACAGGCGTGCGGGTCTCGGCGGGGGAGGTGGGCGTGAAAGTGGGTAAGGGCGGCGTGACGGTGGGCGCGGCGCACGCGCTCAGCAGGGACACAATCGTTACCAGAGCAGTCAGAAGAGTGAGCATTTTCCTGGTCATGGTGGCTTTCCCTTAAAGATGAACGTTACCTGGGGCATAGAGATTATATGTCGGAATGCGCGCGGGTGCAACCCGGCCGGGAAGTCAGGTTGCAAGCGGGGCAATCTGTGCTAAAATTGCATGCCATCCACAGGGATTAAGGAGCCGACATGACCCTGGTGCTTGCCGGTGACGTTGGTGGAACGAAAACGGTCCTGCAACTTCTCTCTCCCCAGCTCGGGTTAGACAGTCCCCTGGCAGAGGCGACCTACGCCAGCGCTGATTATCCCAGCCTGGAGGCTATTCTCAGTCTCTTCCTTGCACAGGTGAATCAGCCCGTGGAACGGGCCTGTTTGGGAGTAGCAGGCCCGGTAGTCCACGGGCGGGCGTCCATCACTAACCTTCCCTGGGTGATAGACGAGAGAGAGATTCAGAAAACCTTTGGTATTCCCCAGGTGCGGCTGATCAATGATCTCTTCGCAATTGCTAATGCCGTCCCACACCTGGGAAGCACGGACCTCCACACGCTGAACACCGGCCAGCCTGTACCAGGAGGAGCGCTCGCGGTTGTGGCGCCGGGGACCGGGCTGGGGGAGGCTTTCCTGGTCTGGGATGGCTCGCGCTATCAGGCCTATGCCTCCGAGGGCGGCCATGCCGACTTCGCCCCGACCAATCGCCTGGAGCGTGAGTTGCTCAGCTATCTGCAGGAGACGCTGGGCTTTGAGCACGTCAGCTATGAGCGGGTCTGTTCAGGGGTAGGGATTCCTAACATTTACTCATTCCTCAAGCACATCAACTACGCTGACGAGCCGGATTGGCTGGCCGGGCAATTGGCTACGGCGACGGATGTTGTCCCCGTTATTCTCGCGGCTGCTCTGGACAGGGAGAGGAAAAGCGAACTGTGTGCCGGCACGCTGAGGCTCTTCGTCTCGATCCTCGGCGCGGAGGCGGGGAATATGGCCCTCAAAGTGTTGGCGACCGGTGGCGTGTACCTGGGGGGTGGAATTCCGCCGCGTATCCTGCCTGCGCTGAACGAGGGGACGTTCCTCCAGGCATTTTGCAACAAAGGGCGGTTTAAGGAGTTGCTCTCTCAGATACCGGTGCACGTGATTATGAATCAGAAGACACCGCTCCTGGGGGTCGCTTACTACGCGCTTGAACTATAGGGGCGCGCACCTCATCGGGTGGCGCTGCAGACCAGGCGATTCGCTAGAGTGTGCACTTCTGCATCTTGCATGGACATCCCTGTATCCTTGTATCCTTAGCATTATCCTCGCATCCTCGCATGGAGCTTAAACGTCGGGCAGCCGAGTACGCGGTCGAATTTATAGCTCCGGGGATGGTGGTGGGGCTGGGCCATGGGAGCACGGCGATCTTCGCCGTCCGTCGTATTGCCGAGCTACTGCAGCAGGGCCGGCTGTGGGACATTCTGGGCGTGCCTTGCTCCCGGCAGGTCGAGGCCGAGGCCCGGGCCCTGGGGATACCGCTGACCTCCCTGGAGGAACATCCTGTCGTGGATATTACCATTGACGGGGCAGACGAAGTGGACCCGGCGCTGAACGTGATCAAGGGTGGAGGGGGAGCGCTTCTGCGCGAGAAGATCGTGGCCCAGAACAGCCGCCGCGAGATCATCGTGGTGGATGAATCCAAGCTCTCGCCTGCCCTGGGCACCAAATGGGCAGTGCCGGTTGAGGTCCTGCCCTTCGGATGGCGCACGCAAGCCTCCTTCCTCGAATCGCTTGGGGCAGAGGTAAAGGTAAGACAGGGGGAAGACGGCTCGGTTTTCAAAACCGACCAGGGCAATTTGATTCTTGATTGCCACTTCGGCCCGATTGCCGACCCGTATGCGCTGGCGGACCGTCTGAATGGACGTGCAGGTATCGTGGAGCATGGCCTGTTCCTGGGGCTGGTCACAGATGTGGTGGTGGCATTCGCCCAGGGGGGGGTGCAGCATATGGTGCGCAGGTGACGGCCACCTCGTGTGTAACCTGGGGGTAAACACGTGACTCAAATCGCTATGGACGTGATACCAGACCTCCGTGCAGTGGTGGAGCGCATTATGACCACTCCCACCTCGGCGGACTTGTGGAAGCTCCATACCTATCTGCTGGTGATGGGCGGAGAGGAAGCGCAACGGGCGCGTAGCACGGCAGGAGTCTTTCACAGCTATTTGCAGGACCTGGAAAGCAAAATATCCTCCCGCCAGGCCAGTCGCCTGGCCGCGGCCCTGGCGACCGCTGCGGTGAGCAGTGTGAGCCTGCAGGAATTGCTGGTGGAGCGGGAACGGCCGCTGCAACGTCTGCTGGGCAGCATCGCTGCTGCTATGCTGGAAATTGGATCGGCTACCCAGAGTGTACGGGCCTGGGAGATCGAGACCTCGCTGGTCCATTACGAGGCGGCCTGGTATCTCTACGGCGAACTGTGGGACATCTCGCTGGTGGCACGGCCAGAACTCTCCTGGCAGGAGCGGCGCGCCTTCGCCGAAAGGCTGATGTTGCCGATGCTCTCGCGCGAAACCCCGGGTGCCGTCAAAGCCATGCTGCTGATCAGGCTCTTCCAGGCTGTGTTGATGGCGCGTCTGCTGCCACTGCTCACAGCGCAGGGACATGCCGGCGACTCCGGAGCTGCCGGGCCGCCCGTTTTGGCTTGAAATGGACATGCTTTTTGGGGAAGGGTGAGCATGGAAAACACCAGGATACTTTTGGTTGACGACGAAAGATTGGTACGACGGAGCATGGAAAAGACGCTCTTGAGGGCTGGATTTGATGTAGATACGGCAGAGGACGCCCGCGAGGCTCTCGCCCTGTTTGAAACGGCGCTGGCCGATCAGGAGGGGGGCCCCTATGCCCTCGCCATACTGGACCTGAGCATGCCCAATCTGGAGGGCATCGCAGATCCCAACGCAGGCCTCCAGTTGCTGAGCAAGTTGCTCGAGCTGGATGCAAAATTGCCTGTCATCGTCCTCACCGCCTTTGACGAGGTAGCGCGCGCCAAAGAAGCAGTCGCGCGCGGAGCGAGGGCTTACTTTGTGAAAGGCCGGGAGTCTGGATTGCTTGAGATCGTGAATGAGATATTGAAGCAGTCATGAGGGATGAGTGATGCGGTATAACAATGCTACTTCCCTAGCCGAGCGGCGTGCCACCTTGCTTCAGGCAGCGGCCAAGGTGGGACGCAGCGTAACCTCTATCCTTGACCCGCGCCTCCTCCTGGAGCGCACGGTAGACATCATCTGCGACGAGTTCGGATTCTACTACGCTGGCGTCTTCCTGATTGATGAAACAGGCGAGTGGGCCGTGCTCAAGGCCGGCCGTGGCGAGGCCGGCGCTGCCATGGTCGCTGCCGGCCACAAGCTCAAAGTAGATGGCCATTCGATGATCGGGTTCGCGACAGGCCAGCGCCAGGCCCGCATCGCACTGGACGTCGGTGCAGAGCCGGTGCATTTCAAGACCCCCTATCCCCCCCATCCCCGCTCCGAGATGGCCCTGCCGTTAATCGTGGGGGACGAAGTGATCGGCGCACTGACCGTGCAGAGCACCGAGGAGGCCGCTTTCACCGAGGACGATATCACCGTCCTCCAGACGATGGCCGATCAACTGGCCATCGCTATCCACAACGCCAACCTCCACCAGCAGAACAAGCGCCTGTTAGCGCGTGCAGAGCGCCGTGCCCGCTTGCTCGAGGCCGCTGCCAGAGTCAGCCGCGACATCACGTCCATCCTCGATATGGACACGCTGCTGAAGAGAACCGTAGACGTTATCTGCGACGTGTACGGCTTCTATTACGCCGGCGTCTTCCTCGTGGACGAGACGGGCGAATGGGCGGTGCTCAAGGCCGGCCGTGGTGAGGCCGGCGCCGCGATGATTGCCGCCGGCCACAAACTCCAGGTGGGCGGCCATTCGATGATCGGGACCTGCATCGAGCAGCGCAAGGCCCGCATCGCGCTGGACGTGGGCGAGGAGCCGGTGCACTTCAAGAACCCCTATCTTCCTCACACCCGGTCCGAGATGGCCCTGCCGCTGGTGGTAGGAGATCGCGCGATCGGCGCTGTGACCGTCCAGAGCGTGGAGGAGGCCGCCTTCAGCGAAGACGACATCACCTCGCTGCAGGCCATGGCCGATCAGCTCGCCATCGCCATTAACAACGCCCGGCTGCTCAAAGAGCTGGAAGCCGCACATGCTGAGCTGCTGCGCACCAAGACTTTTGAGGCCCTCGCTACCTCGACCTTGGCTGCCATCCACTGGATTGGCAACAAGGCGTTGCCCATCACCACCAGCGTGAACTTGCTGCGGGATGACCTGCAGCAGCTCAAGGACAGCCACCCGGAGCTGGTGGACTCTATGCTCGAGGACCTGGAGACCATCGAGAACAGCGCTCGCCTGATCTTCTCTGTACAGGAGCATCTGATCGGGCCGGCCCGCGAGGAGAAGCCGCGCCCGGCTATGCCTGACGACGTGTTAAGGGATACGGCAGTCAAAATGGGCATTCCGGCCAGGATGTTCACCTGGCGGATAGCACACGGCCTGCCGCTGATCCTGGCGGACACCACTCAGTTGAGCCGTGCTTTCGGCTACATCCTGAAAAACGCGCTGGAGGCGATGGAAGGCCAGGAGAAACAACAGATTACAGTCGAAATGGCCCCCGCCGAGGACGGGCGCTTCGTCGCCATCCGTATCTCCGACACCGGCCCGGGCATACCCGAGGAGGCGCTGGACAAAATCTGGGCCGCCTTCTATACCACCAAGGGGGTCAAGCACGCTGGCCTGGGGCTTTCGGCCTGTTACCAGATTGTCAAACAGGCCGAGGGGAGGATTTCCGCCGCCAATCTGCCCGACGGTGGCGCCGTTATCGAGCTGCTCCTCCCCGTCTATGACGGGCCAATGGCGGCGGCGGAGTTCTCCATCCGCCGCTCTGTCCTGCTGATTGACGATGACGATGTCTGGAGCCGCTTTGCCGAGGCTGCTCTGGAACAGGGAGGCAATACCGTCATCCGCAGCGTTGATGGCCGCACCGACCTGGACGCCTTCGACCTGATCCTGGTGGACGATGCGCTTGAGGGCGCTGACCTGCACAAAGTCCTGGAACATCTTAAGGCGGACGGTGCTGCTGCCAGAACGATTGTCGTAGCGTCCAGCCTCCGTGTGGAGCGGGCGATGGAGCTGATGCCGTTTGGAGTGCGAGACGTCGTGCTCAAGCCGTATACTGCGGCCGCGCTGGCCCAGATCGTGCGATGATGAAGGTGACGGTCACTTTAGAAGTGACCGTCACCTTTTTCCAGTCCATTTAGCAGGAGGATACCATGCCCTTACAACCGGAACCGACTGTTGGTGACACAAGCTGGTTTGTCTACGACCGCTTCGGTATGTTTATCCACTGGGGGCTGTATGCGCTGGCGGCCCGCCACGAGTGGGTGAAGAGCAACGAGCGCATGGACGATGCCCGTTATCAGCGCTACTTCGACCATTTCAATCCCGACCTCTTCGACCCCCGGGAGTGGGCCAGGATGGCCCGCGAGGCCGGGATGCGTTATCTGGTGATTACCTCCAAGCACCATGAGGGCTTCTGCCTGTGGGACTCGCAGTACACCGATTACAAAGCCACCAATACCCCTTATGGCAAGGACCTGCTGCGGCCTATTTACGAAGCGTTCCGGGCCGAAGGCTTGCGAGTCGGGTTCTACTATTCCCTGATTGACTGGCACCACCCGGATTTCCCCATTGACATATTTCATCCCCTGCGCGATCACCCTCAGGCGCTGGAGATGAACAAGAGTCGGGACATCAGGAAGTATGCCGCCTATCTCCATGCCCAGGTACGCGAGCTGCTCACCCTGTTTGAGCTCGATATCCTGTGGCTTGATTTCTCCTACCCGGATCAGGAGTATCGCGGGATGCCAGGCAAGGGCCACAAAGACTGGCAGAGCGAAGAGCTGTACCGTATGATCCGTGAGCTGAGGCCACGGATTATCCTGAACAACCGGATGGACCTGCGCGACGTGAAGCCGGATATTTACACTCCGGAGCAATACCAGCCGACCGAGTGGCTCAGGGTGGATGGCAAGCCCGTGGTGTGGGAGACGTGTCAGACCTTCTCCGGCTCCTGGGGCTATCATAGAGACGAGGCTACCTGGAAAAGCCCCGAACAGTTGATCCAGATGCTGATCAACACTGTCTCCTGCGGGGGCAACCTGTTGATGAACGTCGGGCCGACCGCCCGTGGCAATTTCGATGAGCGGGCACAGGCCGCGTTGCGGGTCTACGCGGACTGGATGCGGCTGCACTCGCGCGCCATCTACGGCTGCACACAGAGTGACTTTACCCCTCCGCCGGACGTGCGCTACACCCAGACCGGGCCGGAGCGCGCCCGCAGAGAGGGCAACAGGCTGTATGTGCACGTCTACACCTGGCCCTTCCGTCACCTGCGTCTGCCGGGGCTGGCCGGCAAGGTCGAGTATGCGCAACTGCTCAACGATGCCAGCGAGATCCCGATTAAGGAGCCGGGAGAAAAGCGTTCCTGGGATGAGGAAGAGTTGCCTCCGGACACCATATTGCTGACGTTGCCGATTAAGAAGCCCAATGTTGTGGTGCCGGTGATTGAGCTGTTCCTGAAGTCGTGACGGAGCCGGGTCACTATCCACCCTCCCGCAGGTTTTGAACCTGCGGGAGGGTGGACTGAATAATTACGGAGCCGTTATCATGAGCGAGCTGACTAAAGAAGAGTTGCTGGCCATGGCGAACAAGCCGGCCGCGGAGGCGCTTCGTTTACACCCCTTTTATCGGGGCAAGGTACAGACCGCCCTCAAGTGTGCCGTGCGCGGGCTGGAGGATTTCTCGATATGGTACACACCTGGTGTGGCGGCGCCATGCCGCGCCATCCAGGAACACGAGGAGCTGGTCTACGAGTACACCAACAAGGGTAACACCGTCGCCGTTGTGTCCGATGGCACGCGCGTGCTTGGCCTGGGCGACATCGGCCCGGCTGCTGCCATGCCGGTCATGGAGGGGAAGGCGTTGCTCTTCAAGTACCTCGGCGGGGTGGACGCCGTGCCGATCTGCCTGGACACCAAAGACCCCTATCGGATTATCCTGGCCGTCAAATGGCTCCAGCCCTCCTTTGGGGGGGTGAACCTGGAGGACATCGAGCAGCCCAAGTGTTTCCGCGTACTTGACATGCTGCGCAGCGACCCCGAGATCCATATCCCCGTCTGGCATGATGACCAGCAGGGAACGGCCACCGTCATCCTGGCCGCCCTGATTAACGCGCTCAAGCTGGTCGGTAAGCGCATGGATGAGATTAAGGTCTCCGTGATAGGCACCGGTGCGGCTAACGTGGCGACGATACGCCTGCTGGTGGCCTCGGGAGTCCGCTTCGGTAATATCTATGCCTGCGACAGCAAGGGCCTGCTTCACCCGGAGCGCGAGGATATTGCCCGGCGCAAGATCGAGTTTGTGGACAAATGGCGTATCTGTCAACTTTCCAATGCCGAGGGGCGCCGCGGCGGACCGGCTGAGGCGATGCGCGGTACCGATGTCTGCATCGGCCTGAGCAAGCCCGGCCCCGGCACCATCCTGCCGGAATGGGTCAAAGGTATGGCGGAGGACGCGATTGTCTTCCCGTGCGCCAACCCCGTCCCGGAGATCTGGCCCTGGGAGGCCAAAGAGGCGGGTGCGCGTATCGTGGGCACCGGGCGCAGCGATTTCCCCAACCAGATTAACAACTCGCTCGGCTTCCCGGCCATCTTCCGTGGGGTGCTGGACGTGCGGGCCACGACCATTACCGACGAAATGGCCATTGCGGCTGCCGAGGAGCTGGCCCGCTTCCAGGAGGAAAGGGGGCTGGACGAAGAGCACATTATGCCGACGATGAGCGATTGGGAGGTCTTCCCCCGCGAGGCGGCTGCGGTCGGGGTGAAGGCACAGGAGCAGGGCGTGGCCCGGCTGCGTCTCTCCTATGAGGAGCTGCTCCGCAAGGCCGAGGATACGATCAGGCATGCACAGGATATGACCCGCTTTATGATGGAGAAGGGGATCATCCCGCCCATTCCCCTGTGATGCGTGTAGTCAAGGAGGCCATATGTACGATGTGATTGTGGTAGGCGGGGGGCCGGCAGGTATTACCGCCGCTGCCATAGCGATTAACCAGCGTATGGACACACTGGTCATAGCCCGCAAGTGGGGCGGCCAGACCGAGTATACGATGCATTTGGAGAACGTTGAGGGAAGGGAAGTTATCGGCGGAGAGGCGCTGTTAGATGCTTTTCGCCGTCAACTGGATTACCTGGACTTTGTGCGCCGCTTTGCCTCGGTGGAGGAGATCACGCCGCGAGAGAAGCATTTTTCCGTGCGCACCGACCGGGGCGAACGTTTCGAGGGGCGCACTCTGATCATCGCTACAGGTGCCAGCCCGCAGCGTCTGAATGTGCCGGGGGAGGAGCGTCTGAGCGGCTACGGCCTGAGTTACTCGGCCACCACCCATGCGAGCCTGTTTCTGGGTAAAGATGTGGCCGTGGTGGGCTACGGCCGGCGTGCTCAGTTCGCCGTCGCCGACCTGGCGCGCAAAGCTCACCGCGTCTATCTGCTGGCCCCACAGCCGCTTCTGGAAACGCCTCTGGTGGACAAGATACGCCAGATGGGTAACGTTGAGATCTTCGAGCAGGTCACTGTGAAGGAGATAGGCGGCGATCGCTTCGTCGAAAGTATCTCGTTTACGACGGCCCAGGGAGAAGAGCATCTGCTCCCGGTTAAAGGTGTCTTTATAAAACTCCCCCGCAAACCCAACTCTGAGCTGGTCCAGGGCTGGGTAGAGTGTGATGAGAGAGGCCATATTGTTGTGGACGTGCACTGTGCGACGAGCTGGCCGGGGGTCTTCGCCGCCGGTGATGTTACCCATGTCTCGGAACAGGCGCTGGTGCACATCGGAGAAGGGGCCAAGGCGGCCATCTCAGCCTACCAGTATGTGTTGACACTGTAGGGGCAACCCTTGCGGTTGCCCCAGCGCAACCCTTGCGGTTGCCCCAGCGCAACCCTTGCGGTTGCCCCAGCGCAACCCTTGCGGTTGCCCCAGCGTAACCCTTGCGGTTGCCCATCGGGCGCACGCATAGGG
>JAOAAG010000246.1 GCA_026418995.1 Anaerolineae bacterium
AGATGTGTATAAGAGACAGGCCATTTACTGTGCTCCGTTCCCGCTGGCCCACAGGACGAGTGCCCGTGCGTGTGCTCTGGGAACAACTGGCCCAGCCCTTTGTGCTGCGTGCCATCGGGGCGGACCTGGTACACGGCCCGGTATTTGTCGGCCCGTTGCTTGCCCCCTGTCCCACGGTCATTACTGTACACGACCTGAGCTTTCTGCGCTTCCCGGAGCTGTTTCGCCCGGCCAATCGGCTCTACCTGGCGCTTATGACGCGCCTCTCGGCCAGGCGCGCCCACAGGCTGATCGCCGTCTCGGCCTTCACGGCTGCCGAGACCACGCGCTTGCTGGGCATCCCCTCAGAACGCATCAGCGTCATCTACCACGGGGTGGACCCGGCCTTTCGTCCTCTGCCGCCCGATGAGGTGGCGGAATTCAGGCATCGTATGGGGCTTCCCCCTCGTTTCGTCCTGTTCGTCGGCACCTTGGAGCCACGCAAAAACCTGGTGCGGCTGGTCGAGGCCTTCGCCCGTATCCGGGATAATCAGGTCAGGCTGGTGCTGGTGGGCGGGCAGGGGTGGCTGTGCGCAGAGCTGTTCGCCAGCGTGGAAGCACTGGGGCTGACGGAGCGGGTGATATTTGCTGGCTACGTGGACAACGAGACGTTGCCGCTATGGTACAACGCCGCGACTGTGCTGGCCTATCCCTCCCTGTACGAGGGATTTGGGCTGCCCGTGCTGGAGGCCCAGGCCTGCGGCACGCCGGTGCTTGCCTCAAACACCTCCTCACTGCCAGAGGCGGCCGGCGACGCAGCCATAATGGTTCCCCCCGATGATGTGGAAGCCCTGGCAACGGCGCTGGATCAATTGTTGTCGAGTGAGGGATTACGGCAAGAGATGCGTGAGCGTGGTCTGCGCCACGCCGCACAATTCTCCTGGCAGCGCACCGCCCGTGAAACGGCCCAGGTATACCGTCTGGCACTTGGTGAAGGGAGGTAAAGTGAAAGCGAGCCAGCGTGCTCCCTGGTGGGTGATCCTCTCCGATATCGTGCTCATCAACGTCAGCATGACACTGGCTTACTGGATACGTTACACGCTGCAATGGTTTCGGGATGTGAGCTACCACCATCCCCTGTCCAGCTACATACCTTTTTACATCCTGTTCACGGCGCTTATCTTGATCGCGCTGCATATGGACCAGGTGTACCGCAAATGGCGCGGGCGGGCCTGGCTTGACCATGTCTACCACATTGTCAACGCGGCGGCCCGGGCTACCGTTGTGCTCTTCGCGGTCACCTTTTTCCTCGACGTGTTCCGGCCTTTCCAGTATTCGCGGGCTCTCTTCCTGGAAGCGGGGTTTCTCACCGCCCTGCTGCTGAGCCTGGGACGCATAGTGCAGAGCTACATCCAGAGCCGGATGTTCG
This sequence comes from Anaerolineae bacterium, assembly GCA_026418995.1. Lineage (GTDB taxonomy): Bacteria > Chloroflexota > Anaerolineae > B4-G1 > B4-G1 > JAOAAG01. The sequence continues at coordinate 1,409 of JAOAAG010000246.1, forward strand.
CGCGTGGGGTCGGGGTGTCCCGCGTCATCATCGTGGGGGCGGGTGAGGCCGGGCGCACTGTGATGCGCACTATCGTGGCCCGCCCGGAGCTGGGCTACCATATCGTCGGGTTCGTGGACGACAACCCCGACAAAGGCAGCACCGATCTGGGCCGGCTCAGAGCGCTGGGGCCGCTGCAGAACCTGCCCCGGTTGATCGAAGAGGAGGCGGTGGACGAGGTGATTATCACTTTGCCCTGGATGTATCACCGGAAAATTGTGTCTATCATGCGGGAGTGTGAGAGGAGAAAGGTCAGTGCCCACATCGTGCCTGACCTGTTCCAGATGAGCCTGAGCCAGGTGGACGTGGACTATCTGGGGGGCATCCCTCTGGTCGGTGTGCGCGACATAGGATTCAGCAAAACGGCGCAACTGATCAAGCGGGGGATGGATATTGCCGGCGCGGTGATTGGGCTGACATTGAGCGCACCTCTGATGGCACTGATCGCGCTGGCGATCAAGCTCGACTCGCCCGGCCCGGTCATCTTCTCCCAGACCAGGGTGGGCATCGGAGGCAGGCCGTTTATGATCCACAAGTTTCGCTCCATGCACCAGAACGCGGAAAGTGAGCTTGAGCAACTGCGCGAGCTGAACGAGGCGGACGGTCCGCTCTTTAAGATCCGCGACGACCCGCGTATGACACGTGTGGGGCGTTTCCTGCGCCGCTTCAGCCTGGATGAGCTGCCGCAACTGTGGAACGTGCTGCGCGGAGAGATGAGCCTGGTCGGCCCGCGCCCGGCCCTGCCGAGCGAGGTGAGCCAGTATATGGAGTGGCACAAGAAGCGTTTAGAGGTGCGGCCGGGGATGACCGGGCTGTGGCAGGTGCGTGGCCGCTCTCTGCTTAGCTTCGATGAAGGGGTCTTGCTGGATATTTACTATATCGAGAATTGGTCGCTATGGCTGGACTGCAAGATACTGCTGGACACCATTCCCCGCGTCCTGCTCGGCGAAGGGGCGTACTAGGCCCGGTGAGTGCACCGTCGCGTTATCTCTACGTGGTGGCTTTCATCGGCGGGCTGACCTCCCTGGCCGTGGAAATGGCCGCCTCCCGTCTGCTGTCCCCCCACTTCGGCACCGCCAATCTGGTATGGGCGACTATCATCGGGTTAATCCTCCTTTACCTCTCGGCCGGTTACACTATCGGCGGACATTGGGCCGACCGCTCCCCCTATCCCGCCACGCTCTACCGGCTCATCGCCTGGGCTGCCCTTTTCATCGGCCTCATCCCCTTTGTGGCTCATCCCGTGCTACGTCTGGCCGCACTCGGCTTTGCTGATTTCAATGCCGTGATACTGGGGGGGACTTTCGTCTCTGTACTGGTTCTGTTCAGCATCCCCGTTACCCTGCTGGGCTGTGTCTCCCCCTTCATTGTGCGCCTGACGATGGAAGATGTGAGCCGTGCCGGCAAGGCCGCCGGGCGGGTCTACGCCATCTCGACGGTCGGCAGTTTCATCGGCGCTTTCCTCCCGGACCTGCTGCTTGTCCCATTGATCGGGACGCGCCTGACTTTCGTGCTGCTCGCGCTGCTCTTGTTCGCTACCGCCTTCATTGGCCTGCTCCAGACCCGTCCACGCGACCTGCTCGCCCTGCTGTGGATGCCGATCCTGGTGCTGTTGCTGACCTTGCTGCTGCGCGGACAGCCGGTGAAAGCCGCAGCGGGCGCTATCTACGAGTGTGAGTCGTCTTACAACTATATCCAGGTTGTCGAGAACGAGGCCGGCTGCCGTTTCCTGCTCCTGAACGAGGGGCAGGGGATTCACTCCGTCTATTGCCCGCACGACTTGCGTACTCCCGGACCATGGGACTATTTTCTCATCGCGCCGTACTTTAACCCCCCGCCGCACACTCCCGACCAGGTCAAGCGTGTGGCGATAGTCGGGCTGGCGGGGGGCACGATGGCCCGTCAGTACACCGCTGTCTACGGGCCGCTCCCCATTGACGGCATCGAAATAGATGGTGCAATTGTGGAGGTAGGGTACGAGTATTTTGCGATGGCGCTGCCCAATCTCAACGTTATCGTCGCCGACGGGCGCTATGCGCTGGCCCGCTCCCCCCACACATACAGTGTCGTCGGCGTGGATGCCTATCGGCTGCCCTACATCCCCCCGCACCTGACGACGGTGGAGTTTTTCCGCCAGGTCCGCGACCACCTCACTCCTGATGGGGTTGTCGTGATTAACGTGGGCCGTGCCGGGGACGATTACCGGCTGGTCCAGGCGATGCTGGCAACGCTGCTTCGGGTCTTTCCATCGGCCCACGTGATCGAGGTCCCCCATAGCTTCAATGCCGTCGTCGTCGCCACCGTGCAGCCCAGCCAGGCTGAAAACCTGGTCCTCAACCTTCCTTATCTCCAGGGGAACGAGTTTCTCTACTCGACCGCCGAAGCTGCGGCAAGGAACCTGCGCCTGGTGGCACCTGGCCCGGTGGTCTTCACCGACGACCGCACCACTGTGGAATGGATGACTAACGCGCTCGTGCTGGAGTACGTCCTGAAAACTGCGACGAAGGGAGGCGGTTGAGAATGAGCAGGCATTGGTCGCGTCTGGTTCAATGGCTGATGATAGTAAGCCTTCCCGTGGCCCTCGTAGCATTAAACACCCGCCTGGTCACAGGCCACTGGTTCACCCACTGGGAGTACGGCAAGGCGAATTTTCCGTCCGACCCGTATGGTATGTCCACCTCTGAGCGGATACGCCTGGCCAATGTGTGTGTGGACTACCTGGCCACTGGTGCGCCGCTCTCCCTCCTCGCTGAGCTGCGCCTGGAGGATGGCACGCCCGCCTTCAATGCCCGTGAGCTGCGCCACATGGCCGATGTCCAGTTCGTGTACCAGCGCCTGATGGCAGCCGGTGTGATCGCTCTCGCGGTGCTGGTTGGTGGAGCGGTGCTCCTGTGGATCAGGGAGCGCTCGCTCAGCGGCACAGCCGCCGCTCTCCTGGGCGGATGTCTGCTTACCCTGGGCCTGCTGGCGGCTATCGGTGCCTATATGTTGTTGGCGTGGGATAGCTTCTTCACCGCCTTCCATCGCCTCTTCTTTGAGGGCGATAGCTGGCTCTTTCTCCATTCGGATACGTTGATCCGTCTCTTCCCTATGCCTTTCTGGGTGGATGTGGCTATCGTCATTGTCGCTCTACTCGTCGGCGAGCTGATCCTCATTGCCGTGCCCAGCCTGATCTGGACGCGGCGCGGGGGCGGGCCTGTCGTAGCTGCTGGGCTGATCATCGTGTTACTCCTGGCGAGCGGATGCGCTGGCCGCAGGCCGATCCGGGTGGGCTTCGCTGGCGAGCTGACCGGCCACCAGTCCGACCTTGGCGTAGCCGGAAGGAACGGTGTATTGCTGGCCGTGGAGACGATCAACGCTGGCGGTGGCATCGCCGGCCGTCCCATTGAGCTCCTGGTACGCGACAACTATGGCACACGGGAAGGGGCCCGGGCGGCTACGCGAGAGCTGATAGAGGCCGGCGTCGTTGCCATCATCGGCCCGATGACCAGCACACAGAGCGAGGCAGCTATCCCGGTAGCTGAGAAAGCGGGGGTAGTGATACTCAGCCCTACCGCCGCCACTCCGGAACTGAGCAGACGGGACGATCATTTCTTGCGCCTCAACACACCCAGCATCGGCGAGGCGCGTCTGCTGGCCAGGCACATCTATCAACAGCGCGGCTTGAGGCGGATGGCCGGCATCTATGACACCGATAACGCGGCCTACACTTACTCCTACTGGCGCGCCTTTGCCGATGCTTATCGCGCGCTGGGAGGAGAGATCACGGATGGGTTGGGCTTTCCATCCTCGAAGCGTCCAGACTTTGCACCGCTCCTGGCGACACTGCGTACTGGCAACCCGGAAGGACTGTTGATCATTGCCTCGGCGCTGGATACCGCTCTGATCGCCCAGCGAGCGCGCCTCGAAGGATGGGAGATCCCCCTGTTTGGCTGCTACTGGGCGTACACCGAGGTCCTGCTGTACAACGGCGGTCGGGCGGTGGAGGGGATGGAGCTCGTCGTGAGCTTCGATATGAACAGCTCAGCACCGGCCTTCCAGGATTTCTGTACACGCTATCAGGCGCGCTTCGGTCACCCGCCCACCTTTCCCGCTGCGCTCTCTTATGAAACGATGCTTGTCCTGGCAGCGGCCCTGGATAAAATAGATGGTCGAGGCACCTGGTCGGCGGAGCAGCGGGAACGGTTACGCCAGGCACTGCTGGAGACGCGCGATTTTCCTGGCCTCACCGGCCCCATCTCGCTCAATGAGTACGGCGATACTGCACGCACCCAGTTCCTGGTTGCCATCAGGGACGGTCAATTTGTCCGACTGACAGCCTTCGAGCCAGGGGAGGAGTAATGAAGTATCCGCAGCCCTTACGGGGGGTGTTATCACGTCTTCTATTCCTGCGTCTCTTTCTGCCCGCCCTGGTCATTGCGTTCTTGACCATGGGACTGGCGGTACACATAGCGGGCAGCAACCTGGCTATGCGCCAGGTACTGATCGCCCGCTCCATCGCGCGTGCGGTGGATTTTTATCTGGAGCACGTCCTCGTCATATTCGACAGCCTGGTCTCAGCGGCGGAGTCAGGCGGTGACGAGGCGTTGGCCATCTACATGGAGTCCCTCTGGCGCACATCCGGCCACTTTGACACCATCTACCGCCTCAACAGGGAGGGCATCATTACTCTGATGGTGCCATCGGATCCGCGCTACCGGGACCTGGATATGTCGAACCAGCCTTATTTTCGCCAGCCAGTGACGCAGACCGTTATCTCATCCCCATTTATGTCCCCTCGTACCGGGCGGCCGACCGTTTACGTGCTCTCGCCACTCTCCAATGGAGACCTTCTGGTCGGTGAACTGAGCCTGACCGAACTCCAGAGGACGATCGAGGCAGAAGGGGATACCCGGTACCTGATTACCGACCGCTCTGGCAATCTGCTGGCCTACCCTGATCCGGCATGGGTGGCTCAACAGGTCAACCTCAGCAATCTGGCGATCTTCAAACGTGGGCTGCAGGGAGAAGTGACACGTCTCTATGCGCTGGGTCAGACCGTCTTCCTGGGCAGCGTCACCAGCGTGGCCCATACCGGATGGCTTGTGGTGGCCCAGACACCCATCGTTGCCGTCTACGGGCCGTACTTGCAGGCGGTGGGGCTGGCGGTCGCTACTGCAGCAGCGATCTGGCTGACCATCCTCAGCTTCCAGAGGCAACTCGACCGCCACGTTGCAGTGCCTTTGACCCGTCTGAGCTTTGGCGCCGAAGCTGTGGCAGCCGGCGATTATGCCCTGGGCGCGGAGCTGAGCAAAATACCCGCCCTCTTCACTGAGGTTGGTACGCTGGCCGGCAATTTTGTGCGCATGGGAGAAGCGATCCAGGCTCGCGAGGCAGCGCTCCTGGCCAGCGAAACCCGTTTCCGGGAGATGGCAGAACTCTTGCCCGATATGATTTTCGAGATGGACGCCGACCTCAGAGTGACCTACGCCAACCGCATTGCGCTTGAGACCTTCGGCTACACCAGAGAGGAGCTGGATGCCGGCATTTATGCCCGGCAATTGCTGGCCGAGGAGGAACAGAGCTACCTGGCCGACCTGGAGATCGTCCGGGATAATCGCTCCCCGGTAGACCGCACTTACCGCGTCAGACGCAAAGACGGCACCACGTTCCAGTGCGAGATCAGGGTCGCTCCCATCTATGACCCAGCCGGCACTTTCGTCGGCCTGCGGGGCGTGGCACGTGACATCACAGAGCGCCTGGAGGCAGAGGAGGCGCTGCGTCGGAGCGAAGAGAAGTACCGCACGATCCTGGAGAGCATTGAGGACGGTTACTACGAGGTGGACCTGGCTGGTAACCTCACGTTCTTCAACAGTGCGCTCTGCCGCATCCTGGGCTATCCAGCGGATGAGCTGCTGGGAATGAACAACCGGAGGTATATGGATGAGGAAACCGCCAGGGCGGTATATCATGTGTTCAACCACGTCTACCGCACTGGCGAACCGACTAAAGCCTTTGACTGGAAGCTGATCAGGAAAGATGGCTCAACGATCTTTATCGAAGCATCCATCTCGCTTATCCGCAACGCCGAGGGCCGCCCGATTGGTTTCAGAGGGCTGTGCCGTGACATCACCGAACGCAGGCGGGTGTATGAGGAGATTCGTCGCCGGGCTGCCCACCTGGTGGCCCTTAACGCCATCATCGCCGCCGCCAATACCGCCACCGAGCTAACGGGTCTGCTGGAGACTACGCTCCGCCACACGCTTGAGGCGCTGGGATTGGAGCAGGGTGTCATTTGGACGGAGAGCAAACAGGTCACCCATAACCTGCCGCCGGAATTCGGACTCGCATTAGCTCAGGCCTCGGACACACTCTACGCTCATGCGTCGTGGCCGTTCGCCATTGAGGACTGGCGTGCTTCCCACCCCGAACTGGCAACGGTGCTGGCGCCGTACAATGTACGCGCCCTGCTTTGCACACCGCTCAAGCCCACCGCAGGGTGCGAGTCCGGCGGTATCATCCTCACCTTTCCCTCACCCCGGCGCTGGTTGGATGAGGAAATCGCCCTGCTGGAGGCTGTGGGCGGACAGCTCGCGACGGCTATCGAGCGGCTGCGGCTGCTGGAGGCGGAGCGCGAGCAGCGGGAGCTGGCCGAGGCGCTGGCAGAGGCGGCTGCCTCCGTGAACCGCTCCCTGAAACTGGATGAGGTACTCGATCAGATTCTGGCCCAGGTAGCGCGGGTTGTCCCCGGCGACGCGTTTAACATTATGCTTGTGGAGGACTCCACCGTCCGAATGGTGCGCTGGCGGGGGTACGAGACGCTGGTTGCCGACGAGAAGTTATCCTCTCTGGTCATGCCTATCACCGCGTTTCCCGGGCTGAAGCGCATGGCCGATACCGGGGAGCCATCCTTAGTCTTCGATACGATGGGGAATCCGGATTGGGTGTTTCGGGAGGGATGGGAATGGATACGCTCCTACATCGGCGCACCGATCCGGGTGGACCGCGTGACGGTCGGTTTTCTCAATGTGGATGGCACCAGGCCTGGACAGTTCGGTCCGCGCGATGCCCAGCGCCTCCAGACCTTCACCGACTATGTCGCCACGGCCATCAGCAACGCGATGCTCTACCAGAAAATACGCGCCTATGCCGACGAGCTCGAGCGGCGCGTCCAGGAGCGGACGGCCCAGCTTCGCAGCCAGCTCAGCCGGGTGGATGCCATCCTACGCAGCACTGCCGACGGGATCATCGTCTCTAATGCCAAAGGAGAGGTTGTGCACGCCAATCCGGTCGCTCACGCCTGGCTCACCACAACGCTTTCCCCGGAGGACGCCAGGGAGTTGCGCGAGGCGGTGAGACGCCTGACGTTCCAGGCTGAGACACAGGCGGAGACGGTGCTCGAACTCAGTGGCCTGGACCTCCAGCTCAAGGTAGCGCCGGTGACGGAGCCGGGCCTGGAGGAGGTCACGGCAGTCATCGCTGTCCATGACGTGACCTATTTGCGGGCCCTGGACCGGATGAAAGCCCGCTTCGTAAGCAATGTATCTCACGAATTGCGCACCCCTATCACGACCATCAAGCTGTATGCTACGCTGTTACAACAGACTACTCCCCAGAGTGGACGCTGGAGAGAGTACGTGGACGCGCTGGTAAAGGAAGCGGACCATCAGGCCAGGCTGATAGAGGACATTCTGGAGATTTCGCGCCTGGACGCGGGGCGGCTGGAAATGCACCCCCGGCCCACCTCGCTTAACGAACTGGCAGAGCAGGTCGTCGCTGACCGGATGGTGCTGGCCCAGCAGCGCCACCATCGCCTGGAATACCGCCCCTGGCCGGAGTCGCCCGTGGTGCTGGTGGATCCGGAGCGGATGGTGCAAGTGGTGAGCAATTTGCTTGAGAACGCGATCCGCTATACACCGGAGGGTGGGACCATCACAGTCACCACCAGCATGGAGGAGGCCGAAGGTCGCCTCTGGGGCACGGTCACGGTCGCGGACACCGGCATCGGCATCCCGGAGGACGAACTGCCCCACATCTTTGAGCGTTTCTTCCGTGGAGCGGAAGTGCGCGCGATGCAGATCTCAGGCACCGGGCTGGGGCTCTCCATCGTCAAAGAAATCGTGGAGTTCCACGGTGGAAAGGTGACCGTCAAAAGCAGGGTGGGTGAGGGCAGCGTCTTTACTGTCTGGCTGCCAATGCTGAGTGCCGCGGACGAAGAGGCCGGGGCATCAAGCCTCCAGGCGGGCGACTGAACTTTTCTATCCCCGACCTCCCGATCCCGAACCCCGTCGGGTTACCTGGCCAGGTTCAGCGCCGTGGTGATGACATCATCAAGCATCGCAGCGCTGAGCAGGCCAGTCTGGGTATTCCGCCGGCTGGGGTGGTAGGAGGCCACCAGCACCGGCAGCGCAGGACCCAGCTCATATACACCGCCGTGGCGGAAAGGGGGCGGAGCTACCTGCTGACCTTGCCGACGCAGCACATCCAGGTACCCCTCAAAGGCCACCCGTCCCAAAGTCAGCACCACCCGCACCGAGGGCAGGAGGGTAAGTTCCCGGCCTAAGAATTCCAGGCAGCGCAGCAACTCATCCCGCGCAGGCCGATTGTCAGGGGGAGCGCAACGTACCACGGCGGTCAGGTACACGTCTTTCAGAACCAGGCCGTCGTCCCGGTGATGGCTGGTGGGCCGGTTAGCCAATCCGGCCTGGTGGAGTGCCCTCACCAGCCAGTCGCCGGAGCTGTCACCGGTGAACATGCGTCCGGTGCGGTTCGCCCCATGGGCTGCCGGTGCCAGCCCGATGATGAGTAACCTGGCCTGGGGATCGCCAAAACCGGGCACTGGCTTACCCCAGTAGTCCCATTCGCGAAACGCACGCTTCTTCCTGCGGGCCACTTCCTGACGGTACTCGACCAGGCGCGGGCAAGCAGCGCAGGAGGTGATGAGAGCGTACAGTTCCTCCAGAGAAGACAAACTCACCTCGTTATGGCGGCATCAGGCAGCCCCGGCAGCCGGCCTGCCTATCAGGTCATATTCCAGCGCGCCGGTTATCTCCACGGGAACGATCTCCCCGACTGGCAGCTCTCCCTCCACCAGCACCAGGCCGTCAATCTCCGGCGCGTCGCGGTAGGAACGGCCTATGCTCAGGCCATCGCCCTGCCCTTCAATCAGCACGTCCAGCCTCTTTCCGACCTGCGCCCGGTTGTGGGCCAAGGAAATGGATTGCTGCACTTCCATAAGTTGCCTGCGCCGCTCCTCCTTTAACTCTGCTGGCACATCGTCGGTCAGCCGTGCTGCTACCGTTCCCTTCTCGTGCGAGTAGGTGAATACCCCTACCCGGTCGAACTCTATTTCTCGTACGAAATCAAGCAGTGCCTGGAATTCTGCCTCGCTTTCGCCGGGGAAACCGACCAGGAAGGTAGTGCGAAGCGCCAGGCCCGGCAAGGCGGTACGCAACCGAGCAATCGTGCGCCGCACTTCATCCACATCAGCAGGCCGACGCATCCGGCGCAGTACCTCAGGATGGGCGTGCTGTAGCGGAAGATCGAGGTAAGGCAGAATCTGGGGATGACGGGCCATCGTCTCGATGAGGCGTTCCGTGATTCGGCCAGGGTAAGCATACATCAAGCGTATCCACGGTATCTCAGGCACTGCACCGACCAGCCGCTCCAGCAGCTCCGCCAGCCCTTCCTTCATTCCCAGGTCATACCCGTAGTCGGTGGTATCCTGTGCAATGAGGATGATTTCCTGGACTCCCTGGTCGGCCAACCAGCGGGCATCGGAGAGCACGCGGTCGAGCGGACGGCTGGTGGCTGGCCCTTTGATCAGCGGAATGGCGCAGAAGGCACAGGAGCGGCGGCAGCCGTCGGCGATTCGGAGGTACGCGCTCCCGCCCTGGATGGCTACATGAGGCACGCCAGCAGCCAGGGCATTGGCAGGATGCTCGGAAGGGTCATGCAGGGGTCTCTTCTCTGTTCCGGAGGGAGCACTGGCCAGCCCGCGCCCCAGTGCGACGATGCCCCCCCAGTGGCGCGTGCCTATCAGCGCGTCCACGCCGGGCACTGCCCGGCTCAACTCCTCGGGAGAGCGCTGAGGATAGCAGCCCGCCGCGACCAGATATTGGCCCGGTCTCTTCTTCCGTGCCAGTTCCTGCAGCACGGAGCGGGACTCCTCCCGCGCCGGAGCGATAAAAGCGCAGGTGTTGACGATCAGCAGCTCGGCCTCTTCCGGCGATTCCACGGGAGTGTAACCGGCGCGCTGGAGTAGCGTCGCCATCCCGGTGCTCTCCACCAGGTTCTTGGGGCAACCTAAGGAGACGAGGTGAAAGCGGCGCACTTTAGCCATCGCGGCGGCGCGTGGGTTGGGTCAGGCGTCCGGTAGAGCAGAGCTAGGGCATCGCGGGGGCAGGGACTTCGCCCAGGGGGCTCCATGCGCGGGTGCACACCTCATCGCGTCCACACATCGTGCCCTGCCGCTGACCGTTGACCGTGACCTGGACGCCAGCTCCGTTGCCGGTTTCCACGCTGATCAATTCTCTGGCCGACCAGGCCATCGGCTGCCCAGGGAAGAGCATGCCCTCGAACACATTGGCGCCGTCGGCGCTGACGCGCACCCAGACATGCTCGGTGGCCTCAAGCGCCAGCGATACCCCGCCCTGTGGATTGACCGGGAACGTCGGCGTGGGGGTGGGCAGCGTCTGCGTAGGGGCAGGGAGCGTATCTGCGGGAGCGGGAGTTCGCGTAAAGGCCGTGGCAAGCACCCCCTTCCCCAGCAGCTCGCGGTTACCGGCGAAGTAGATCGCTATGACCACGGAAATGAGCAGGACAAGAGTGGATACCCCAAAGAGCATGAAAGTGCCGAAACCGATCCTGCGCGGCAGAGCGACAGACGGGGAGGAGAAACCGGAGGCATTGGCCGCGAGCGCAGGAGTAGCAGGCGCAAGCTGTGCCGCGGAAACTGCGGACATCCCGCGCACCTCAGCCTCGTAGCGGGCTACGGCTTCCTCAGGCGAAAGGCCCAAATAGCGCGCATAAATGCGCAGGAAACCGCGTATCTGAACCTCGCCGCCTGGAAAGGCGACAAAATCACCCGCCTCCAGCGCCTCCAGAAAGCGCGAACGAATACGCGTGGCAGCCTCTGCGTCTTCCAGAGTGCTGCCCATCGCTTCACGTGCGTTGCGTAACCATACACCAAGCGTGTCCATCGGGCATGCTTACGTGTGATGTTCTGTCGTACTTTCGGCCGTTGCTTCCCCTTCCGGCCTGACCACGACCCGGACGTTCACCGTCACCTTAGGCGACAGGCGGACCGGGACCAGGTGCTCGCCGATGTGTCTGAGCGGCTCGCAGAGGATATGTTTACGCCGGTCGAACTTTTCGCCGACCGTCCGTTCGAGGGCTTCCGCGATGTCCGCCGTGGTGATGGAGCCGAAGAGACGGCCTTTCTCACTGACCTTGGCATCGAAGACAAGGGTGACCTGGCTCAGCCGTTTGGCAAGGGACTGGAGACGGGCCGTCAGCCGTTCTTCCTGGGCGGCTTCAGTAGCCTGGCGATGCTTGAGGTCGCGGAGCATCCCGGGAGTGGCTTGCTTTGCCAGCCCCCTGGGAATAAGATAATTGCGGGCATACCCGTCGGCGACTTCTTTGACATCACCCGCCCGGCCCAGGTTGGGCACGTCACTGACCAGGATCACCTTCATATCTGCCAGTCTCCCTGGAGAACAATCAAAGAATAGGGCGGGTGGGATTCGAACCCACACGTCCTCGCGGACAGAGGATTTTAAGTCCCCGGCGTCTGCCGTTTCGCCACCGCCCCGTCAGGCATCTACGGCACTAACGTAAGATACGGGCAGCACCTGACGCTGCCCGTTCCAGAGGCGACGGCCGGATTCGAACCGGCGAATAAGGGTTTTGCAGACCCCTGCCTTGCCACTTGGCTACGTCGCCTGCAAGCGTTTAAATTCTACCATGTATTCCGTATCTTAGCAAGACCCTTTCCTGGCATCATTTCAGAGGTCATACGCTGTGGCAAAGTCGTTGAGCGGTGCCCCCTGAACAATGAATGGGGTGCATGGACGACTTGTCCAGGCCGCACCATGCCACGCATCAACTTGACAAAATGGCGAAAGGCGCTATAATAAAGCGCTACAAGTGAGTTCGATCTTTATGAGGAAGCGCTGAGGCAGGAGTGGCTCATGCGCTTCTTTTGTGCTTGTGTATGGGGGGATGAGATGAGGACAGTGCCCGATCGCGACGAACAAGAACTGGAAGCACGAGATTTTCGCGCCCTGCGCATCAGCCTGGCGTCGCCCGACCAGATCCGCTCCTGGTCTTACGGCGAGGTCACCAAACCGGAGACGATCAACTATCGCCGCCTGCGCCCCGAAAAGGATGGCCTCTTTTGTGAGGCTATCTTCGGCCCGACGAGGGACTGGCAATGCTATTGTGGCAAGTATAAGAACGTGCGCTACAAGGGCATCATCTGCGAGAAGTGCGGCGTCGAAGTGACCCGTGCCCTGGTACGGCGCGAGCGCATGGGACATATCGAGCTGGCCGCTCCGGTAGCGCATATCTGGTACACCCGCCGAGTCCCCAGTTATCTGGGCATTTTGCTCGACATTTCCAAGCGCCATATGGACCGCGTTCTTTACTTCGCCCAGTACGTTATCACCCACGTGGACGAGGAAGCGCGGCAACGGGCGCTGAGACGCCTGGACACGGAGCTGAGCGAGCAGGAGGAGCACCTCACAGCGGCAACCCAGCAGAAGATTGAGGCTTTGAAGGCCGGGCTGGCCGAAGAAGAGGCGCGGATCAGGGAGCAGATCGAGCGCATCAAGGCCCATCTGGACGAAGAGCTGGCGGAATCCACTGAACAGGTGATGCAGGAAGCTCAGATATTACAACGGCAGCTTGAGGCGCACCAGGGTAAGGCGTTTTCCGCTGACGTGGTCTTCCGACCTGCTAACAGCCTCATTGTGGAGCGGGACACTGTGGTCGGGCGGGAACATTTAACCCTGCTCAGCCAGGTTGTGCAGGACTGCTTGAGCGATCTCGAGGCCCGCGTCCGGGCACAGCAGGATGAGCAAATCGCTCCGCTGGAGGGGGAGATAGAGCGTCTGCGGCAGGAAACAGCGGAGGAGATCATCCGCCTCGAGGAGCAACTGGTCGTTGATATCAACACGGTACGCAGCAAGTTCAAGGCGGAGCGGGACAGATTGCTCTCTCTCGCTGAACTCCAGTTCCTCAATGAGCCTCAGTATCGGGAGCTGAAGAGCCAGTGGGGCCAGGTTTTCCGGGCCGGGATGGGAGCGGAGGCGTTTTATGAGATTCTCTGCAACCTGGACCTGGATAAACTGGCCGACGAACTGTGGCGCGAGGTCAGGTCTGGCACTTCCAAGCAGAAGCGGAAGCGGGCGACCAAGCGCCTGCGCGTCGTCGAGGCACTGCGCAAAAGCGGCAACCGCCCAGAGTGGATGATCCTGACCGTGTTGCCGGTCATTCCCCCCGATCTGCGGCCTATGGTGCAATTGGACGGTGGGCGCTTCGCCACCTCCGATATGAACGATCTCTACCGCCGGGTCATCAACCGTAACAACCGTCTCAAGCGCTTGCTGGAACTTGGTGCCCCTGACGTGATCGTGCGCAACGAGAAACGCATGCTCCAGGAGGCAGTGGATAGCCTGATTGACAATAGCCAGCGTGGCAAAGCGCTTTCCCGCCGCGGCCGTCGTGAGCTGAAATCACTGAGCGATATGCTCAAGGGGAAGAAGGGACGCTTCAGGCGTAACCTGCTGGGTAAGCGCGTGGACTACTCTGGCCGCTCTGTCATCGTCATCGGGCCCGAACTGAAGCTCCATCAGTGTGGCCTGCCGAAGGAGATGGCGCTTGAGCTGTACCGCCCCTTCGTCATCAGCAAGCTGGTGGAATATAACTATGCCAGCAACGTGCGCGCAGCCAGACGCGTGATCGAGCGCAAGCGCCCCGAGGTATGGGAGGTGCTTGAGGAGGTGATCAAGGACCGGCCGGTGCTGCTCAACCGTGCTCCCACCCTCCATCGCCTGGGCATTCAGGCCTTTGAGCCGGTGCTCGTTGAAGGCAAGGCGATCCACCTCCACCCTCTGGTCTGTGCTGCTTTCAACGCGGACTTCGACGGTGACCAGATGGCGGTGCACGTGCCGCTCTCCCAGAAGGCTGTGGAAGAGGTGCGCAAATTGATGCTCTCTACTCGTAACTTACTGAAGCCCTCCTCCGGCCAGCCGATCGTCGGACCGACCAAGGATATGTGTCTGGGCACTTACTATATGACCATGGAGGACCCGGCCCGTGCTGGTGAGCCTCGCAAACCGTTTGTGGACCTGGACGAAGTAGAGCTTGCCTACGAACTGGGGGTTGTTGACCTGCACACGCCGGTGGTGGTCAAACAGGTGTACGACCATCGGCCCCCGCCCCCGCAGCCAGTCGAAACGACGGTAGGACGCTGCCTGTTTAACCGCATCTTGCCGGACGAATTGCGCTTCATCAACCGGGCTATGGACAAAGGCTTACTCCAGGACCTGGTGGCCTTGTGTTACCAGCAGTTGGGGCGTGAGGCGACGACGGAGCTGGTGGACCGCATTAAAGACATCGGTTTCAAGTTCGCCACCCGCTCAGGAGTGACCATCGGCATCTCGGACCTGGTGATACCCGAGGCTAAAGCCAGCATTATCGCGGCCACCGAGCAGGTCGTGGCCGAGGTAGACAGACAGTACCGCCGTGGCCTGCTCACCGAGGAGGAGCAGTACACCCGTACCATCGAGCTGTGGTCACGGGCCAGAGAGCAGGTCTCGGAAGCGGTGGCCAATGCCCTGGATCCGACCAGTTCGGTCGCTATCATGGCCAAGTCCGGTGCCTCCAAGGGAGGGTTTGGGCCTATCGCGCAGTTGTCGGGCATGCGCGGGTTGATGGCCGATCCTTCCGGCCGTATCATCCCCATGCCTATCCGCAGCAATCTACGTGAGGGCCTCTCGGCGCTGGAATACTTCATCAGCACCCACGGTTCGCGCAAGGGGCTGGCGGATACGGCGCTGCGTACCGCGGACGCCGGTTACCTGACGCGCCGGCTGGTGGATGTGGCCCAGGACATCATTATCAACGCCCGTGACTGTGGGACCACGTCCGGCATCTGGATCCGCCGCTCCGATGATGTGGGGGGGCAGACGATGGCCGAGCGGTTACTTGGGCGGATCGCAGCCGCGCCGGTGAGGAACCCTCAGACCGGCGAGCTTATCGCGGACCGCAACCAGGAGCTGGACGAGGAAGTAGTGGCTGCGATAGACAGGGCCAAGGTCGAAGCGGTGTACGTGCGTTCTCCTCTCACCTGCCAGCTCAGACACGGCATCTGTGTCATGTGCTACGGACGTGACCTAGGACGCGGGGAGATGGTCGCTGTGGGGGCTGCAGTGGGCATCGTGGCTGCCCAGTCCATCGGTGAGCCCGGCACCCAGTTGACGTTGCGTACCTTCCATACCGGTGGCGTAGCTGAGGGAGGCGATATCACGGTCGGCCTGCCCCGCGTGGAAGAGCTGTTTGAGGCCCGCAAGAAGCCCAAGGGTGAGGCACCGATGTCCGAAATCGGCGGCGTCGTGCATATCGTGCGCTCCGGCAATCAGCGCAAAATCCTGGTCGTGGATAGCCAGATCGAGCGGTTTGAGTACGAGATCAAGCGCGGCTGGAAAGTGCTGGTCGCGGATGGTGACGAGGTGAACGCAGGTGATCCGCTCGCTTCCTGGCATGATGAGAAGTTCATCGTCGCGGAAAAAGGAGGGCGGGTCGTCTGCACGGACCGCTCGATTATTGTGATCCATGAGCGGAGGGAGGAGCGTGAATACGAGGTCCCCTCCACTGGCCGCCTGCTGGTCGAGGAGGGGCAACGGATCGAACCAGGCACGCAGTTAATTGAGGGAGTGTTAAACCCCTACGATATTCTGCGTATCCTTGGCCGCGAGGAGACGGAGCGTTATATGCTTGCGGAGGTGCAGAAGGTTTACCGCTCGCAGGGTGTGAATATCAACGATAAGCATTTTGAGGTCATCTTCCGCAAGATGCTGAGCAAGGTGCAGATCACCGATTCTGGCGATACCGATTTGCTGCCGGGCGAGCTGGTGGAACGGCTCGACCTCGAAGAGATCAACCGCAAGGTCATCGAAGCCGGTGGACAACCGGCCAAGGCCTGGCCAGTGCTGCTGGGGGTGACCAAGGCCGCGCTGAGTACCGACAGTTTCCTTTCCGCTGCTTCGTTCCAGCATACGATTCGGGTGCTCTCCAGCGCAGCGATCGAGGGGAAGGAGGATCCGTTGCTGGGGCTGAAGGAGAACGTGATTATAGGGAAACTGATCCCGGCTGGTACGGGTTACCGGGGCGATAATCCCTCCTCCGATGGGCCCATTGATGAATATGAAGGGGTCTCTTTGCGGCCTACCCCTCCGCCCCAGGAGGGCAAGAGGAAGAAGCTGGTGTTGGAGGCGTTGTAGCTTGGTCCTCCTGCGAAATGAACACGGCCAGGGAACTGGCCGTGTTCGTTTTTATCTCGAGGTCACCAGCGCGATACGGTCTCGTTGAGGATCCACATGCGTTGACTTGCGTCGGAATTGCGCTATACTTTCCGGCGCTCAAGCGACTGCGGTAGGATACGAGGAGGCATTCGATGAAAGTATCCGTCATAGGAGGGGGGTCGTCTTACACCCCGGAATTGATTAACGGTTTCCTGGCGCGTGCGGAGTCACTGCCCGTGTCAGAGCTGTGGCTGATGGATATCGCGGCGGAACGCCTTGAGGTCGTGGGTGGGTTTGCCCGGCGCATGGTGCAGGCCCAGGGTGCGCCGTTCGAGGTCCATCTGACTACCGACCAGCGCGAGGCAGTGCGTGGGGCCAGTTACATCATCACTCAGTTGCGGGTGGGGGGTATGCATGCCCGCCGTGAGGACGAATACCTTGGGCAGCGCCACGGGTTGATAGGTCAGGAGACCACCGGGGTGGGCGGTATGGCCAATGCGCTGCGTACCATCCCGGTCATTCTGCAACTGGCCAGGGAGATACAGGAGTTGGCGCCCGGCGCTATGCTGATCAATTTTGCCAATCCCGCTGGGTTGGTAACCGAGGCGCTTAACCGTTACGCCCCCCAGGTGCCTGCTGTGGGCGTGTGTAATGTCCCGATCACGACCAAGATGAGCTTGCTGGAGGAAGCGCAAAGAGTGCTGGGGAGAAAAGTAGACCCTCAGCAGGTGGAGCTGAAAACGTTGGGATTGAACCACCTCTCCTGGCATCGCGGCCTGGTGGTGGACGGGGAGGACATATGGCCGCGCTTGCTGCCCGCTTATGTGGAACGGCTGAGCAGTGAAGCGCATCCCCACTGGGACCCCGCGCTGGTCGAGACATTGGGGATGATACCTAACTATTACCTTCAGTACTATTACTATACCCGCCGTAAGCTGGCCGAGCAGGAGCATTGGCCTCCCTCCCGCGCTGAGGCTGTGATGGGCATAGAGGCCGAGCTGCTCAGGTTGTACGCGGATCCGGAGCGGACAAAGGCGCCCGAGCAATTGATGCAGCGGGGCGGGGCCTATTATTCCACCGTGGCGACGCAACTCCTCAACGCTCACTATAACGATCTGGGGGAGGTGCATGTGGTCAACGTGTGCCATGGGGGGGCTGTCGCCGAGTGGCCCGGGGATTGGGTGCTGGAAATGCCGTGCCGCGTAGATCGGAGGGGCGTCCATCCTTTGCCTGCCGAGCCATTGCCGCCAGTTTGCTTTGGTCTGTTAGCTCACGTCAAAATGTACGAGCTGCTCACGGTGGAAGCTGCAGTACACGGCGATCGAAAGGCGGCCTTTGCGGCGCTGCTGACACATCCCCTCGGCCCTGGTGCGGATCGGGTGCAGGCAGTGCTGGACGACATGCTGGAGACCAATCGGGACTATCTGCCGCAGTTCTGGGAGTAAAGATACAGAAGGCAGAGTGTAAAAGGCACAGGGCAAGGGGCAGGAGGGCGAAGTCCTGCCTCTTGTTCTCTCTTCCATCTTTGATTCGGTATCGGTTGGGGTGAGATGAAGGGCTTGCAATTTCTGTCCCAGTACGCCAGGAATTACCTGGGCTATCTGATCATTACCGTTGTGAGCATGGTGCTGCTGGTCGGCGTGCAACTGCTGGCCCCCTGGCTCATCCGGGAGATGATTGCAGCGGTAAAAAACCAGGTGGTGGCCCGGCAGGCAGCCTCCATGGGATTGGTGACGCGGCTGGCTCTTATAACATTGCTGGTATTCATCATTCGTGGAGGACTGCAATTCCTGAGAAGCTATATGGCCCATGTGGCTGGCTGGAGCGTGGTCGCGGACGCCCGTCGTCATATCTATGAGCATCTGCAGCGGCTTTCGCTCCGCTTCTACGAGGATAAACAGACCGGTCAGTTGATGTCGCGCGTGGTGAACGACTCGGACCTCTTTGAGCAATTGATCGCTCACGCAGTCCCCGATACAGCGGTGAACGTGCTCACATTCATCGGCGTAAGCGTGGTATTGTTCAGTCTGAACTGGCAACTGACTCTATTGAGCATGATCCCGGTGCCGCTCATTATCCTGGCGATGCAGGGTTACTCGAAGTATGTGCGCCCGGCCTTTGTACAGCGCCAGCGTGAACTGGGGGAACTGAACGCCACCCTGAACGACAACCTGTCCGGGATCCGGGAGATCAAGGCCTTCACCCGTGAAGAGGCGGAGGCCGAGCGTATCACCAGGCATATTAACCGCTATCGTGATTCGCTCCTCCGCGCGCTACGCCTGATGGCTGTCTTCCATCCTTTTGTGGAGTTTGTCTCCTCGCTGGGAACGATAGGTCTCATATACTTTGGGGGCAGGCTGGCCCTGAGGCAAGTGTTGCCGATCGAGGACCTGGTGGCTTTCTTTCTCTACCTGGATATGTTTTACCAGCCAGTGCGGGCACTCAGCGGAGCCTGGGAGAGTGTGCAACAGGCGATGGCCGGCGCGGAGCGCGTTGCCGAGTTGATGCAGGAACAGCCCGAGGTCATTGAGCGCCCGGATGCTATCGAGCTGCGTGGACGTGTCAGGGGAGAGATCGAGTTTAAGGATGTGAGCTTCCGCTACAGCCGGGGGGATATGGTGCTTGAGCATATCAATCTCCATATTCCTCCCGGTACGGTCGTTGCCCTGGTCGGGCCTACTGGCGTGGGCAAGTCCACTCTGGTTAGTCTGATCCCGCGTTTCTACGACGTGACCGAGGGCGCCATCCTGCTTGACGGGCACGACATCCGCGACCTGACACTCAGGAGCCTGCGCCAGCAGATCAGCATCGTTCTGCAGGACGTCTTTCTCTTCCACGGCACGGTACGCGAGAACATCCTCTTCGGCAGGCCGGATGCTACCGAGCAAGAGATGATCGAGGCGGCTAAAGCGGCTAACGCCCACGAGTTCATCGTGCGGCTCCCCGATGGCTATGATACGCTCATCGGTGAGCGGGGAGTGAAACTGTCCGGTGGGCAGAAGCAGCGGCTGGCGATCGCCAGGGCCCTGCTTAAGGATGCCCCCATCCTCATCCTCGATGAGGCCACCTCTTCGGTGGACACCGAGACCGAGGTACTGATTCAGCAGGCACTGGAACGCTTGATCGTGGGCAGGACGACGATCATTATCGCCCATCGCCTCTCTACCGTGCGCAGCGCTGACCTGATTGTGGTGCTGGAGGACAACCGGATCTCAGAGATGGGGACGCACGAGGAGCTGATGGCCCACGATGGCCTCTACAAGCATCTGAACGAGGTACAGGCACTGATGGAACCGCGCTGGGAGGCCCTGAGAGCCGAGCGCAGGAAACATGTCCTGCAAGCTCGTAACTGAGCGCTGAGGATGCCCCTGACAGTCACCCTCAGGGTGACTGTCAGTTTGCTACGGTGTCGGATATTGGGATGTCAATGGGGCCCACTTCCTTCACGTTAACACGCACGACGAGCTTATGAGGGCCGGCCGACAGGGATTGGCCGGCCACATGCACTGTTATCACCTTGTAGATCGAGAAATACACCGGTTTTTGCCTCGAAATCTCTTTCAGATTCCGTGGCGTGCCTTGCTCCGGCTGAATGGTGATTGCTTCCGGAACGATGTCTATTGCCCTGCCATCTACCTCCAGAGCGTCAATCCCAATGATCGTGGCCGGCGCAATGGTGTTGCGGAGGTCAAAAGCAAAACCGCCTTCCACCAGGCGCAGCGAACCTTTGACGTAGAGTTTCTGAAGCAGAATGGGCGGGATAAAAGGCATACCAGTTCAAACAGTTAACCTGTGAGCAGCAGTGTTCCTGCGGCGGTCAATGTCACCAGCAATGCCGCCGGTATCACTAACCGATAAACCGCTCCCCACTCAGCTCCAAAGTACGTCCGGGTGAGCGCCAGGCAGAGATGGAGTGGGGAGAGCATCGTACCCACGACCCCTCCTGCCAGTACCCAGGTGACCCATCCAGAAGCGAGGCGGCTGCCTTGCTGTGCCATAAGCAGTGGTAAGACGATGGGAAAACCAATGCTGTAAGCAGCAGCCATCAGCCCGGTGAACAGGCCGGGGATGAAAGGTGCTCCGAAGGCTGCCAGTGACAGCGGAATGCGCAGATCAGCCACCGCAG
This sequence comes from Anaerolineae bacterium, assembly GCA_026418995.1. Lineage (GTDB taxonomy): Bacteria > Chloroflexota > Anaerolineae > B4-G1 > B4-G1 > JAOAAG01. The sequence goes on from JAOAAG010000246.1 coordinate 22,079, forward strand.
TGGCCAGGTCGGCGACAGCGCCGCTGCTTTCGAGCACGTGCTGGAAGATCACTGCTCCGAAGATGGTGAGGACGGTATTCCAGAGCGTATGTTCACGGACTAGCGCTATGAGATTGGCGATGGGTACGCGCCTCAGTATGATCAGGAGTGTGATAACGATCAGGAGACTGAGGATGAGGGTGAAACGCTGGTCTAAGGGCAGGCTCAGTGAGAGGATGATAACCATCAGAATCGGCCAGATACTGCGGGCCAGCACATACAGGCTCTGCCGATTGAACTGGAAGGCGTGTGGATTGCTCCGGGGGAGTTTTGCCAGCCCGAAGACAACACCTCCTCCCAGGAAGGCGATGACCAGAGGCCAGGTCTTGCTTGCCAGTTGAAGCGGCGACAGGTTGAGCAACTCTGCCGCAAGTAGCATAGAGGAGTAGAGCGGGAATACCGGTTCCCACATATGGCGAAACCAGTAGTTAATAAAAGTCTTCAATGCGCCAGGAGTATCAAGTCGCCTGCCCACCTCGTCTACCAGCGGGGCTGAGAACATCGCCCCTCCGACCATCGGGAGCAGGCCGATCAGCGAGGGGAGGGCTGCGATGATAGCGCGCGGGCCGGGCACAAGTGCCTGGAGAGCTGTGACCATGTCCTCCAGCGCTCTGGTCTGACGCATCAGTTCACCCAGAACCATAATCAGCGCGACAGCCAATGCCAGCCGTAAGGTCAGAGAATCCAGTGCGCCCGCGAACATATCCCTGGCCAGTGCGGGGAGCGGGCGGGCAGAGAGCAGGCCAACGGACACCGCGGCCAGCACAAGCACCAGGCCGAGATTCCATTTGCGGTTGAGCAGAACGACGATGCCAGCGAAGACACAGGCCAGTTTTAGCAGCGAAGGCAAGGAGGGCTCCCCTCTGTTTCCAGATATGCGGCTGAAAGTATACTCCGAAATGGGAATATGTCCAGTTGAGACGAGATTTGGCGGTGGTCAAAGGCCTGGTGGGCAGTTTGACTGCCTCCCGCGAGGCTACGAGGGGGTTCAAAGAAACAAAAGCAGGGTGTTTTCCATATTCTTTGCGCTCTTCGCGCCCTCTGCGGTTTTAATGAAACCGCAAAGAGCGCAGAGGACGCAAAGGGTTTTCCATCATCTTTTTTCTTTGCGCTCTTTGCGCCCTTTGCGGTTTTTAACTGCACCGCAAAGAGCGCGAAGGACGCAAAGGGTTTTCCATCATCTGAATACGCCTTCGCAGTTTTCGAGCTGCCTCTATCAGCTAGCGGAGTGCAAGATGTGGGGGCACAGTAAGGGGGGATTGTGAAGACAGCGCGGTATTCGGAGCGCCAGTGCACGGCATCTGAATCGGGAAGAACGGTGGGGAGCAATGGCAAGCACCCAGAGGATACGCCCCTTCAGAGCCCTGACCAGGCGGGCCACACGTGACCATAGTCTTAAGGTGCCGAGGGACAGATTTGAACTGTCGACTCCCTGATTTTCAGTCAGGTGCTCTACCAGGCTGAGCTACCTCGGCAGGAACAGCGGTTACATTCTACCACGTTTCCTCTTTTTTGCAAGCACGTATCTACGCACCACGCAGAAGCGGTATATCAAAGCTCATGAGCACACGAAGGGGAAATTGCTGGATGAGAATGGAAGCGTGGCTCTATACAATCTGTTCCAGTCCGTGATGTACCTGGTAGGGTGGTGTGTGATGCCGTGGGAGTGACACGGGTGGGGCACACGTATGACCAGCCCGCCACGCCCTTTGACCGGCTCTGTCAAGCCGACTTCAACGCACCGCGATACCGCGTTTGCTTACATAACGGAACAGCTTGCCTCTCACTCAATCAACAAGCCTGCCAGTAAGCGATACCATCCGCTTCGTAGCAGGTAGCGCGCCCACTCACCTCCAGCCATTGCAGGTGACCGATCACCTCGGAAAGGGCCAGGAAGTAATTGACGATGTCCCCTGTCGGGAAGAGCGCCTGGGCGAGACTATGGGCGGTAAGGGGGCCGGCCCGGAGCAGGTCCAAAATATGCGCAGCCCTTTGCTCGTGGAAGGCCAACCGTTCCTGAATGAGAGCGCGATGGTCGGTGAGGGGCGGGCCGTGACCAGGCAAAGTCAGCGCCAGATCGAGGGCAGCCACGCGGTTCAACTGAGCCATATACTCGACCAGGCGGCGAGGCCATGTCTTCTCACCTGGCCCAGGTGGTTCGAGAATAGGGTTAGAGGAAATATAGCGCAGCAAATGGTCACTGGAGAGCAACAGTCGGCGCTCTGGTTGATGCAGGCATATCAATCCCCCTGCATGGCCAGGTGTATGGAGCACCGTCCATGCCTCACCCCCCAAGGTGATGAGATCACCATCCACGAGTGTGCGCTTCGGGACAAGCGGCCGGGTGTAACGGCTCGTGCCCGCGCGGAGGCTGGCCAGCCTGGTGAGCATCTCTTGGGGCACGCCTGCCCATATCATCACTTCTCCATAGAAGGCCAGGCGCCTGAAACCCTCCTCGTCGCTCATCCAGGGAATGCTGGCTGCATGGGCCAGCACTTCTGCGCCTGAAACCTCCGCCAGTTCGGCTGCCAGCCCGTAATGATCGGCGTGTGCATGGGTGATCACGATGCGCTGCAGGTCAGCGACGCGATAACCCAGGCCTGCCAGCGCCTCCTCCAACGCTTGCCGTGCGGGGTCATAGTGAGGGCCGGCATCCACCAGTGTGAGCGGCTCACCCTCCGCCAGGTATACATTGACCGGCCCCACGGGGAACGGCGTAGGGAGGGAAAACGGATGCAGGTAAGTGGGCAACATCACCAGTCTACATATGCAGGGCTATAAGGGCCGGCTTTTCACGATAATCTCCCATGTACCGGTCTGGACGGTCTCGCCCCGCTGGTTCAGGATGGTGACTTTAAAAGAGATCAGCCCACCGCCGAGCCTGGGCATCGGCTTTTTATCCACGACCTCAAAGCGTGCGCGGATGGTGTCACCAATTTTGATAGGGGCACTGAACTTCCACTCCAGGCCCCGGAAGGCCAGAGCTGTCCCTTCAAGGAACCCCAGCCGCGACCCCAATCCACTGGCGACAGCAAGTCCCAGCAATCCGTGGGCGATGCGCTCCCCGAAGAGAGTGCCCCGGGCGAATTCAGCGTCAGTGTGGAGCTGATTATAATCCCCGGAGAGCCCGGCGAAAAGCACCACATCGGTTTCCGTTATCGTGCGGCCTGGTGACTCCATCGTGTCGCCGCTTTCAAACTCCTCATAATAGCGCCCTCGCACGCGGTCAACGTTGTTCATAGGCCAATCCTCTGGTATGGAGTAAGGGGTGTGAACCGTACACAGGATCGTGGCAGCGGCACACCTGCCGCGTGTGATACCATCGTCAAGAGTGTCAACGCTTTTGCATTATACACTATGCGCCCAGGTTGGACAATCGGTGTGTGAGCTGTGACCAAGGCGATGTCTGCCAGGTCAATAAAAACCGCAGCGGGCGCCAAGCGCGCAAAGAATACAGAATATGGAGACACCTTTGCGTCCTTCGCGCGCTTTGCGGTTCAATTTAAAAATTGCAGCGGGCGCAAAGCGCGCGAAGAATACCGAATATGGAAACACCTTTGCGTCCTTCACGCGCTTTGCGGTTCCATCGCGTTTCTGGCGGTTCAACCGCGCAAACCATCATGTTCTGATAACTTCTCAAGAGAACGTCCCCTCCATCACATATTCAGTGACTTCGGTCACGCTCATCCCCTCGATACCCATTTTCTCCAGCGTGCGACCGCGCCGCCAGTAGTCGGTGCGGTGGATGATGCAGGCCAGACGGATGATACTGTCTATGCCTCGTACGGAGACACCATATCGTTCTCCCAGTGCTGCGATAGGCACCAGGCTAGCGGGCACATCCTCGGTGATGTAACGGTGGTTCAGTGTCGGAGGGGCCTTGATGCCGTAGTAGCCAGGCTGATTGTGGATAGCCTCGTAGAGATCGGCGCCGGTAGCGTCGTAGGCCATCTTCAGCCACTCGAGTGCCGTGCGGGCCCGGATACCTAACGCCGCCGCGACGGTCACCCGCTCCCGGTCCAGCACCTCCAGCACCCGCGCCACCGATGGGGTAACGCCCTCGATGTAAAACTGGAAGTCGCCACGGGTGGACTCAATGCGTCCGGCGTTGAGCAGGGTCAGCGCAGGGTGGAAGATGGCACCCATGTTGTTCAGGCCGGTATGCAGGACACTGACGCCGTCTATGAACTGGGGATAGGCGGGAGCCAGCGCCTCCAGGACACGCCGGGTACGGGTGGCGGGTAGCGCGGCGACGGGGACAGCTTCCTTGATCCCGAAGATACGGGCCTGGGCGGGCCCGTCGGAGCGGCTGGCATAGATGAGTGTCTCTGCCTCGGCGACAGTAACCTCGGCGGTACAGCCCTTTTCCCGCAGCACTTTGGTGAACTCCAGCGCGCCGCCAGTGCGGCCTGGGTTAAGCACGACAATCTGACCGTCCCGAAGATGAGGGGCGGCAGCACGAGCAATATCGGCATGGGCCGTGGAGGGAACTACGACCATCACGATGTCCGCCTCTGCCAGCGCTTCGGCCATATTCGCAGTGACGGTTGCCAGGTAGGCAAAGCCCCGGGGACCGCCCTCAAAGCTCTCCAGTTCAATCCCGCCGCGAGCTTTGATGGCGGCGATGTGCTCCGGTGTGCGGTTGTAAAGGGTGACGGGGAAACCCATCAAGGCAAGGTGCGCGGCCATAGCCTTTCCGCCGTGCCCGGCGCCAATCACAGTATAGTGTGCTTTGTCGCTCATAGATGACTCCTTTGGGTGGGCTCACTGATTACAGGTGGTCCTGCACGTAGCGGGCTAGCCGTTCCTCTTCACTCAGCGGACGTCCCGTGGCGGGGTCTACTGCGACGCAGGCTCCACGCTCGTCCACCCGGGTGACGATCGCTCCCCGCGCATAGGGATTGTTGCGCAGGTGAGGGGCGTCCAGTATCCCCGTCGTCACCGCGCGGGCCAGGGTGGCCGGGTCGGTCAGCGGGTCGAGGACGCCGGGAGCGGCCTGTGCACGGATCGCCCCGAGGGTGATGTGTGCCTCACGGATCAGTTCCTCCTTCCGTGCCTTCACGGCGGGGTCAGCGGTCATATCAGGCTGGCCGCGCAGCGCGTTCTCTATGGCCCGCCGAGCCAGTGCGCAGGCCTCGATAACGTCATCAGCAGTGGCGGCGTGGTGGGCCTCGGTGTGGCCAACGACGTGGACAATGTGCGGTTGCAGCGCCATCTGCAGATAGACCGTTGTCGCCAGGTGAGCACGTGCTGCATCTGGGTCCAGCGGGTAACTGAGCAGCCCGGTGCGGGTCTGTCGCCAGATGCGGAAATCCGGCCCCTCCAGCGGCGCAATCAGCTCCAGAATCGCCAGCATCTTCGCCAGGTCCATCCGGTCGGAGAGTGTCGGCGGGCTATTGAACATCAATTGCGCGATGTAATCCCGGACGCCACAAGCGCGGGCGTTGTAAGCAGACAGGTAAGCCGAGACGACGAACACCACGTCCGGCGCATCCCGCATCCCCCAGTGATGGGGTTCGTTCAGTTCCACGGGGATATGCCGTGCGCCGTACCAGGCCATCACCTGCTGGTGCTCCCGGATAGAGCCCTCCAGGTCCCAGGGGCCACGCCCGTCCATCCGGTTAAACCAGAAAAGAGGAATGGCACACCAGGCGATGTTGATCGTCTCCACATACATCTCGGCGAGGCGGATGAAGTCGTCGGTGCCGGAGTAGGTCCGCATCAGGGGATAATTGCCCCGGCGACTGGCCTGGTAGAGGGCGCGATAATCGTCGGGCGTGCGGACCGGGACACCGCCTGCGCCCCGGCGGCGGGGGTCCTGCCGCTCGGGATGGAAAAAGTTCTCCTGCGCATCCTGGTCTATGCCCAGGGAGATCACGTCCAGAGCACCCGCCTCAGCGATGCGGGCGACGCCCTCCAGCGTGGCCTCCAGCGTGGGGAGGCCGAAGTGATGGCGCAGGATGGGATAGGGAGCCTTCCAGCGGATGCGTTCCACCATCGTCTGGGGGAAGTCGGCCTCACTGCGGCCACCCACAGGCTGTCCCTTCAGATAGCCCAGCACCTCCGCCTCCGGCTCGCCACCGACGAAGACCCGCTCGAAGAAACCCAGAGCACGGGCCCGCTCGGCGACGGGGGGTGTGCCGCCAAAGGCAAAGCGCACTCCTGCGCTGCGCAACTCGTCGGCGGCCTCGGCAAACTCGCCCAGCAGCCGCTCTCCGGTCTCCGGTGTCAGGCGGTAGGAGACGCCAACCAGGTCAGCACGCTCACGGCGGGCGACCTCCAGCACTCGCTCGATGGGCACCGCTGGGCCCAGAAAAACAGTGCGCCAGCCAGCAGCCTCGGCCAGCCGTAGAAAGTTCATCACTCCGGCAACATGGACACACTCGCCCAGCGCAGCAGCGACAACGGTCTTCATACGCCTCCTCTGTTCTCCTCGGTCGCAGGAGCGAAAAAGCCTGCGGGGCTGTACCGGATTGCCGACGAGGGACGCAGTATCCCCTACCCGCAATCGGGCGGTTCAGCAGAAACCGCTCTCCCTGGCACCACCCAGACAGACCGCAGGGTGTTCATCGCTCGCGTACTGCTGCGACGGTGGAGAGGTAGAAGCAGGGACGAGCCAAATCCATAGCTTCAGGGGGGAAGCACTCCGAGTTGGCTCTCCTGGTGAACTATTGGTATTATACACTCCTATGGCCTGCTTGCCAATGCCTCGGAAGACCGTGCTTGACAACTCTGAAAAGAGTGAGTATAGTTTACGCGCGTCTCTCCAAAAGCGAGTTCCTGGAAAAAGGGGGGCACCATGCGTTACCGTAAACTGGGCAGAACTGGCATAGAGGTAAGCGAAATCGGATTCGGCGGCTGGGGCATCGGAGGTGGCTGGGGCAGGCAGGATGACGCAGAGGCCACCAGGGCCCTACAACGAGCACTGGAGCTGGGGGTCAACTTCTTCGACACCGCCCTCGGCTACGGCAACGGCCATAGCGAACAGCTCATCGGTCGGGCGGTGGCGGGGATACGCGAGCGCGTGGTCATCGCCACCAAGATTCCCCCCAAAACCTGGCGCTGGCCGGTGCTCCCTCATGAGCCTGTCTCCGAGACCTTCCCTGCTGACTGGATCATCGAGTGTACGGAAAAGAGCCTCAAGAACCTCAACACCGATTACATAGACGTACAGCAACTGCACGCCTGGACCCCGCCCTACCTTGAGCAACTGGAGTGGTACGAGGCACTGACGAAGCTGAAGGAACAGGGCAAAATCCGCGCGTTTGGCGTCTCCGCCAACGACTGGGACCCCTACGGCCCCGTGACGCTCGTCCAGTCGGGGCTCATAGACACTGTCCAGGTCATCTACAACATCTTCGAGCAGCGCCCCGCCGAGCAACTCCTGCCAGCAGCGCTGGAGCATAACGTGGGCATCATCGTGCGTGTCCCCTTCGAGGAAGGTCTGCTCACTGGCAAAATGGGGCCGGACTACGTCTTCGACGAAGGTGACTGGCGGGCCAGGTGGCTGACCCCTGAGCGCTTGCAGGAGGCGGCGCGTCGTGTGGAGGCGCTGAAAGCATTTCTGAGCGACAAGTGCCCCACCTTGCCTATCCTGGCCCTCAAATTTGTACTGAGCCACCCCGCCGTCTCCACCGTTATCCCCGGCATGCGACGTGTCGCCAATGTTGAGGCCAACTGCGCTGCCTCCGATGGTGAGCTGCTCTCCGCAGAGGAACTGGAAGCGCTGAAGGCCCATGCCTTTGTCCATGGCTGGAAATATCCCTGGAGTCAGGAACGATGAAACTCTCCTGTGTGAGCGCAAGTTACGTGAATGACCTGGCCGGCTACCCCGGTGAGATAGACTGGGGTGCCGCAATGGAAACCATCCGCCGTGCTCCCGTGCTGGAGACCATCGAAGGCATCCTGAAACGATTGGCCCCGGCCCATCTGGACGGCATTGAGCTGTGGTATCCTCACATCTGGCCGGGCAACGTCACCCCTGCGCTGGCGGACGAAATCCTCGGACTCCTCTCTTCCCACGGGATGGTCTGCTGCGCCTGCGCTGGCAGTGTAGGAGACCCCGCCCAGGACCCGCAGGGATGTGAGGAGATGTTCCGGGTCGCGCGCCTGCTGAAAAGCCCACTGATCGCTGGGCATTTCCCCGCCCAGGCCGTCCCTCAACTGGGAGCACTGGCTGCCCGTCACCACATCCGGCTGGCCTACGAGAACGGCCACGAGCAGAACGCCTCCCAGATGCTCGCGGCGATCCAGGGAGGAAATGAATGGATCGGGGTCAACATAGATACCGGCAATATGGCAGCTCGGGGTGGCGACCCGGTGCAGGCCATCAGAGAACTGGGAGACAGGATTATCCATGTCCACTTCAAGGATGTGCCTGCCGTTGGCGCTCATGACTGTGTGGCCCTGGGGCAGGGCATCGTGGACGTGGCCGGAGTGGTGCGGGAACTGCGGGCGATCGGCTACCACGGATGGCTGAGCATCGAGGTCGAGACCGGAGACCACGACCCGACCGAGGAGATACTGGCCAGCGTGGACACGCTCCGCCGGCTTTTGTGATGTACAGGCTGCTTATCGCTGTAGCAGCAGGCCTTTTGCTGATGGCAGCGGGCTGTCGTGGCAGGGTGGTGGACTCCCTCCCTACCTCTGCATTCACCCCCTCGGCGACTGTCACCGCCCTGTCTCTTATACACATCTCCGAGCCCACGAG
>JAOAAG010000356.1 GCA_026418995.1 Anaerolineae bacterium
TCCCGGGTGGAGCTCCCGCCCACCATTCTGCTCAACACCAACCAGGCGATGACGCCCATTGACACCTGCTACACGCGTACCGTTACCGTGACGGTGCGTAACGCGGGGCTGCTCAGCGTCTACTCCGCCACGCTCACCGAAACGCTGCCAGTAGGCCTCGCTTACATGCCCGGCACTACCGAAGTGAGCACCGACACGGTGCACTGGCAGCCTGGTCCTGATCCGATGATGGCCGGACAGTCTTTGCGCTGGAGTTTCACCAGCGCTGCGCCTTTGGGGCCATGGCTTTCCCGCATCCGTCCCCGCGAGATGATCTACCTGCGTTATCACGTCTACGCGTCCTGTCCCTTTGCAGGTGGACAGTTGCGTATCCAGACCAGCTACATGGATCCCTGCAAGCATCCCCACCTCACCAGCGCCTCTTACTTTGTGATGCCAGTGCGCCGGGCAAACCTCACTTTGCTCAAGAGGGGGGAGAATTTGAGCCGCACCTCTCCCGCGCCGGACCTCATTTACGCCGAACCGGGTGAGACGGTGGTGTTTACCCTGACCATCTCCGCTGCCGGCAATGCTGCTCCAGCCCGTGAGGTGGTGGTCACCGACACGCTGCCGGGTAACCTCATCTTCCAGGACGCCACGCCAGGCTATGTCTATTCCGGCGGCCCACCCGGTGGCACTATCAACTGGACCTTTGATATCATCCCCCCGAACACCAGCGTTGTGCTCACCATTACCACGGTGGTTAGCCAGCCGGAAGGATGCACCATCACGGATACACGGAACATGGCCGAAGTGGCCTGGGGCTGCCCTGATGGCTGCCGTCAGGACTTTCGCACTGCCCTGGTGGCACTGCGCACCCGCCCGGTATACGGCACCCCCGTCGTTCAGACCAACTTTCCGCCCGCTACACTCCACCAATGCGGAGGGGAAATCACCATTGCCCTGAACAACCAGGGGCCGCCTGCCTACAACGTTATCCTCACCGATACCCTGCCCCCTGGGTACATCTATGACCACCTGGTTGGCGCTACCGTACCTCCATCCGGTGTAGTCAATCTGTGGGGAACGGTAGTCTTTACCTGGGCTGTTCTGCCCACCGGCCCTGTGACCGTCGTCTTCGCGGTGCGTAACAGCGCAGGTACTGGCAGTTGCGCCATCCCGTCTGGCTCTAACCGCATCGTTCTGTCCTACGACGACGATGCCCCTGACTGTTTTACAACTGGGCCGTACAGTGTGATGGCGACAACGGGTATCAACGTGATCGGTCCGCGTCTGGTGGTGGATAAGTCTCCCCCCAGCCTCACCGCCCAGGTGGGCCAACGCATTACATGGACACTGACGGTGCGCAACACCGGCAGCGGCACCGCCTACAATGTCGTGGTGACCGATGTGGTGGATTCTTCTTTCACGGGTGTTACCGCCACCGGCGGCGGGGTAGTGGCAGGAAATACAGTGATCTGGACGCTTGCGGACCTCCCTCCCGGCGGTGTCTGGAGTGCACAGGTAAGCGCCGTGCTGCTCGCGTCCGGGGTCAACCGCAACGTGGTCACTGCTGCTGCCTTCTGCGATGCAGGATGCGTGGCGGCTTCCGCCTCTGATGTGGCCTATGTCACCCTGATGCAGCAGTTTGGCAAGTGGCCCGACGTGCAGTCCGGCTCTATCGGCAGCCTGGCTGTCTTCACCTTCACCGCTACGCTGCCGGATGTAGACAACATCTACGGGAATGTGGCGCTCACCGATACGTTGCCGACCGGACTGGGCTATGTGGGAGCGGTGCTCACGTACACCTGGGATGCCGAAGGCAGCGGCCAGGGTGGGCCGGTCACGGTGAGAGTTGCTCCCACCAGCGCCCCGGGCTACCTGGCCTCCGGCAACATTATCTGGCGGCTGGGCCACCTCACCGGCACGGTGCAGATCAACGGGGTCATCACGGCGGTGATCCAGAACATCGTCGCCAACCAGAGTGGTGTCCAGCGCGTGAATACCCTGCGCCTGTCCTATACCGACGAGGGTCAGCCGTATAGTTATACTGATACGGCTAATGTCATGATCCGAGAGCCCAATCTGGTGCTGGACAAGCGGGTACGGAGCTCCACCGGCAGCGTAACGGGATTGAGCAGGCTGGCTTACCTGACTTACACTCTGGTCATCACCAGTAATGGGAACTGGCCCGCCTACGACGTGCGCGTTACCGATGCAGTGCCGGCAGGGATCTTCGTGACTGGCATCTACGGAGGCGATGCCCGTAGCGCGCCCTCCGCTCGCCCCCTGACCTGGACCTTCAGCGTGATTCCTCCCAATACGGTCGTGGCGGTGAGTTACACGGCCCGTATCAGCGGAGCATTCCCCAATATCAACCTCACCAACGTGGCCACAACCACCTGGACCTCGACCCCTGATAATCCAGTGGGTCAGGAGCGGACCGGCTCCGATGGCCCGGGCGGAACGCTGAACGACTATGCCAGCAGGGATACCGTGACCATCGGCACGGCTAATATTGCCTTTGCCAAACAGGCTTCGCCGCCCAGCACGACCAATAACCCGCTGCGTATTGGGGATGTGGTCACCTACACCATCGTGACTACTGTGCCGCCGGGCATCTACGTGCCCTGGCCCTTCCAGTACGACGACCTGCCTCTGGGCGTGCGCTATGTGACAGGTACCTTCTCCGTCACCAGCACGATGCCTTTCATCGGGCCCAACCCGCTCGCCTCTGCGGCCAGTTATGACAGTCGGCCTAATGGTGTGTCTGGTAACACATCAACCAGTAACCCTCGCGTGGGTCCCAGCGAGACCAACTCCGCGATCGAGACGGTTGAGTGGTGGCTGGATCCGCTGAACAACAGCGCCTCGTCCACGCCCGGCGTGGTTACGGTCCGCTTCTGGGCGCAACTGACCGGCATTGATCGCAACGGTACCGTGCAGTGGACCGACCCCCAAGGTGTGGTTACGCTGAACAACACCGCCCGAATGTACTGGAATAACACCGACAGCGGTGCCTACAATTACTCGCTTCCCACTCAGAACCTTAACTCTACCGTCTTATCTTATGTAGGGCAGCCGCTGGTGCATGTCAACAAGACCTACGTAACACCGGCGGGTTGCAATGCCACGCTGCTGGAAGATGCGTTCAACCGCTCCTCTCTCACTACTGTATGGACGTCGGTCAGCGGAGGTTGGAACATAGATACTACTCCAGGCTATGCCAGGCAATCATCAAGCACTAACCCGGCTATTCTGGTACGTGACAGCTTCTCCGCCTCCGATTTCAGCTACAGCGCGATGGTGCGCTCCATGGACGTGGATAACTCCTCCAGCCGTGGCCTGGTCTTCCGGTATACCAACACCAGCAACTACTATGTGCTGCGGTTGCGCCAGGCTGACGGAGGATTTACCAACGTGGACCTGGCCGAAGCGGCGGGCAGTACCACTCCGAGCACGCTTCAGACGGCTTTTTTCACCCCGATCACCGGCCAGTGGTACCATCTGGAAGTGCGGTACGAGAACGGCCGCATTCGCGGATATGTGGACAGTCGGTTACTCATAGATTACATGGACACCACACCGCGCCCGGCCGGTTCGGTAGGGTTCTACGCCAACGCCTGTGCAGCAAATGCCTGTCATTTTGACGACGTATTCGTAACCCGTCTGGAACAGACCAGTTGCTACGCGGGCGCCAACGACCTGATCACCTACACTATCACCATCTCCAACCAGGGCCGTACTCCCGCCTACAACATTGTGGTCAGTGACGTGCTGCCTGCGGAGCTGACCTTTGTGACCTCCACTCTGCTCAGCGCACCTCCCGGCACCGCTTTCACTGCCCAGCCTGCCCCAGGCGCCAGAGGTACGATCACCTGGGCGATCAATATGCTGGCTGGGACCGCTCCGTCTGCCTTTAGTTATGTTAATCAGAAGACGATGCGTATCCGGGTGGTGACCAGGGTTACCGACACGGTGCGGGCCAATATTCGCTTCAGCAATCAGGTCTTCCTTCCCTACTACGACAGCCAGCCGGGCAGCGGGCCGACCGGCACGCCCATTCCCAGCGGCACCGATGCCGACCAGCGCACCTATAGCGACGGCTCACACAGCGCCGGTTTGCAGACCGTCAACGGAGGCATCGCCAAGAGGGTAACCTTTAGGCCGCCGCCCACCGCTACGTTAGGGACGCTGGTAACCTATACCCTCATCGTGCCCGCGCGGCCTCGGTCCCCTACGCTCTTCAACGTGGTGGTGACCGATGTGGTGGACAGCCGGCTGCGCATTGAGAGCGTGAGGACAGGCGGTGGTACGGGTGCCTCCTCCGTCTGGGCCGGGCGGAGGGTGACGGCGACCTTTGCCTCTATCCCCCACCGCACGCAGGCTTACGTCACCATCAC
>JAOAAG010000311.1 GCA_026418995.1 Anaerolineae bacterium
GTGTGTTGAGTATCCAGCTTAATCAGGCTTGGCATTTCCCTTACGCAGAGATCCATCTTGTAGGGACATCTCGGATGGAAGGGGCAGCCACTGGGAAGGTCCATCAGTGAAGGAGGACTGCCCGGTGCACTTTCTCGCATCGTTTTGTCCCCAAACCTCGGCAGGGAGTTGATCAGGTATCGGGTGTAAGGATGGCGCGGGTTGCCGAAGATCTCCTCGGTCGTTGCCTCCTCAACGATCTTGCCGGCGTACATAATGGCAACCCGATCGGCGATATTGGCCTGAACGCCCATATCGTGCGTGACCAGGATGATCGTGTTGCCCAGCCGTTGCTGGATGTCTTTCAGGAGTTGCACGACCCCTCGCTGGACAACGACATCGAGCGCCGTGGTCGGCTCGTCGGCGACGATGATGCGCGGCTTCAGGAGCGCCGCCAAGGCAATCGTCACCCGCTGCCTCATGCCGCCGGACAGTTGGTGCGGATATGCGTCCAGGATTTTGAGCGGCAACCCTAACCCTGCAATATGTTCCCTGGCGATTGCGAGGGCCTCCCTCTCAGTCTTACCGCTCACGTGGCTGGTAATGAAGTCCCGATAGGTCTCTTTCACCTTAATCACGGGGTTGAGCACGCTCATCGAGCCCTGCGGGACGTAGGAGATGTACTCCAGGCGCAGCCTTCTCTTGGCTTCTGCGCTCAGAGACATCACATCAAGCTCCTCCCCGTTCATACGGTAGTACACCTTCCCTCCGATCAGCCTCAGTGGAGGCTCGATAGCCGCAACGAGCGCCTTCAACAACGTCGTCTTCCCGCAGCCGCTTTCCCCGGCGATACCGTAGACCTCGTTCTCACGGATCACGATGCTCACATCGTTCACCGCCTTTACTACCTTCTGGGTCCCGAACACATCGAGCACATAGAAGGCTTTCAACTGTTCAGTTCTGAGTATTGGCTCGTTCATCGTTCCCTCACTGTGCCCCGACACGTTGAATGCGCGTCCTGGGATCCAGATACTCGCTGATGCTGACCGAGAGCCAGTACAAGGCTACAAACAGCAGAATAGACAGAGTGACAGGCGTCAATATCCACCACCAGAGTTGGAGCAATATCGCCTGTTTGGTGATAGCCCAATTGAGCATCGTGCCCAGTGTGGGAATGTCCAGGCTGACCAGGCCGAGAATCGCCAGCGTCATCTCGAGGCCAATGGCCCAGGCCATGTTGTTGATCAGCGTGGAGAATATCAGGGGCATGGCGTAGGGCATATACTCGTTCAGCACGAGGCGCACCGTGCTCGTGCCGGAAAGGATGGCCGTCTGGGTGAACTCGCGTTCGCGCAAACTCAATATCAGTGAGCGGATCACCCGTGCATCCCAGGCCCAGCCGAAGAAGGCCAGCAACAGGCCCAGGATAATCAGGTTCATCTTCTCCCGTATGAGCATCGCCAGCATCACGATGATGAGAAACAACGGGATCACCAACAGGCTATCGCTGATGAACATCAGCACTCTATCCGTGGTTCTTCCCTTGTAGCCAGCCACCATCCCAACCAGGACAGCGATGACGCGCGATATCGTACCCGCGATCAACGAAATAGTCAGCGAGTTACGGACGGCGAAGGTGGCCTGCCAGAAAACATCGCGCCCCAGCGAGTCAGTCCCCAACAAGTGTTGCCAGGACGGCTTGAGGTCTCTGGGAACGACGCTCCACAAGGTCGGATCGTAGGGAGAGAAAATAGAGAGTGCCGCCAGGATAAGCAATAGACACAACGCGCAGAAACTCAGCGCAAACCGGTAGTCTCTGAAGAGGTCGCGGAAGATTTTCACGGTGCCTGTACTCCTTACATATGTCTGATCCGGGGATCGAAGAGAGGATACAAAAGGTCCACAATGAGAATGGCCGTTGTAATGGCTACGATGGAAAGGGCTGTAATCCCCATGATCAGATTATAGTCGCCTGTAACGACAGCGTTGTAGAGCAGCGAGCCGACGCCAGGATAGGAATAGACAATCTCGGTGATCAATGCGCCGCTGAAAATCTGCCCGAACGAGAGCGCCAGTCCCGTGATCTGGGGAAGGATCGCGTTGCGGATCACGTATTTGGATACAATCTTGCTTTCCGTGACCCCGCCGAGTTTAGCATATTGGACGAAATTCTCGGCATTGACATTCTGGACGATCAGCTTCATCGTCTGAAAAGTCACCGCGGCGCCCAGGATGATCTGCGAAATAGCCGGCAGGAAGGCGTGTCTGAGAATGTCTACAATCGTGGGCCAGTTGAACGCCAGTTTTCTGCCGATAGTAATCCCCCCACTGACGGGAAAAAGCTTGAAAACATAGGCGAACAGAATGAGGAGGGTGAAGGCAAAAATGTAGTAGGGTATGGGCCTGACAAACATAGTCACCGCGTCGAAGATTCTGGACCAGCGCTTGCGGGAATAATAGCCAGCTACTCCCCCGATAATATTCCCTATCGTCCAGGAGAGGATCATCGTGGTGAGCAGCAGTCCCAATGTCCAGGGAAGGGCTTTCTCGATCAATTGAATGACCGGTGTGGGGAACTGGAAGAACGAGACCCCGAAGTCCCCCCGGGACAATCGCTTCCAGAAAGCGAGGTACTGTTCGCCCCATGAACCTTCAAGCCCATACATCTCAGTGAGGTCGGCGATCATCTGGTCAATCGTCGCTGGGTCCAGGTACGACCCCCGCGACTTGAGTTCCGCAATCGTCCGTACCACGGGGTCCGTCGGCATAAAGCGAGGGATAAAGAACACAGCCGTAATTCCCAGGAAGATGACCAGAAAGTACTGGAGCAGCCGTGGAATGAGGTATCGTTTTACGAATTTCAATGCCGCTACCTCCGCTTCTTGTCCGGGATGATCAGACAACAGGAAAAGCCAGTCACCCTAAGAACTGCCTTATGGCACGATCGGCGCCTATTTTACCGCAAGGATGCCCAATGGAGTAGATTGATAACGCACTTCACGGCTTTTCTGAAAAGCACCGGTGTCTCATCCCCTGCAGTAGTGAAGGGAACGTACTGCAAAGCACCCCGGGCGAGCATCCGCCCGCCCGGGGGTAGTGGGATGATCCTTGTGCGGCCTACCTGCCGGTCGGCTTCAGGAATGGCATCATGTACTTGAACGGACCCCAGTGCACGTAGGGCTGGATGTAGGGGTTCTCCGAACCGGGCCAGTTGGTCCAGTAGTACTCGTCCCAGGCCAGGAAACCAGCATAGCCGTAGGTCGGGATGGTGGGCATCTCCGTCACGAGGATCTTGAGCGCCTCGATGCCGCGGGCGATCATCGCCTCGGTGTCCACAGGGTTGGTCGCCGTCAGGGCATCAATCGCGGCATCCATTTCGGGGCTATGCCACCGCGAAGTATGGCCAGCAGTGTCTTCTCCAAGAGGCCGGTAGAAGCGGGAGTGGAAGTTACGGATAGTCTTGAGGAGGTCAACTCCCGCGCCCCACGGCTCCGAGGCCGGCCAGGCACCGGAGACCTGGAAGTCGCCCACCGACTGGAGCGAGGATTGCGCGTCCGACGGCGTGAAGGTGGCGTCAATGCCAAACTTCTTCCACTGCTGGACAGCGGCCATAGCATTCTTGACCTGATGGTGCGTGAGGTCGGTCATGTCAATGACCTCGATCCTCCAGAGCGAGCCGTCCGGCAGATGCCACTTGCCATCCGCGTCCTTCGAGAAGCCGTTCTTGAGGAGCAGTTTCTCGGCGGCCTCGGGCGCGTACTTGTACCAACCGAGGCCAAACGTCCTGGCAATGGATTCGGGATCGTCCGGGAAGACATAGCCTCTGTTCTTGGCATACTCCGCAACCTTGGCGGGCGCGTCGGGGTCGAAGGGCTTGAATGTCTCGCCGCCACCCAGGTCTAACGTGAAGTCCTTCAGCCACGGCAGCATCGGCTTGATAAAGTCGTCGGGGTAGGAGCCGAGCGATGGGATGTGGACCGGGCTCAGCGTGCCTCTGCCGTCTACGGCCTGGCTCACGTACTCAACGATGTTGATCGCCAGCACCAGCGCCCAGCGTACCTCGCGGTTGTCGAACGGCGGGCGGGCCGTGTTGAACGTGATGCCGGTGATGCACGGATCGTTGTTCACGACCCACGGGAAGTTCGGCTGATAGGCACGCACCGTTTCGCCCTGGGCCAACGCCGCCGAGAGCCCTTCCGCCGACAGGTCGGTCGCGTCGAGTTGATGCGTCAGCAGGGCCAGGATTTCCGCGCCCTCGTTGGCGAACGCCTGAAAGACAACATACTTGGGCACCGGCTCGCCGAAGAGGATACCTGTTGGGCTCTTGTCCCAGTCCTCGCGCTTCTCCCAGATCGTCCAGTAGCCGTTCTCGTCGAAGCTGTGCAGTTTGTACGGCCCACAGCCGACGAAGGGGTTGAACTCGAAGGTAGTGGGGTCTTCCACCTTCTCGAAGATGTGTTTGGGCATGATCCACGTGCAGCCCCACCGATCGAGGAACTGGGTGTGGAAACGCGAGTGCGGTTCCTTGAGCTCGAACACGACCGTGTGGTCATCGGGAGCGGACACGGAGGACACGTAGGTGTTGAAGAAGACGTTGCCAGAGAGCCCCTCGGTCGCCATCAGCTTCTCGACCGTAAAGACCACATCGGCCGCTGTCTCTTATACACATCT
>JAOAAG010000339.1 GCA_026418995.1 Anaerolineae bacterium
GTACTGCTGCACCTCGAGATAAATCACTCGCGGCTCGAATTCCGGCGTCACGAAAGCGTAATAGTCCTGATAGCTGAGTGTGGAAGCAGGATAACGAAACGCCCACATAGCCACACACTCGCACCATGGCCAGTTACGATACGCCCACTCGTAGGCGGCGACGGTGTAACGGATACGCTGGGCCGGGCTGACGGCGTGTACCCAGCGGGGATGGTCGTTCCAGCCCGCCTCGGTGACGTAGATGGGCTTGGCACCATCACCGTATGCTTCCATCACCTGGCGCAGCAGCTCGACACGGCGGAAATTGAGCCTGTCGGCTGCCGGAGGCGATTCCGGCGGCCAGGTGAGGCCATAGGCGTGGACAGCCAGGGCGTCGAAGTAGGGAGCAGCGCCGGCCTGGTACATCCGCTCCAGATACCGTAAGTCGCTCAGGCCCTCCGTACTCCCCTCGGATTCCAGCGTTGGAGCCAACGCGCCTGCCAGTATGGTAATGGACGGCTCGGCAGCGCGAACGCGCGAGGAGACCACACGCAGCAACTCTACGTACCCCTCCGGGTCCACTGGCCGGTATCCCCACTCAAAGCTCAGGTTCGGCTCGTTCCACACCACCACGTGCCTCACGCTGCCCCGGTAGCGGCTGACGAAGGCGGCCGCGAACTCGGCGAAGGCCTCGTACCCCGCGCCGTCCAGATAAGTCAGCGTCGTTTCCTGTCCCCGGGGGCGGGCCCATGCCGGCACCCACCCCAGGCGCGCAATCACGGTAAGCCCCTGGTTGGTGGCATGCCGGATTACCATATCACTGTGATCCCACGCAAAAACCCCCCTCTCAGGCTCAATGTATGGCCAGGGGAAGAACTCGACAATCCAGGGGGCGCCCATTTCACGCACCATCTGCAAGGTGCGCTGAATTTTCCACTCCTCCACCTCATCAGTGAGGCGCGTATGGACGCCGACAAGCGGATTCAGCGTGGTTACAGGTTGAGGGGGGCCAAGTGGAACGCGAACAGGTGCGGGACGCGCCACCCACATCAACAGCACGGTCAGAGCCAGCTTAATCAGGTAAGGGGCTAACCGCCCGCGCCTTTCACGAGGTGCTGACAATAGATCACCTCGTCTGGTGTAGGTATGCTCTCCAGTCCTGCGCGCGTCACCGAGTGAGCGGCAATACAATTGGCGAAACGCGCAGCCATATACGGGTCCCCGTGGCGGCGCAAAGTCACGAAAAAAGCCGCCGCAAAGACATCACCCGCGCCAGTCGGGTCCACCTCGCGCACGGGGAGGGCCGGGAAATGATGCACACGCCCGTTCAGATAGAGGGAACAGCCCGCCGCTCCCCGTGTGACGACCAGCAGGCGCGTCTGGGCAGCCAAATGGGCGATGGTCCGATGATCCCCCTGCACATCCTCTTCGCTTAACACCACGGCATCGGCGCGCGCGAGCACCACCTCGGATCCTTCCCACTGGCTTGGACGCACATATCCCGTACTATCCCACTGACGCATCCATCCCTGTGGCGTCACGCCGATAAAGGCGTCCCCGAAAGCATGTACGAACGAAGCAGCGCACTCGCGTGCTACCGGCCCAATGTGCACAACACCCTGAGTCTGGGAAACACTCCAGTGCGAAGGTAATAACTCCGGCGTGAGAGGATGGGCAACGCTGTGGAGCAACTGCCGCCGGCCCTCCGACGAGTAAATGTTCTCGAAGGTCGTCGTTGCGGCAGCGGGCGAGGAGGTAACGTAGACCCCGTCAAGCACCTGGGTCGGATCGAGCTCGGGGCCGGTGCTGGTAATCACACCTACACGGCAACCCAGGGCACGGGCAGTACAGGCGGCATATGAAACGGTTCCACCGGCTGTGAACCCACCCCCCTGGATCAGGTCGCGGGTCATGTGACCGATGACCAGGTAATCCAGTTCAACGGAGGATACAGGCGGTGACATCAGAGGCGCAATGGCGCGCGTAGCTTAAGTGCCCTGCTCACGATGTGGGATGATGGTAACCTTACGCCGCTCCCCCTCTCCGACACTCTGAGTCGTCACCAGGGGATGATCGCGCAGAGCGATGTGGATGATGCGGCGCTCGTGAGGAGGCATGGGTTCCAGTACTACCGTGCGCCCGGTGCGAAGCGCCTGGTCGGCCATGCGCTGAGCCAGACGCCGCAGCGACTGTTCGCGCCGTGCCTTAAAGCCGTCTATATCCACCACCACGTTGGAGTAACTCTCCAGCTCCCGACTGGTGATGAGGCGAGTGATGTGTTGCAGCGCTGAGAGCGTCTCCCCACGGCGTCCGATCAGCGCCTCGATCCCTACCCCACGCGCGTTAAGCACAAGGGGCGCTTTGTCCTCCCCTTCCGCTGGCTCGGCCCGCCGCACCTCGACCCGTGCCTTTTCTACGCCCAACAGGTCCAACAGCTCAAGCAGCACGCTCCGGGCGGTCTCAACCTCGTCCTTGCCGCTGACCTTGGCCCTGGCCCTTTCCACTCTGGCAGATGGTGGGGTAGGAGGAGGCGACGCGGATGGCTGAGCAGCCTTCCCCCTCACCCGCAACCGCACCCTGGCCTCACGCGCGCCCACACCGAACAATCCCCGGCTACCGTCGTCCAGTACCTCGACCTCTACCTCGTCCCGATTGGCCCCCAACCGTATCAGACCCTTAGCAATGGCGATCTCAACATCAGCTCCACTTACCTCCAGCACCCGCTCCGTCTCCATGCTCACTCTCCTGATATTAGCGCTTACTTTCCGCACGGTCTCAACTGCTGCCCCGGCTGGCCGGTATAAGGTAGTATTGCGCGATGCGGATAAGGCTGGAAATGATGAAGTAAATGGACAGGCCCGTCGAATACTGCAGCGTGAAAAACATAAACATCAACGGCATCATAATCTGCATCTGCCGGTTCATAATCGCAGCCTGCGATTGTTCATCGCTGGTCGTGGGCGGCGTGAGCAGCTTTTGCTGCAGCCACGTGGTCACCAGCACCAGGATTGGCAGTGAATACGACCACCACTGGGCAGGGTTGGGAGGCTGGCCCAGATCCATCCCCAGGAAAGTGCTCTGCAGTGGTACTAACCCAACCACGCCGGGCAGCCATTTATATATATGCTGAGAGAACTGGAAGACAGCAACCGGCGTGGATGGGATGCAATAGCTAATTGCCCCGATAAGGCCGAACCAGATGGGCATCTGGATCAGGAGAGGCAAGCAACCACCCATCGGGTTGATACCGGCTTCGCGGTACAGCCTCATCTGCTCCTGGGCCAGTTTTTCCTTATCCTTAGCATATTTCTTCTGCAACTTCTGAAGCTCAGGCTGCAACGCCTGCATTTTCTGCACGGATTTCTGCTGGCTCAGGTTGAGGGGCAGGATGAGCAAGTTGATAATGATAGTGAGCGCCGTGATGGCAGCGATGGTGCTGTGACCCAGCAGATTGTACAGCAGGAGAATGATGTTCGCCATAGGGTAAGCGAGGAAGTCGAACACAGCCAATCCTTTCTACTTTTCCTGGGCGGGAGGGTAAGCCCATATCTCGCGCCCATTATCCGTATGGAACGCCCGCAGGTGGTACGGGCCGTACAGCCATAACGCGTACACCACGCTCCCGCTCACCACCGGTGTGGAAAGGATCTGTCCCTCCCCTTTCTGCGACCAGAGTACGACGCCATCGGTCGTGCTCAGGGCGTAGAGGGTACCGTCGCGGCCTCCGACAAAGAGCAGGGCTCCATCGCTGCTGATGGCCGGGCCGGCCCGGACCGGCACTTCCAGTGCCCGCTTCCACTTCTGTGCCCCGCTCTC
This sequence comes from Anaerolineae bacterium, assembly GCA_026418995.1. Lineage (GTDB taxonomy): Bacteria > Chloroflexota > Anaerolineae > B4-G1 > B4-G1 > JAOAAG01. The sequence continues at coordinate 3,796 of JAOAAG010000339.1, forward strand.
GGCATCTAGCGCGTAGACGTTTCCGTTGACATCCGTAGCATAGAGGATTCCATCGCTAACGACAGGGCTACCCCAAAACCAGTTGGCGCCGGCGAAGGTCCAGCGTTCGCGACCTGTACGCGCCTCTATCGCATAGAGCCGATCATCGAACGCGCCGATGTAG
>JAOAAG010000361.1 GCA_026418995.1 Anaerolineae bacterium
TGGCAACCCAGCATGCTACCCCCCGCCCCAACCGGACAGACTACCGGCTTGCTCTGGTGATAGGCGCGTGCGGGCTGGCCGCATACGTGCGCACCCTCGCCCCCGATGTGCTCTACGGCGATAGCGCCGAGTTCCAGACGCTCGCCTACACGCTGGGCGTCACACACTCGACCGGCTATCCCATCTATCTGCTGTTAGCGCGGCTGCTCGGCTTCCTGCCTCTCGCCTCACCGGCCTGGCGCGTGAATCTCTTCTCGGCGGTCGGCGCGGCCATTACCCTGGGCAACGTCTTCCTCCTGGGGCGCTACCTGACCCACAGCCGCATCGGCGCCCTGCTGGGGAGCGTCGCCCTGGGCCTCTCGTCTACTTTCTGGTCGCAGGCCATCATCGCCGAGGTATACACGCCGGCGCTGGCGGCTCTGAGCATGGTGCTGCTCCTCCTGTGGTACTGGCACGAGGCTCCCGCCGTGCGTACCCGCGCCCTGCTGCTCGCCGCTGCATTAACCGCGCTGGGCCTGGGGCTCCACGCCTTCGTAGTGCTGCTCGCTCCCACAGCAGTGATCTTTGTCGTGCTGGTGTTAGCACTGGAACGGATGCGTTGGCCCCAGTGGCGGCAGGTGCTGCTCGCTGCCATGGCCGGCGTAGCCATCGGCGTGGGCATCTTTTTAACCGCCTCTCTCGCCATTGACCTGCACAACCCACCCTCGAGCTTCATCCGCGTGATGCTCTACCCCTCGCGCTCCCTCTGGGGACTGACACCCGCCGATCTGGACAGCCCGTTCGAGCGGCTATGGCTGACGCTGGTGGGACGCCAGTGGCAGGACGCGATGTTCCCCAAGGACCTGGACGTCGCGTTTGAATTCGTTGCCTATGCCGACCGGCTGATCCGCTACGAGTTTTCCACGCTATTGCTCCTGTGCGCCATGCTGGGCGTCACCGTATCGCTCCATACACGGCCAAGGCTCGGCATCTGCTGGCTGGTGGCTTTTGTCACCATCCTTTACTTCGTCCTGCACTATCAGCCACCGGATAAACACATTTTCTACCTGCCGACCTCCCTGCTGCTTGCAGTGGCGATGGGCAACGGGGCCGGCGCGGTGCTGGAGTGGGCGCACCGCCGCTTCCTGGGGCGACGGAAACGGCGCTACCTGGCGGTGTTCTACCTGCTCGCAGTCCTGCTCATCATCTGGATGACCGTGCAGCCCACCTGGGCCACGCGCTGGCAGGCCCTGCGCGACGGCGTCGCCAGGTTCATTGGAGACGATTACGTTTATCCGGTGAACGAGCCGCGTGAGCCGCGCCTGGTAGCGACTCGGAAGATCACCAGTCTCCCCGAGAACGCTCTGGTTATCTCCGACTGGCGAGCGCTGTACACGATGCTCTACCTGGCACACGTCGAGCGGCTGCGCCCCGACATCGTGGTTCTGGAGGCCTCGCCACACGGCGCAGAGTGGAATACAGTTGCCGACAGCATGATCCAGGAACTGCAAAATGCCCTGCGTGAGGGGCGTCCCGTGTTCGCCAACCAAATATACAGAAACCTGCGTGACCATTTTCGCGTGCAACTGGCACTGGGGGGTGAGTGGTATCAGCTCTCGCTGCGAGAAACCGGCTATACTCCTGCCCAGCCCGCTCCAATGTTTGCCATTCCCGCCGAGTCCATCCCCCTTTCCGGCGAGTGGCGCTTCGCTGTTGACCCCGATAACAGCGGAGAGCGCGCGGGATGGTTCAGGGCCGACTTTAACGACTCGCGCTGGAGCGTCGTGACGGTGCCACACACCTGGGGGGTGACGAAAGAGTACGCTGACTACGACGGCATCGCCTGGTATCGCCGCACGTTTACACTGCCCTCCATGGCGCAATATGCGCACCTGCGCCTCCGTTTTGACGCTGTCTTCTACAAAGCGCGTGTCTGGCTCAACGGGCAGTATCTGGGCAAGCACGAAGGAGGGTATACCCCCTTCGAGTTCGACATAAGCGGCCTCAAGCCCGGCGTCCGGAACGTCCTCGCCGTGCAGGTGGATAACCGGCGCGCTCCCGACCGCATCCCGGCAGTCCTGGGCGAAAATTGGTCGTTCGACTGGTGGAACTATGGCGGCATCGTGCGGGACGTCTCGCTTGAACTGACCAGCCGTGCCTTCATCGCCCGCCAGTTGATCGTGGCCCGGCCACACCTGACGGGCATAGACCGGGCGGATACGGCGACCGTCACCGCGACAGTGACGATCCGTAATGCATCCACCGAGATCCTAACGGGGACGCTCACCGCCGATGTGCTCGACGGGGCCACCGGCCTTTCTGCATTGACGTCCCCGCCTGCGGCGCCGCTCCGCGTGTCGCCGGGCGCGAGCGCCGACATCGTCCTGACGGCGACGGTCGCGCAGCCCAGGCTGTGGCACTTTGACCAGCCCAACCTCTACCGCTGGTCCACCGCGCTGCACAACGCCAACGGTGCGTTACTGCACAGCGACGTGGTCACGTTCGGCATCCGCCTGATCGAACTGAAAGAGGCGCGTTTCTACCTCAACGGCGAACCGGTGCGGCTGGTGGGCCTCACCCGGCACGCCGATTCGCCCGCCCATGGCCTGGCCGAGACGGTAGCAGTAATGGCCGCGGACTATGATGACCTGAAGACGCTCAACATGGTCTTCTCGCGTCCGGTGCACTATCCGCAACACCAGTTCATCCTTGACTACTGCGACCGCAACGGCATCCTGCTCATCCCCGAGGTGCCGGCCTGGCAGCTCACCGCCCAGCAGATGGCCGATCCACACATGCGTGCACTGGAAAAGCAGCAACTGCGCGAGATGATTCTGGCCGGCTTCAACCATCCCTCGGTCGGGGCATGGAGCATAGCGAACGAGATTGATTCGCAATCAGAGGAAGGACGCGCCTTCGTGAGAGACATGGTTGCCTTCGTCAAGCAACTCGATCCCACCCGCCCGGTTGGTTTTGCCTCCAACCGTCTCGGCGACCGCCCACGAGACGACGCCACGGCTGCGACGGACTTTGTGATGATGAACCAGTACTTTGGCACCTGGGCCGGCCCCAAGACCAACCTCAGCCAGGCACTGGACGCCATTCACGCAGCCTGGCCTGACAAGGTCGTCATCATCTCCGAATTCGGTTTCGAGCCACGCTGGAACCGCTGGTGGGGGCCGCCGACGAGCGAACTCGACCCGGCGCAGTACTACTTTATCCCGGAGGACGTGCCCCCGGACTCGGAGGAGGCCGATGCCCAGCGTCGGCTGCTCATCGCCGAGCAGATGGCGATCCTCCGCAGCAAACCGTTCGTAGCGGCGGCGATCTTCTGGACCTACCAGGACTACCGGACGCCTACCGGCTTTATGATGGGCGTGGTGGATGCGCAGCGCAACCGGCGTGGCTCGTGGCACCTGCTCCGCGAAGAGTATGCGCCGGCGCTGATCGAGTCAGCGACGTTTGCGCCTGCTCCAGACGATACCCGCAGCGTCACCGTTACTCTGCGCACACGCGGGCCGGTCGAGGTGGACATGCCCGCCTACACGCTACGCGGCTACCTCCTGCGCTGGGCGGTGACCTCGCCAGACGGAAGCGCGACATTCTCGGAGGGCGAGGTAGCTCTACCTGTGCTTGAGCCTGGCGCCAGGTGGTCAGGTCAGATAGCGTGGAGAGCGCCGCAGGCAGAACACGTGTTTACGATCAACATCGTCCGGCCTACGGGGTTCATAGTGGACGAGCTGACGGTCACTCCCAGGTGACCGGTGACTGAGGAGGTGGTACTATGAAAACTGGCACGCCATTCCAACACTTCACCGATGAGGACTGGGAGCGCATAGTGCGCGATACATCAGCCTGGTGGGCAGGTGAATTGGAGCGTCCGCTGGTCTACCTGAGCGTGACTGGACCGCTGGCGGAGTGGCCCTACGGCTACATGAGCAATTATCCGCTGGACATGCCAGTTGATGAGGTGCTCGACCGCTACGAGCCACTCCTGGCAGCACAACGCTACTACGCCGATGCCTTCCCATGGCTATGGATCAACTTCGGCCCGGGCATCGCGGCCGGCTTCCTGGGCGCAAACGTCCACAGCGTGACCGACCCCTCGGAGACGGTGTGGTTCACCCCCAGGCACAAAGTGCCCATCGAGGCACTCGACCTGCGTTACGACGCCGAAAACATCTGGTGGAAGCGGGTCAGGGAGCTTACCGCAGCAGCGGTCAAGCGTTATGATGGTCGCCTGGTCGTCGGGCACACCGACCTGGGCGGGAACCTCGACATCCTGGCCTCGTTCCGCGAGACCGAGACGCTGCTCTTCGACCTGATTGACCACCCCGAGGAGGTCGAGCGGCTGGCGGGCCGGATCACGCAACTGTGGTTGCGCTATTACGATGAGCTGGACGCGATCATCCGCCCGGCCTGTCGCGGCACATCCTGCTGGACGCCGCTCTTCTCCACCGGCAAGACCTATATGCTGCAATGCGATTTCTCGTATATGATCTCGCCGGCCATGTTTGAGCGCTTTGTGATGCCCGACCTGGTCGCCTGCTGCGAGCACCTGGATCACGCCTTCTACCACCTGGACGGCAAGGGAGAGATTCCGCACCTGGACCTGCTGCTCTCGATCCCCCGTCTGCGTGGCATCCAGTGGATACCCGGCGACGGACAGCCACCGCCTGAGCAATGGCTGCCCCTGCTGAAGCGCATCCGTGACGGGGGCAAACTGTGCCAGGTAACCGTCACGCCCGAGGGGGCACTGCACATTGTGAAGAACCTGGGCGGGCGGGGGTTTATGTTCTGGATACAGGCCGGCCCGGAGTTTCAAGACCCGGCGCAGGTACAGGCATTTCTGGAGACGCTGGAACGTGAGGACGTGAGGCGTGAAACGTGAGGCGTAAGGCGTGAAACGTGAGGCGAGAGACGCAATACGGAGTACGGAATACGCAACACTTTAGGAGGGCAAGATGCACAAACAATGCTTCGACTACGAATGGCGCTTTCACCTGGGGGACTATCCGTGGAGCCGCTGGCACACTCC
>JAOAAG010000352.1 GCA_026418995.1 Anaerolineae bacterium
ATCCTGGGGGAATCGGCAGGGGTGGGGCTTGCTCCTGCCCAGAGCGACCGCGAGGGTCGTCCCTACCTCTGGCTGGCGACGATGGGCGGCGGGCTTTCTCGCTTCGACACGCAGAGCGGGACGTTTCGCCACTACGACGAAAGCGACGGCCTGCAGGGCAGACATTTCATCCCCGGCGCCGCCTACCGCAGCACCGACGGCGAGCTTTTCTTCGGCGGCGTGAACGGCCTCAACCGGTTCTATCCTGCCGAGATCCGCACCAATCCTCACGTCCCTCCTGTCGTCCTCACTTCCTTCCGCGTCTTTGACCAGATACGGGATTTCGGGAGGGACTTGACCGGCATCAGCGAGATCCGGCTGTCGTATCGCGATAACTTTTTCTCTTTTGAATTCGCCGCGCTGGACTATGCCGACCCCTCCAAAAACCAGTACGCCTATATTCTGGAAGGCTTTGACCGGGAGTGGGTTCGCTGTGGCCCCCGCCATTACGCGGTCTATACCAATGTCCCGCCGGGGAAATATGTCTTCCGCGTCAAGGGCAGTAACAACGATGGGCTCTGGAACGAGGAGGGACTGGCGGTGCGCGTGGTGATCACTCCACCTTTCTGGGCAACCTGGTGGTTCAGGACCCTGGCTGGGGTCATCGTACTGGGTGCCGGCCTGGGCGCCTACGCCGTGCGGGCCCGCAACATTGCGGCATTGCGCGAGCGCGAAGAGCGCTTCCGCGCCCTCTTTGAGAATGCACCGCTGGGTGTCTTTGAGGTGGACCTCTCCTCATCCCCACCACGTATCCTCCGTGCCAACCATGCGGCCACCTCCATCTACCGTATGCCAGTGGAGGAGCTCAGCAACTCGTCGCTGGAGCGGCTGACAGCGGCGGAGGCGCAGGCAGATATCAAGCGGCTGCTCGACAGTCTGCTGGCAGGTGAAACGGTCACCCTGGAGTCCGTACATCGGCGCGGAGAGGGAAATGCCTTCCCGGTGCGGATCAGTGCTGCCTCACAGCGGGTATCCCGACGTGGTCAGGCAGCGATTGTCATCGTGGAAGATATCACGATGGAGCGGGCCTGGCGTTCCGAGGAGGAGGCGATCGCTGAGGAGCGTCGTCGCATCGCGCGCGAAATTCACGATGGCCTGGCGCAGGACCTGGCGGCGTTGCGTATGCGAGCACGGCTATGGCACCGGCTGGTGGAGGAATCCCCCCAGCAGATGCATGCGGAGATAGATGCGCTGCGCGATCTGCTGAGCCGGAATATCCGCGAGGTGCGGCGGGCTATCTTTGCTCTGCACCCGGTGGCCCTGGACGAGCTGGGCTTTTATCCGGCGCTACGCCAATTCGTCGCCGACTTTGCCGAGCAGAACCAGATATGCGTGGACCTCCAGGTGCAGGGTGGGGAAATTCATCTGGGCCCTTATCTGGAAGCCGTGCTCTTTCGCATTGTCCAGGAAGCCTTGCATAACGTGGCCAAGCACGCGCAGGCCTCAGCGGCCAGCGTAGCCCTGAATCTTGAGGAGACCAGCACGGTACACCTGACTGTGAGGGATGACGGTGTGGGCTTCGATCCGGCGATTCTGCCAGAGATGGTCCGGCGGGGACATATGGGCCTTCAGCAGATGCGAGAGCGGGTGAACGCGCTGGGCGGTACGATGGAGCTCCTCTCTCAACCGGGGAAAGGGACCGAAATTCGGGTCACACTGAGAAGAAACTGATGGGGTTTCGTATACGCGTTCCGCCCATCCCGGAATACGGAATGCGCAGCACACATTACGGAGGTGCCGATGTCTCCCATCCGCGTACTCATCGCCGACGATCACCGTCTTTTTCGTCAGGGGTTGCGCCAAATCTGTGAGACGGTAGGCTGTCTGGAAGTTGTAGGCGAGGCCGAGAACGGCGACGAAGCCGTAGCACTGGCATTACAGCTCAAACCGGATGTCGTGCTGATGGACATCCGCATGCCGGTTACGGACGGCGTGCAGGCCACGCGTCAGATCACTGCCTGTGCCCCTTCGGTGCGGATTATCATCCTCACGATGTACCGGCAGGACCAATATGTCTTTGAGGCCATCAAGGCTGGTGCGCGCGGCTATCTGTTAAAAGACATTGACGAGCAAGAACTGATGGACGCCGTACAGGCTGTCTACCGCGGCGAGGCGCTGATTGACCCTGTTCTGGCGGCACGGCTGCTGGAGGAATTCTGCCGCTTAAGCCAGCGCACGCCTGAGGTGGAGAAACTGACCCCGGGTGAGATGGAGGTATTGCGCCTGGTCGCGCGGGGGCTGGACAACAAGACCATCGCCAGGGAGCTGAACCTTTCAGAGCGCACCGTCACCAACCGTTTGAGCGAAATCTATCAGAAGCTCCACGTGACTAACCGCACGCAGGCCGCGCTGGTCGCTCTGCGTCGTGGGTGGGCATCGCTGGAGGAAGAGCAGGAGGCAAATATGTAGCCCAACCCAGGGTACTGCGGGGCACCGGACGATTACGCTGGCTTCTGAAAAACCATCACGTACTCGTGCTTGAAAATATAGTAGCCCCCGGCGAGCGCTCGATAGCGCCACAGATTGGCAGTGCGCCCTTTACCGATTTCGTTGCCCTCGATATTTTTGACCACGATGGCTTTGGGACGAAACCCCAGCCGTTGAAGCCGTGCCAGGCAGTAGAACCCTAGCGGCACCAGCTCCCCCCGTGTGTATTTATCCCCGATGACCAGCACAGCGAACCGACCGGGTTCAAGCAGCTCGAGGCCTACGCGAGCGGCGCTCTCGAAGCGGTCGAGAAAAGCGTCGAGCGTTGGGGCATTGGACAGATCGGACGGCAGGTCGCTGAAGCGCACGATATCGTGATAAGGCGGATGTAATAGCAGGAGCTGCACGTACCGGGCCCCCATACGGTCCAGCACGGCCCGGATACGTGCTGCGGTCTCGCGGCTGGTTGAGTCACCCTGAAGGATATGGATGCGCTCGTCCAGCAGCGCAGGGGGAATTTTGCGACGCACTGCATCCACCAGCTCGCCCTTCAGCTCAACGCCCACCAGTCGCCGCTCCAGCCGCACCGCCTCGACAGCAGCCGTCCCCGATCCCAGGAACAGGTCCAGCACGATGTCGTTTTCCCGGGTATAACGCAGATAGGTCTGGGTAGCGATCTGGGGCACAAAGTTGCCGTGATAATCGAGCTGATGCCCGCCGCTGCGATCACGGGCCTCGATGAGCCAAAGTGAATCGGTCCAGATATGCTCGTACTCTCGCCAGCGGCTGAGGTCAATATCGGAGTAGGGCAGAACGTGACGCCCACTTTTTTCGCCCAATGGCCATCCCTTCCATCGCTAAAGCGTGGGGCGTGGCACGCCTGTGCGCCACGCCCCACGCCTGCGTTGCGCTACATCGCATCCAGCGCCCGCCGGAAGCGCCTGGCCAGCTCTTCCAGGATCGTGATCGCCATCTCCGCGTCCTCCCGCAGCACTGCCAGAAAGTCCCAGCGGGTCAGCGCCAGGCAGCGCGTCGGCTCGGTCGTGACCACAGAGGCCGTGCGCGGGCCGTCATCCAGCAGAGCCAGCTCGCCGAAGAAGTCCGTAGGGCCGAAGGAGTTGACCACGACTTTCTCACCGTCGGCACGTTCACGGATCACCTGAGCGTGGCCCGACTCGATAATGAAAAAGCCTTCGCCGCCCTTTCCTTGCGTCACGATGGCGTGGCCAGCCGGATACTCGCGCGGAACCAACCTCCCGGCCAGCCGCTCGAGCTGTCTTGTCTTCAGCCCCTGGAAAAGGGGTACACGGGCTAAAAATTCGACCACTGCTGTGTCAGCCATAACGCCTCCTCACACTCAAAGTAATGCTGCGACCCATCCGATACCAAGTTCATGCAACTTAGCAGCGGTTGGGGCGCCGGTTTGATCATCCCAGCTCTGCATCCCGTAGTACAGCTCAATCGCCCTGGCGATGTCCCCGGCAGGCACCAGCACCCCCTTCTTGGGACCGGACTCGAAAGGGGTGGAAAAGCGCCAGTGCGCCACATCGTCCTGGGGAGTCAACCCTTCCCGGTAGTTGAACACCCGTGCCATCGCCATAGCCCGCTCCCCGACCTTCATCAACTCAAAGAGCGAGCAGTCCCACCCGCTCACCCCCTGCACGATGTCGAGGACCTGTTCCCGGCGGTAGGGCATAAACATACACTGGCACAAACAGTTGCAAAGCACCTGCCAGTCAATATGATACTTGGTCAGCCGTACCTTTTCGGGGCCGAGATAGTCGAAAGGCAACGGCTCCAGGATGCCCAGCGATCGGATGCCCTCGATGCCCTCTTCCGACGTGTAACTGTCGTCGTGGATGTTGTGCATATGGTCGGCGCCGGTGGGCGAGGTGGCGTATCCCAGGCTGAGGGCGAATTTGATGCGCGGTTCATGCATGGGAATCTCCTGCCCCTTGATCTGCATCGCATAGCGTTCCGTATCGCGCCCGATCTGTCTGGCGGCTCGCAGCGACCCCTCAGCCAGGAGATGGCCGAAGCCCTGGCGGCGGGCGATCTGTTCGATCAATGTGAGCATCGCTGCGGTATTGCCAAAGCGCAGCTCCAGCCCTCCGGTGTCCGCTGGCGTGAGCAGACCCCGCTCGAAGCATTCCATCGCCCAGGCGATGGTCACCCCTGTGGAGATGGTATCCAGCCCATAAGTATTGCACAGTTGATTGCCGAAGGCTATCGCCTCCAGGTCGTCAATGCCACAGCAGGAGCCCAGCGCCGCGACCGACTCGTACTCCGGGCCACCGTAGACCGGGGTCACCTGGTAGCGCCCTGTCGCCTGAACCTTCCGCTTGCAGGTGATGGGGCAGGCGTAGCAGGTATCGCGCCCGACCAGGATGGTCTCGGTCATTGTCTGGCCGGTGATCTTCAACGCTCCCTCGAAGGAACCTTCCTGGAAGTTGCGGGTGGGGAGCCCGCCTGCATCGTTCAGCTCAATCAGCCCATGATCGGTGCCGTTCTCGTGCAGCCCCAGCGCCCAGGTCTCTTTGAAGTGATCGCGCAGCCATTCGGCTACCTGGCGCACTCGATCCTGGTCGGCCACTTCCGTCCGGCCGCTGCCGCGCACGGCTATGGCCTTCAACCTTTTCGCGCCCATCACCGCCCCCAGCCCGGTACGTCCGGCGGCCCGGTTCACGTCCGAAATGACACAGGCATAGCGCACCAGATGCTCACCAGCGATACCGCACTGGGCCACGCGTATACGACCATCCCCTAACTCCTCTTTCAGGGTGTTATCTACCTCAGCGGTTTCTTTTCCCCACAGGTGCGTGGCCTCGCGGATTTCCACCTGGTCATCTTTGATGTACAGATAGACGGGCTTTTCTGCCTGGCCGGTGACCACAATACCGTCCCAGCCGGCACGTTTCAGCTCCGCTCCCCAGAAGCCGCCCACCTCGGCTGCTCCGAAACCACCGGTCAGGGGGGATTTCGCGCCTACGGCGCTACGCCCGCTGCCTCCCACGGGCGCCCCCGTGATTATCCCGGGAGCGAAGACCAGCACATTCTCCGCCCCCAGGGGGTCGCTTCTCGGCGGCAGCTCTTTGAGCAGATAGAAGGCGATCATCCCCCAGCCGCCGAAGTAGGTACGGAAGAAGCGCTCGCCCGGTTGCTCGACGCCGATTTCCCCCGTGCTCAGGTTGACGCGCAGTATCTTGTTATGATAGCCATAAGACATGGCACTCTCTCCTGCGATGAATGTGGGCGAACCAGCGTGGCTTACACGTGATCCGCAAATGATACCTCCGCTATGAGCCCCGACACGCGCCTCATTCCCTGGCCTCTCTGAAGGCTTACCCAGGCCTTAATTTTACACCATTGTGCCGGATGTTTCAACCTGGCGCTGTATCCTAACATCTTAAACGATCCGTTGCCGGCAGGGGTGGATTGCTGGTTGGACGATAGCCACGCCATCGCCCAACCGTAGGAGCTGAACGTCCGTGCTGCTTACTGGGCGCGAGAAGGATTGCCCCGACATCACATCCGGTAGAGTGCGTGCGGCGCTGATGTGGTCCATCGGACAGCACGACTACCTCCATACGGATCAGCGATTGGCATACCGTCTTCCTGGCAGCCCAACACGGCGGACCAATGCCGTGTATTCCTGGACAATCTCACGATTGTCCGGCCTTTCCAGAAAGCAGTGGCGCATCGCCTGGTCGGTGATCTTGCTCGCCTGAGTCATCAGTACATCGTAGGCGGATTGTAGAGCGGCTGTAGCTTCTTCCTCGTGTCCGGTAGCAAGCAGCACGTGGTAGCAGCGAAAATAATCGTGGTGGGGAAATTCAGGCCCCACGGCGCCGCATCGCTCCAGAATGTCCAGGGCCTCGCGGACGTAATTCAGGGCTTGCTCGACACGACCGGTATGCAGGCAGGCAAGCGCCAGCGTGGTCAGATCCATGGTGGTCAACAGTTGCAGGCCCAGTTCCTGACGCATCATCAGTGTGATCCGGGCCCGCTCAATGGCCTCTTCAAATCTGCCAGCGTGCAGGCTAACGGTAGCTAAATGGCTCAGGCACATGGACTCCAGGTATCTATCAGACTGAGCTCGTGCCATAGCTAGACTATCGGTCAAAAACTGTTCGGCGGTCTGCAGGTCACCGCAATCACGCACGGTCTGTCCCAGGTTACAGAGGATATAGGCTTGGCCCGCTTCGTCGCCAATCTCCTCGCTTAAGGCCAGACCGTGCTCGAAATGGCTCCTGGCTTGAGGTAAATCACCGACCAGTAAGTAAAGGATGCCCAGGTCGTTCCAGGCGTTGACTTCCTCCCATCGGCTGCCGGTAGCCTGTTGAATGGCCAGGGCTTCAGATAAGTACCGGTAAGCCTGACCATAGTCACCCGCGTCCCGTAAAGCCGTAGCGATGTTGGCCAGGATCGCCCCCTCTCCGGCGCGATCGCCGATGGCTCGTCGGATATCCAGAGCTTGCTGATAGTACCTGATCGCCTCAGTGAAATCGCGTTGACAGAAGGCGATGAGCCCCAGGTTGTTAAGTGCCCTGGACTCGCCTACCCGATTGTGGCTCATACGAGCCAACGATAGAGCTCGCTCACAGCATGCCTTAGCCTGATCATAGGCTCCCTGTTGGAGATGAACCATGGCCAGGCCATTTAGTACCTGCGCCGCTTCGTCGGGATGGACATTCCGGGATCGCATCAGCTCCAGGGCCTGGTTGTACCAGACTTTGGCCCGTTCATACTCTCCTTGCTTGCGTACAATCAGTCCGAGTTGGGCCAGGCAGCGGACCTCGCCGATCCCATCACTCTGGTTCCGAGCGGCCTTCAGTGCCCGCTCAATCTCAGTCTGTGCCTGGAGATAATTCCCGATTACCTCGTGATACTGCCCCGCCAGGTACGCCACCTCGAACATCGGTGCCCCCGGCGTCTCTTCTAGCAACTTCAACGCACCCCTCTCCTCCTCACGCCGCCCCAGGATATGCAAGACCTCGACCTTGCCCTTAAGCCACTCCCATCGTTGTTCCAGCGCCAGAGCCTGATTGTAATAGTCCAGGGCCATCTCGTTGGCATATTCCCGCTGCATTTTGCGGGCCGCTTTGCCCAGGTAGAACGCGGCTTTCTCACGTACATCACTGTGGCTATAGTGGTAAGCCAACCGTTCCACGGCGTCAGGCAGTGAGCGTTCCAGAGCCTCACCTACCGCCTGGTGTAGCCTGCGCCGCTGCTCTTCTGGGAGCGTATGGTAGACTACTTCCTGGGTGATGTGGTGTCTGAATGCGTAGACTACCCGCGGCTGCGACGTCTCCCGGCGAAGGAAATCACGTACTTCCATGTCCTCCATCTGTTCGAGCAGTGTCTTCCGGTCAATCCGGTTCGGATGTGCCTGGCTTAACAAATCGAGTTCAAAGATGGCTCCGATGACACTGGCTATCTTCAAGGCCTGCTTGTGCGGCTCCGGCAAGCAATCTACGCGCGAGAGCACAGCCACGTGTACCGAATCGGGAATTCTCAGGTCTACAGCCGCCAGGGGGGCGCGGGAAGATAATGTCCAGTGTCCGTTCCTCTTAACCAGACACCCGGCTTTACGCAGAGTATCGAAAATCGTCCCGGAGAGCGTCCACGTACCATCTGCCTGCTGCCCAAGGCCTCCCGATTCACACAGTGCTGCTACCAGTTCCTCGGTAAAGAAGGGATTGCCCTGAGCCTGGACCTGGACCACGTGTAGGGCCAACTCCGCTACATGGCCTCCCAAACGGTGAGCTATCAATCGAGCCACGCCCGAGGGAGTAAGTTCCTGCAAATGCATAGAGTGGTGATACGGCAGGGAGCACAAAGCAGGCATGAGTGGCTTTTCCTGTGGGCGGTGGACCAGGGCCAGCAGCACCGGCACGTTGGCAATGGCCCGACCCAGAGCCAACGTTAATTCCTGCGAGGGTTCATCCAGCCAGTGGGCATCTTCGATTAGCAGCAGTAAAGGCCGAATCTGAGCCCACGTCCGCACCACCTCTACACCCAGGGCGAAGAGTGCCTCTTGCCGCAGCCTGGGGTCAAAGGCCCGTGTGGTCTCGTTATCGGGAAACGGCAACCCCAGCAGATCCCCCAGCAGAGGCAGGCGAGGCAGCCAGGCAGGATTGGTGCCTCTGAGCACCCTCTCTATCTGTGCCATCTGTTGCGCGACCGAAGTGTCAGCATCCTCCGTAATGAATTCGGGCAAATCGAACAAAGTCCGCAGGATCTGTTGCCAGGGATAGTAGGCTACGCCTCGTGTAGTACTCTGGCAAGCGCCTATGGCCACATGGAAGTTACAGCCCGCTGCCCGTCTGACCAGCTCGGCAGCCAGCCGGCTCTTACCGATACCAGCCTCGCCCTCCACCCGCAGGATTTGCCCTCTGCCGGCCAGAACTGAATCCAGTGTCTCCTCCAGTCGCACCAGTTCGGTCTCGCGTTCGATCAGCGGGGCCGCACATAGATCGGCCGGCCCTGACGGAGCTCGTCTGCCCCGCACGGTGAAGACAGGCACAGGCTCTTTTTTCCCCTTGACCGCTACCAGGCCCAGGCTCTGGTAACAATATCCTCTGGCTGCTGCCTTAGCCACACGCTGACTGACCAATACCTGCCCCGGCTTGGCTCTCTCCATCAGGCGTGCCGCAACGTTCACCTCGTTACCCAACACACCATACGTGCAGCGGCCCGAGCCGCCGTAAACCCCGGCCCACGTCCGGCCTTGGCTAATGCCGATCTGGACACTCGTGATGAAGTCCAGGTCCGAAGGTGGCATTCGCAAATCCAGCGCCGCTGCCACCGCACGCGCCACATCGTCGTCGTGGGCCAGCGGTGCTCCAAACACGGCGTACAAATAACTCCCCTTGTCGCCGGTAGTCAACTGAATAAGGTACCCTTCGTAGCGAGCCAGGACGTTTTGCACCCATCGGATATAGGCATCCAATTTCTCGCCGGATGTCTCGTCGCGATCGTAATCCAACCCGCCGAACTTGAGGAAAAGCGAGACCGCCGGGCGGAGTTCGGCCAGCAGCCGGCCCTGGCCCGTTTTCAATCTCTCGTAGACCGGCGGCAGAAGCCAGGGGCGTATTTGCTCTTCATCTGCTACCACGGGGGGAGGATCTGGCCAGGGAGTTGCCATCACCGGGTCAGTCAGCCCGAGCACGACCGCAGACTGCCTGCCCATCCCCGGGTTCTCGCGCCACGCAACGTTGACCGGGCCCGCAAGCCAGTCTGCCGTCTCTGCATCAAGGATGATTTCCCCTTTCCTGGCCTGTGCTTCGGCCTCGGCCACGCGATCCATAATCGCGCCGGCCAGCACATCCATGTACTGGATGGCCGGATCACCGACCCGAAAGCGACGGACCGCCCCGGCCGCTACTGCCTCTCTGATAGCTAACGATACGCTTGTGCTCGAGGGCGTTTCTACTACAGCGAACCGGCCCATCACTTGCTGTAGAGCCAGAGCGCAGGCCACGGATTGGAGTCCATAGTCATCGCCGAACCAGCAGGTAATGGCGTCCCCGCTGAAACCGATCACGCTGCCTCTGTATCGGTGTACCTCGGCAATGAGAGCCTCATAAACCTTGTTGAGGTAGCCGGTCAACTCTTCCGCACCACGCGCTGGGCCAAATTCTTCTACCAGAGTCTCGGTCAGCGGTGTGAAGCCGGAGATATCGGCGAGCAAGACGGCCCCTCTGGCCCTGTCCGGCAAGTCTTCGCCCTTATACAGGGCCCAGCAGCGGTCCATAGGTAAATGCGCTGCCAGTGATTCCATAGTCCAGTCTCCTGCTGCACCCGCAGCGGATCGAATTGGCAGCCAGTCTTTGCAGTGATGAGTATGTTGTGTGGGTGGTAGCAATCGGAGAGTAACGATCCAGCCTGCGCCCGCCGGATAACAATCCGCTCGCTTACTCGCGGACCGTGATCCGCGCCGCACGGAGAGGTTGCACGATGGCGTCGGAGGAAGCGAAAGCGTTGGGATATGCGCATCCGCGAGAAACCAGCCGGTGGCGGTCGCCTCCGCCAGCTCTGGCCCTATGTGCTGGTGGATAACACTTATAGCTCTCTGTCCCTACCCGGCTCCCTTAAATCTGTCCATACTCTTCCAGCCAGCTCAGCATAGCTCCGACGCTGCCTGTGGCTAGCGCGATACAGGAATCTGCCCCGCCGTAGTAGAGGCGGAGTGTGTCCCCATCGGGCAGCAGCGTGTAGCCGCACGGGAAGACCACGTTGCCCACGTCGCCCACCCGCTCATACGGCATCTCCGGGCCGAAGACCCAGGATTCACCGCGCCGCAGGCAACGCTCAGGCGACTCCAGGTCAAGCAGCGCCAGCCCCAGCCGGTAAATTGACCCCGAGGCGGTCTGCCGCACGCCGTGGTAGATAACCAGCCACCCCTGGGGAGTCTCCAGCGGGGGTGGTGACAGGCCGATTTTGTTCGCGTCCCACCACCCTCCGCGCCTGGCCTGCAAGACCACGCGGTGCTCCCCCCAGTGGATCAGGTCAGGGGAATAGGAGAGCCAGATATGGGAGCCACCGGGAGTCTGCGGACGGTGCAGTAACGCCCACCGTCCCCTGATACGTCGCGGGAACAGAGCCGCATCTTTGTCATCGGGACGCATCACCATACCGAGCCGCTCGAACTGCCTGAAGTCCTCCGTCAGCGCCAGCGACACGCCCGGCCCGGCCTGGGAGTAGGCAGTATACGCGAGCACGTACCGCTTGAGCTCCGGTACAAAAGTAATGCGCGGGTCCTCAACGCCCCATATCTCCTCGGGGTAGCGGTCGGGGTCGGGCATGAAGGTGGGCTGCGGGTCTATCTCCCAGTTGTCTATCCCATTTGCCGAGCGGGCGGCGCACAGGTGGGAACGTCCTGTATAATCCTCTACACGACAGAGGAGAAGGGTAGTGCCGTCGGGGAGCAACGTCGCTCCTGGATTGAACACGGTGTTGGCTGGATAGGGCCAATCGGCAGCGGTCAGGATGGGGTTGTGCGGATGGCGGTGGAACAGGGTTACGGTGGTCATTTCGTGACCTCGATAAGCAGCCCTTCATACGGACGTAGCTCCAGCCTGCTGAGGTCCTCCCTCCCTTCCCGATCCAGGTAAGTTGAGATAGCGACCATACCCGACTGCTCACCGGGTATGGAGATGTGACAGGGGGTGCTGCCGAAATGGAGCGCGATCAGGCGCCGTTCATCCCCGGCTTCACGCAGATAAACAAAGCAGTCCTCGTGCTCCACGTCTAAGGAGCGATAGCTACCTCCGTACAGGGCCGGGCTATGGCGCCGATACCAGAGCAGCTTCCGGTACAGGTTCAGGATCGAGCGGGGCTGTTCCGATTGTACAGCCACGTTCCGCGTGGCGTAGTCGGCGGAGACAGGAAGCCACGGCTCGACCCCGGCGGGGCAAAAACCGGCATTGGGTCCGGCGTTCCATTGCATTGGCGTGCGGGCCACGTCGCGGGTGCGCTCCACGCCCAGATTGATGCCCTGCGGGTCCTGCACTTTTTCCGGCGGGATAACACCGTTTTCCATCCCCAGCTCGTCTCCATAGTAAAGGGTGGGCGTGCCACGCAGGGTGAGTAACATCAGCGCGGCGGCACGTGCCTGCGCCTCCCCACCGAAACGCGAGGCCAGGCGCGGTTGATCGTGGTTCCCCAGCACATAATTGGGCCAGGCAAACCCAGGTAGCGCTGCTTCCAGCTCGTCCACCGAGCGGCGCATCGCCCGGGCCTGCCATGGCAACCACAACAGGCGGAAGTTGAACGGCAGGTGCAGCTCATCGCCGTTCTCACCGTAGTACTTAATCCAGCGTGGCAACTCGCCCCATACCTCGCCGATGCCGCAGCGGTCGTCGTACTCGTCCAGCACGCGGCGGATCTCGCGGATGACTTCGTGTACCTCGTCCTGGTCCCAGTTGTAGATGTGCAACTGGCGGCCGAAGATATCGTTCGGCGGCAGGTCCGGCGGGGCGTTGGGATCGGGTGGGTTGTCCCGCAGCTCAGCGTCCTTGATAAGCAGTCCAATCACATCCATGCGGAAGCCATCCACCCCTCGATCCAGCCAGAAGCGAAGCACATCCAGCATCGCCGCGCGGACCTCGGGATTGCGCCAGTTCAGCTCCGGCTGTTCCTTGACGAACTGGTGGAGGTAATACTGGCCCGTGTGCTCGTCGAACGTCCAGGCCGGGCCACCGAAAAAGCTGCCCCAATTATTAGGCGGCGAGCCGTCTGGCCTGGGGTCGCGCCAGATATACCAGTCGCGTTTGGGATTATCGCGGCTGCTGCGTGACTCGAGAAACCAGGGATGCTGGTCTGAGGTATGATTGGGCACCCAATCAATGATAACCTTGATGCCCCGGCGGTGTGCTTCCTCCACCAGCCTGTCAAAGGTCGCCAGGTCGCCGAAGAGGGGGTCAACGTTGCAGTAATCGGACACATCATAGCCGAAGTCGGCCATCGGCGAGGGGTAGAATGGGCTTAGCCAGATGGCATCCACCCCCAGCGAGCGGGGCGTGCCGTCGTTGAGGTAGGAGAGCTGTTCAATGATGCCCTGCAGGTCGCCGACGCCGTTACCGGTAGTGTCTTTGAAACTGCGCGGGTAAATCTGGTAAACCACGCCGCGCTGCCACCAGTGCAGATTTTGCGTCTCCATCATTTTCTCTCCTGCTTCAGGTGACGGTCACTTGCCAGAGTGACCGTCACCTGGAACCTGTTACCGGGCAAAGGCGTTACAGGGATTGGTGTGGGTCAATTGAAAGATAGTCGCCTCGTCCACTCCGGCAGCCCGTAGTTGTGGCAGAAACTGCTCACACAGGTAGGTGAAAGGCTTGGGCGTGCCCCCGCCTGGCAGGGCCGGGTCGTACCAACCCCGGTCCTGGCTCAACAATATCCTGTCTCCCAACCCAGCTTCGAGCATACGCAGGATGCGTTCCACGTAGAAAGCGTCGTCGCTCCCCTCGCCCCCGATGCCATCGTACTCAATCCAGGCCCCACGACGCGCCATCTCGAGGTTGAGCGCAAAATCCGGCTCTGCCTGGGCATGGATCCAGATAAAGCGTTGCGGGGTATGGCCCATGCTTTCTATGATGTCCAGTTGCTCCCGCACGACACGCCCCCGGATGGTGTGGCTGCCGATGACAGCGTTTGTGGCCATGCTGGCAGCGACAGCCGCGCGCAGGACGCGCCTCTCACACGGGGTGATCCCGTCGTCGCCGGCGCTCAGCTTGATCCAACCGGCCTGTACTCCGCTGCCAGCAATCTCGCCAGTCAGCTCCCCGATCATCCAATCGCGCAACTCTTCTTCGGAGGACGCGTGCACCCAATCCGGAATCCACGGCTCCCGGTAGACTCCGGTGGGGGCCAGGAGCGGGAAAGCGGTGGCCTCCGAGACGGCGCGCAGGATGTCAGCGCGCCGGCCCACACCGACGGTACTGCACTCGGCGATGAGCGTGATGCCGGCCTCCCGGGCTCGGAGCAGCTCCGGCCCCATCAGGCGCACCACGTCAGCGGGGTCGGCTTGGGCGTAGCCCGGCTGGTCCCAGGTACGCAGGTCCACGAAGACGTGTTCGTGAGGGAGGACAATGCCCATCTCAGATGGGCTTCTAGGACCGAGCGTAGTAAACAGTTGTCCCATGGTTTGTTGCATATTTCAACCTCCCGACTTTCAACTCCTGGCCTTCAGCTTCCCATCCCTGCCCCTAACCCCTAACCCCCAACCCTAACCCCCAATCCCTAACCCCCAACCCCTAACCCCCAATCCTGCACTCGCTGTAGGGTTTGCCCTCGCCGAGCACCTGATGGACAAGTGGCATCCAGTCGCTGATGGGAATCCGTTGCGGGCACTTATCCTCGCATATGCGGCAGGCGATACACATGTTGGCTCGCTCTGGTTCGGGAAACCAGCGGGTATACACGATGCGGGCATGCTCCGGCTTCTCGTACATCGCTCCCTCGTTGTAAATCTCGAAGTTGCGTGGGATGTTGACGCCATTGGGACATGGCATGCAATAGCCGCATCTGGTGCACGGGATGGGACACAGCTCCCGATATTTTTCGCGCACCCGCGCGATCAGCGCCAGTTCCTCCTCGCTCAGCGACCCCACGCCCGAGGCAGCCGCGCTGGCGATGTTCTCTCGCACCTGCTCCATCGTGCTCATCCCGCTCAGCACCACGGAGACCTCTGGCTGGTTCCACAACCATTGGAGTGCCCAGTCGGCGGGGGTGCGCTTCCTGGGCGCGGTGTCCCACACTTCCTGGATCGGTCGGGGTGGGTCCACAAGCCTCCCGCCCAGGAGCGGCTCCATAACCACTACGGCCAATCCCCTGGAGGCTGCGTATTGTAACCCTCTGGTCCCGGCCTGGTTCTCGATGTCCATATAATTGTACTGAATCTGACAGGCCGTCCAGCCATCGTAGCCATCCACGATTTCCTTGAAGGCTTCGTAGCTATCGTGGAACGAGAAGCAAAGATGACCAATGCGGCCATCGGCTTTGGCTCTCTCAGCCCGCTCCAGGATACCCAGACCACGCATCTTGTCCCATCGTTCTTTGCCCAGCCCGTGCAGCAGGTAGAAGTCCACATGCTCAGTTTGCAGTTTCTGGAGCTGCTCGTTCAGGAATCTGTCGAAGTCATCCGCGCTCTCGACCAGCCAGCAGGGTAGTTTGGTCGCCAGCTTCACCCTGTCGCGGTAGCCGCCCTGGAGTGCCCGGCCCAAGAAAGACTCGCTGTTACCGCCGTGATAGGGATAAGCCGTGTCTATGTAGTTTACCCCGTGGTCAATAGCGTAGTGGAGCATGCGGGTAGCTTCCGGCTCATCAATTTTGGCATGGTCGCCACCTATAGTGGGCAGGCGCATGCACCCGAATCCCAGTGCCGAAACCTGCCAGTCCAGTGTCCCAAATCTACGATATTGCATTGATCGGCTCCGTTGTTGAACGCTGGATCGTTAATATCTGACCATCGTCACTGCCGCTCGAATGATAGCGTCTTCCTCGCCATCGAGCGGCCATCCCAGGCTACTTCATAGCCTTCCGTACCACGTTAGCCAGCCGTGCGATGCCGATTTCGATCTCCTCCGGCGTCAGAGCGCAGAAGGGGAGACGGATGAAGTTGCCGCCACTGCCATCGGCGAAGAAGCTACGTCCATCGGTGAGCAGCAGGTTAGCCTCCTGTGCCAGTTTCAGCAGCGCTCCAGCGTCTACCGTGCCCTTCAGGGTGACGCCAACGAAGAAACCGCCTTCCGTTTTGAACCAGGTTGCCAGGTCGGACATATAGTTTGTGAGCGCGTTAAGCGTAGCGTCCAGACGTGGCTCATAGAGCGCCTTCAGTCGGGTAATTTGCGGCTCCAGCCAGCCCTTCCCGATGAACAGCGCGACAATAGCCTGGTTCAGGTAACTGGCATTGATATAGGTGTCCTCCGCCATTCGAGCCAGCTCGTTGACCAGGGGCTGGGGGGCTATCGTGTAGCCGACCCGGAGCCCCGGGCTGATCAGCTTACTGTAGGAGGAGAGTAGAATGGTACGCTCTGGCGCCAGGCTGAAGAGAGTGGGCGGCTCCTCGCCACGGTAGCGTAGCCTGCGATAGGGTATATCTTCGACGATCCAGAACTCGTACTCGCGGGCCAGAGAGGCCAGACGTTGTCGCTTCTGGAGCGAGAGCACCACGCCACTGGGATTCTGGAAATCAGGGATGATGTAGAAGAGCACCGGTCTTTCTCCCTGCTTGAGACATTGCTCTATGGCGTCCACATCGGGGCCGTCCTCTGCGAGGGGGAAGCCTCTCAGCCTGGCCCCGCCCCGGCGCAGCACCGTGAGGGCACGGTCGTAGGAGGGCTGTTCGACGTAAACCACCTGGCCGGGCGACACCAGTAAGCGTGCATACAGGTCGAGCAGTTGCAGGGAGCCGTTGCCAATGATCGCTCTCCCGCTGTCCACTCCCACCTCTCGGGCGACTATCTCACGCAGCAGCGGGAAGCCGCCTGCCTGCCCGTACTGTAGCACAATGCGGCCCTGTTCGGCCAGTACTGTCACTGCGCATTCCGCCAGTTGCGTGGTGGGGAAGCTTTCCACAGCCGGTACTCCGCGGGTGAATCGAATCGGTGGTTCAGACATCATCGGTGCTCCTTGGACCTCCTGATCGCACTGGCAAACGCCTGGTGTTGAAGGGAACAGGGGATATAGAGTGTACCATGTCCCTGGAGCCTTGTCAAACGGCTGCCTTCCCCCGTGACGTGACCATCACCTGATGGTGAACTGAGCTATCCCCTGCAAGTGCTGCTCAATGAACAGCCGCATCTCATATCTGCCAGGGCTGTACCCCTCCGGGGGCTTGTAGTATACGTATGTGCGCCCCTCGGGGCCCCAGGACCACAATTGGGTGCAGCTTTCGATCAGCTCCCGCTCCCGATAAATAGCGAAAGTCCAGGCAACACCCTCGGCCATGCCCCGGTAGCTGAAAAAGAGGTAGACGTAATGGTCGCCAGCGGGGAATTGGACGCCCGCGTCTATCGGCTGCCCCGTCTCGTCCACTCCGGCGGCAAGCGTGATGATGGTGAGGCGGGCGTCGCTTCCGGCCGGGACAGCCGAGGGAAGTGGGGTGAGTAGTGAAGCCGGCGGGGGTAATTCTGGCGTCGCGGTCGGTATGAAGGGGGGCGTCGCGGTGGGGCGAGGGGGGGGCGTGACGGTTGGCGGGGGGGTCGGACGGGGCGTCGGAGTGCGGTCTGTCTCTTATACACATCTCCGAGCCCA
>JAOAAG010000374.1 GCA_026418995.1 Anaerolineae bacterium
CAGCAGAAGCGTACTGCGGAGCGTCTGGCAGAGATGGACTATCTCAAGACGCAATTCCTCGCCGTGATGAGTCACGAGCTGCGTACCCCGCTCAATTCGATCATCGGCTTCTCCAAAGTACTGCTGAAAGGCATAGACGGCCCGATTAACGAGCGGCAGGCCCAGGACCTGAAGTATATTCACGAGTCGGGTCAACATTTGCTGGCGCTGGTGCAGGATATCATAGACATTTCGCGCATCAACGCGGGCAAGATGGAGCTGCAACTTGAAGAGGTTGACCTGCGAGAAATCGTCCAGAGCGCAATGGATGCCGTGACGCCGCTGGTCCAGGGGAAGCCAATCACGCTGGAGCAACACATTGATGAGCTACCCCCGCTCTACGCCGATCGGCGCCGCCTGCGCCAGATTATGCTCAATCTGCTCTCCAATGCCATCAAGTTCACCGAGAAGGGGTATATCTCGGTCAGCGCTCAGATCGTCGAGTCATGGAATACGTGCACAGAGCAACAGGAATCGTTCGTCCAGGTCAGTGTGAGCGATACGGGGATTGGCATCCCTGCCGACAGGTTAACGGAGATTTTTGAAGAGTTCACCCAGGTAGACAGCTCAGACAGCCGCTCCCGTGATGGGGCAGGCCTGGGACTGCCTATCACCAAGAAGCTCATCGAGCTGCACGGTGGCCGCATCTGGGTCAAGAGCAAGGTGGGCGAAGGATCAACGTTCACCTTCACGCTCCCGCTGAACTCACGCGGTGTCCAGGAGGTCGTACGTACGGTCTGAGGAGGTGGTGATATGCGGTTGATGAATCGTAAACGACTGAGGATCCTGAGCGGGCTTCTGATTGGGCTGGCCCTGATTACCCTCGCAGCCTGTAAACGCGCCTCCGAAACCTCGCCCACACCCACAGCGACGCCGGCACTCGTCGGGCGCATTACTTTTGCAGGTAGCACGACAGTGCAGCCCCTCGCAGATAAAATCGGGCAGGCCTTCCGTCAAAAATATCCGGGTGTGGAGCTGGAGATCGCTGCAGGGGGATCGGTGGTCGGCATACAGGCCGTCCATGATGGCGCCGTGGATATAGGGATGGCCTCGCGAGCGCTGACTCCTGAGGAAGCGGAAGGCATTGAACAGTACCAGATAGCGATGGACGTTATCGCCGTGGTGGTCAATCAGCAGAACCCTGTGGATAGCCTGACTATGGAGCAATTGGCTGCTATCTACCAGGGAAAGATCACCAACTGGAAAGAACTCGGCGGGCCTGATCTGCCGATTTTGGCGGTGGTGCGTGAGCAGACTTCTGGCACACGCGGCGCCTTTGACGAGCTGGTATTGCATAAACAGGAGCCGGCGCCGGCCAATCAAAAGATCGCCGTTGCGGCCAGCGAAGTAGTGGCCGCCGTCACCGAGGATCCCGCAGCAATCGGCTATGTGGGATTCGGTCATCTGGAGCCAGCGCTCAAAGCGTTAAAGATTGGTGGCGTACCTCCCACAGAGGAAAACGCACGCACGGGTGCCTACCCCCTTGTACGCCCTTTGCTCTTGCTTACAGGCCCCCTCACTCAGCCTATAGCGAAGTATTACATTGATTTCGCGCTCAGTCCAGAGGGACAGCAGGTTGTCACAGAGGCCGGGTGGGTGGCGATGGTCGAGCAGAGGTAAGGCAATGGAGATGTGGAGAGTATGGACAGCTATAGAACGCGGCCTCTTCCGCAGCCCACCCGGAGCCGGACTATGCCCCGTAAAGCTTTTGCGCGTGAATTGCAGCGCCTTGAAGACGACCTGTTAGCGCTGGGAAGTGTTGTGGAGGAGGCACTCCTCGAGACAGCAGATGTGCTCAAGCGACAGGACCTCTTCGGTGCACGCCGTCTGATCGCCCAGGATCACTATATCAACGGGCGCCGGCTGGCTATCGAGTCGGAAGCGTTGACCCTGATCGCCATTCAACAGCCCATGGCAGGCGATTTACGCCTGATTGCTGCCGTCCTCGACATCTCTTCCGAGCTGGAGCGCATCGGCGATTATGCCAAAGGTATTGCCCGGATCACTTTAATGCAGGGAAACGCACCGCCCCTGAAGCCGTTGGCTCACATCCTGCCGATGGCGCGAAAAGCGGCAAGCATGCTCCATCGGGCGCTGGAGGCATTTGCATTGCGGGACGCGGAAAGGGCGCGCGCCCTTTCGCTGGAGGACGATGAAGTGGATGAACTCTATAACCTGGTCTACCGTGAGGCTATGGCCTGCATCCTGGCGAACCCAGCGATTGCCGATCGGGCCAACCAACTGTTATGGGCAGCGCATAATCTAGAACGCGCAGCCGACCGGGTCACCAATATCTGCGAGCGGGTGATCTTTACTGTAACCGGCGAGATGGTCGAGCTGGATACCAAGGTCGAATAGCACCGTCCGCATCATGCTACTCCCGCAGGCGCATAGCTCACTCGACGACGCAAACAAATACAGAGGCACAGGGCACTAGACGTTTCCCCGCCCTGTGCCTCTGCAGGATGGATTCCACTGCCTCACTTGGTCTTAACCTTAATCACCTTCGGCTTGGTCTCCTCCGCCTTGGGGAGAGTAAGCGTCAGTACCCCGTTTTCAAACACTGCCTCTGCCTTCTCCACGTCCACGGGTACGTTCAGCGTCAGTGTGCGCGAGAACGGGCCATATGGCCGTTCCTGGAACAGATAGGTGACGTTTTCCAGAGGCGGACGCAGTTCGCCACGGATGGTCAGCGTATCCCCTTCTATCGCGATATCTACCTCCTCCGGGGTCAGGCCTGGCAAGGACGCGATCACCACGATTTCCTCAGGCGTGGTGTAGACATCCAGGGGCAGCCGCCATACCCTTTCCCGCCTTTCCCTCCATGCCCAGCCAGGCCGCACGACACTTTCCTCGAACAGGCGATCCATCGCATCCCGCAAGGTGATCATATCGCGCCACGGATTCCATCTGTTAATGGTCATCTTAACGCCTCCTACTATAATATAGCGAATCGGAGCGGGGGAACCATCGTTCCCCCGCTATTACGATTGCCACTTACTCGCCCTTCGTCTTGACCTTGATGGTCTTCGGCTTGACCTCTTCGGCCTTCGGCAGGGTCAGCGTGAGGACGCCATTCTCAAATTCGGCCACTGCCTTGTCGGCCACTACCGGGACAGGAAGAGGCAGGGAACGACAGAAGGAGCCATAGCGACACTCGCGGCGGATATACTTTTCCTCCTTGACCTCCGTTTCCGCTCTGGTTTCGCCCCGGATGGTCAACGTGTCCCCGGTAATGCTGATATCCAGGTCCTCGGGCTTGACACCGGGAATGGGCGATTTAACGATGATGGCATCGTCGGTCTCATACATATCCACCGCCAGTGTCCCCTCGCCCGGTGAGGTCAGCCATGTACTCCATGGCCGCACGAAGCTTTCCTCAAACAGGCGATCCATCGCCTCCCGCAAGCTGATTAACTCTCTGAAGGGTTCCCAGCGCACCAGGTTTGTCATCTCACACCTCCCTCAATCAGATTTCTTTCTGGGATGGGATGTCAAGCTGGTGGAGCATCTGGTGATGACATCTCCAACTGGCCTGACGCACCATCCTGCGTGTACAAGCACCCAAATTATTGCGTTTCAGTATTAGATTTGTACAAGAGGGAGGTTAGAAAAGCGTTAGAAAAATACGCTTCCCCGGTAGGGACACAAACGGCATCGGAGATCCAGCGACCTGGAGGCCTGTGGAAGATAGGGGACAGCGGGCATAGAGGCTACATGCACGCCCCTATGCCCCGCTGGAGTCCGTAGAGGGGCGTACATTTGCGGGTAGGTGACCAGGTTCTTCAGCGTCGCATGCTGGAGACGCCGGACGCCGTTGGCCGGATCAGCGCATCTGCGGGCATTCCGGCCTTAAGCAGATGGTCAGGATTGGGAATGCGCACTCTGACCGCAAACACGAGATGGACTCGTTCCTCCTGGGTCTGCACATTGCGTGGGGTGAACTCGGCCTCCCCGGCAATGCTTGCCACCTGTCCCAGGAATACTTGTCCAGGGAAAGAGTCCACACGTACTTCAACTTCCTGCCCTGGCTGCACATGCCCGATGCGGTTCGCCGGGATGTAGATGACCAGGGTGACCTCGTCCAGATTGGCGATAGTAAGGAGCGGAAGCCCAGCCTGTGCTGTCTCCCCGACCTGGGCGCTGCGTGTGGTGACGATGCCGTCCATCGGCGCGGTCAGGGTGAGTTGGGCGATCTGTGCGTCCACCAGCCGCACAGCCACCTCCGCCTGCCGCACCTGCGCTTCGGCCAGCGCCACTTCTTCCGGCGTAGGACCTGCCTCCAATTCTTCCAGCGCCGCCTGGGCGATGTCCACCTGCGCCTCAGCCTGCCGGTATTGCGCTTCGGCAGCGTGCAACTGTGCCCGCAGCGTAAGCGGATTGGCACGTATCCGCAACAGAACATTGAGATACGCGCGGGCGCCGTCCAGTTCGGCCTGGGCCTGGGCGAGCGCTGCTTGTGCCGCCTGGACCTGGAGATTCCACATACGTTCGGTGTCCCCACCCTTACCACCATACACGCCGCGCTTGAGTTCGACCTCCGCCAGATTGGCCCGCGCCATCTCGACGTTCTGTTCCGCCAGGCGCACCTGGGTGCGCGCAGCGTCAATCTGGGCATTCAGCTCAAGCGGGTTGCTGATCACGCTGCGGGCGTCCAGCACGGCTTTAAACGCGCCGTCGCGTGCTGCTTCTGCCTGTGCCAGTGCAGCGCGGGCCGCCGCAAGCTCCTGGGGACGCGCGCCAGCCCGCACACGGGCCAGGTTCGCGCGGGCAGCGGCCAATCCTGCCTCCGCTTGCCGTCGCTGGCTCTGCAACACCGCATCGTCCAGCCGTACCAGCACCTGCCCGGCCTCGACGCGATCGCCGCGATCCACCGTGATCTCGACAATGCGCCCGCTCACCTCCGGCGCCACACTCACTTCCTCACCCTCGATGAAGCCGGACGCCGTGATCGGTCCGTTGGCCCCGTCGTTGCTGCACCCGCTCAGCAGGAGCGCATAAACCAGGAACAATGAGACAATGAACAGTGAACCATTGTTCGTTGTCAATTGAGTCATGGTGAGTTTCCTCATGGAGTTGGCTCCTGGATCACGAACGTCGCATCCGCCGGTAGGCCCGGCTTGAGCGCATGGTCGGGGTTGGGAATCTGCACGTCTACGGCAAAAACCATGTTCACGCGCTCCTCCTGGGTCTGTACGTTGCGCGGGGTGAACTCGGCCTCGCTGGCAATGGCAACTACGGTGCCGATAAAGACACGTCCGGGGAATGAGTCCACCCGTACCTCCACCTGCTGGCCGATGGATACCTGTCCCAGCCGATGCTCCGGCACATAGACGGTGAGCGTCACTTCGTCGAGGTCACCCAGCGTGAGCAGTGTAGCCCCAGGCGCAGCGAGCTCCCCCGGATGGACGCTTGTCTCCAGCACTACCCCACCGAGCGGTGCGGTGAGCACCAGCTTATCGCGCAGGACAAGCAACGCCTCGAGCGCAGCCTGTGCTTGTTTAACCTGCGCTTCGACCATGGCAAGCTCCTCCTCCGTCGCACCGGCTCGCAGAGCCTCTAACCGGGCCTGAGCCACCTGCACAGCAGCCTCTGCCGCCCGGTACTGTGCTTCAGCCGCGTTGACCTGGGCGTTCATCTGTTGTGGCTCTTTGCGCAGCCGGTAGAGATCGGCCAGGGCCGCGCGTGCCCCATCCAGCGCTGCCTGCGCGGTGTTAACCCCTACCCAGGCCTTCCAGTACGCATTGGGAGCTAGGTGCGCCTCGAACGGCAGCACCGGCAATGGAGGACGGAACGGTTCGGGAATCTGTTCCCACTGCTGGCGGGCCTTATTCAAGGCTTCCTGCGCTTCGTAGAAGGCATCATTGCCGATCTCAGCGGCGTCTTTAAGCGCGATAGCCCGTGTCAGACCAGCCTCTGCGGCTGCCACCCTTGCACGTGCCTGGGCGATCTGGGCATCCAGTTCCTGTGGATTGTCCCGCAGAGCGATGGCATCCTGCCAGGCCTGATAGGCCCCGTCGCGGGCGGCCTGCGCCTGGGCCAGTTGCGCCTCGGCCTGCCGGATCTTTTCCGCGCGAGCGCCGGCCTGTACCTGTGCCAGGCGCGCCTGCGCGACCTCTAGCTCCGCCCGGGCTACTGCGATCCTGGCTTCCAGCAGTGTCCCATCCAGCCGCACCAGTACCTGCCCGGCCTCAACTTCGTCCCCTTCTTCGACCAGCAGCTCGACCACCCGCCCCCCCAACTCCGGCGCGAGTGCCACTTCCTCGGCCTCGATGAAGCCGGAAGCCTGGAGCGGGCCGGTTGGTTCGGCGTTGCCGCATGCGCTCAAGAGAAGCAAAGGAACAATGGACAATGAGCCAATGAACAACCTGGCGATTCGTACCTTGCATACTGGCACACTTGCATACCTGGAGATTTGCATACTTTCCTCACTTGTTATTCTGCCGCACACTGGAGATGAACACGTCCTCCAACGACGGCACAATCACGTCCATCATATTGACCTGCACCCCCGCTGCAGCGAGCGCCTGAGCGATACGTGGCTTGAGGTCAAGGACATCCGGTGCTATCACGTGGAGCAGCGCCCCGTAAAGCGCCACCTCTTCCAGGCCGTCCATCTGCCGCAGGATACCAATCGCCAGGTCGGGGCGGTCACAGTCAATCTCCAGCACCTGCCCACGCATCTTGTCGAGCTTGATTTCTGCCGGCGCTCCCTGCGCGATAATACGTCCGCCGTGGATAAAGGCCAGTCTCCCGCAACGCTCGGCCTCGTCCATATAATGCGTGGTCACGAGGATCGTCGTCCCGCCTTCGGCCAGGGTGTAGAGCAGATCCCAGAATGCCCGCCGTGAGATCGGGTCCACCCCGGCCGTCGGCTCGTCGAGAAAGAGCATCTCCGGCTCGTGGAGAATGGCTGCACCCAGCGCTAGCCGCTGCTTCCAGCCGCCGGAGAGGTTGCGCGTCAGTTCCCGCTCACGCCCTTTCAATCCGGCCATTTCGATCACGAACTGTTTGCGTGCCCGCAGCCGCTCGCCACGCACGCCGTAGGTGCGCCCGTAAAATTCCAGGTTCTCACTTACCGTCAGGTCCTGGTAGAGGCTGAAGCGTTGCGACATATAGCCGATGCGCTTGCGGATCTCCTCCTGTCTCTTATACACATCT
>JAOAAG010000411.1 GCA_026418995.1 Anaerolineae bacterium
AGATGTGTATAAGAGACAGTCCCTAACTGGTGCAAAGGGTGTGACCTGTGCGTGGAATTTTGCCCGACCGGTGTGCTGGCACACGGAAGTGACGACCGGGTCATCATAGCTCACCCGGAGAGGTGTACCGCCTGCCGCTGGTGCGAGCTCCATTGCCCCGATTTCGCTGTCTTCGTCACGGAGATCGCGCCTGAGGAGCGGGAATGAACACCTCCATTCACTCTGTGCTGATGCAGGGAGACGAGGCATGCGCAGAGGGAGCGATTGCTGCTGGCTGCCGCTTCTTCGCGGGCTACCCCATCACACCCGCTACTGAGATCGCTGAACTGCTGGCGAGGCGCCTGCCTCAGGTTGGTGGCGTATTCATCCAGATGGAGGATGAGATCGCCTCGCTGGCTGCGGTCATCGGGGCCTCGGTCGGCGGGGCCAAGGCGATGACCGCTACCTCCGGCCCCGGCCTTAGCCTGATGCAGGAGCACATTGGGTATGCGGCTATGGCCGAGATCCCCTGTGTCATCGTAGATGTGCAGCGACTGGGGCCGGCTACCGGACGCCCCACCAGCCCGGCCCAGGGGGATGTGATGGCTGCCCGCTGGGGCTCCCACGGTGACTACCCCATCATCGTCCTCTCCCCCTCCTCTGTCCGTGAGGTATTCGATCTGACGGTGAAGGCTTTCAACTTTGCCGAACAGTACCGCACCCCGGTGATTCTGCTGATGGATGAGGTGATTGGCCACATGCGCGAAAGGGTCACCCTCCCTCCCCCAGACGCTATTGAGCGGACGGAACGCGCCGTTACCACGGTGCCGCCAGAGTGGTACAAGCCCTACGAGAATTTCCCCGCTGATGTCCCGCCCCTCCTCCCCTTCGGTGAAGGATACCGCTATCACATCACCGGCCTCCATCACGACGAGCGAGGCTACCCCACCGAACAGGTGGACGAGATTCGACCGTGGCTGGACCGCATCTTCCGCAAAATAGAGCGCAATCTCTCGGACATCCTGCTGTATGAGGAGAACGGTGTCGAAGATGCTGAGACACTGGTCATCGCGTACGGGGTGACGGCGCGGGTGGCCCGCCATGCTGTCGAAATGTCGCGCGAACGCGGGCGCAAAGTCGGTTTCCTCAAACTACAAACGCTGTGGCCGTTTCCCGAAGAGGTGGTGGAGCATGCTGCCGCCCGGCTCCATCGCATTGTCGTGCCCGAACTGAATATGGGCCAACTGGCCAGGGAGGTGGAGCGGGTAGCAGGCCGGCACAAAGTACACCGCATTAACCGGGCCGACGGCGAGATAATGCAACCTTCCGAGATAGTAGCCGTCATCGAGGGGTGGACGGTATGAAGCGAGAGCAGCGTGAATCGCGGGTCCACGAGCGTTACCTGCGCCATCACAAGAAGTTTCCCAATATCTGGTGTGCCGGCTGCGGCATAGGCATCGTCCTGGGCGCGATCATCCGGGCGGTTGACCAGTTGCAACTGGACAAGAACGAGGTGGCCCTCCTGTCTGGTATCGGCTGTACCGGACGAATGCCCGTGTATGTGGACTTCAATACTATGCACACCACCCACGGTCGGGCGCTCGCCTTCGCCACCGGGTTGAAGCTGGTGCGGCCTGAGATGAAGGTAATCGTGGTCATGGGCGATGGAGATGCGCTGGCCATCGGTGGAAACCATTTCATCCACGCTGCCCGTCGCAACATCGGCCTCACCGCTATTGTAGTCAACAACGCTACCTACGGGATGACAGGCGGCCAGTATTCGCCAACCACTCCCCCCGGCGTGTGCTCCCCTACCGCTCCCTATGGCAACATCGAGCAGCCCTTCCCTATCACCGATCTGTCCATCGCCGCTGGCGCCGCCTTTGTCGCCCGCAGCACCGTCTATCACGTCCAGGAGCTGGAGCAATTCATCGCCCAGGCGATTATGAAGCAAGGCTTCTCGGTCGTCGAGGCCGTCAGCTACTGTCACACCACCCTGGGACGGTTGAATCAATGGGGCACCGCGCCTGAGATGATGCGGCGCCTCAAAGAGCAGAGCATCACCATCGCACAGGCGGAGAAGATGAGCGGGGAGGAGCGGCGGGGCAAAATTGTGCGCGGCATCTTCGTGACCCGTGACACCCCGGAGTCCCCCCAGCTCTACCGCCGCATCGTCGAGCGAGCGCAGCAGGCAGCAGGAGGAGCCAATGGCCCGGCGGTATGAGATCATACTGGCCGGCACCGGCGGACAGGGGGCTATCTTTGCCGGCATTATCCTGGCCGACGCCGCCGCACGCGATGGCAAGAATGTGGTGCAGACCCAGTCCTATGGCCCGGAGGCCCGGGGTGGGGCCAGCCGCTCGGAGATCGTCATCTCCGACGAGGAGATTCACTATCCCAAGGTGCTCCGCCCCAACATCGCGCTGTGTATGAGCCAGGAAGCTTGCGACCGTTACGGCCATCGCCTCCGCGAGGGCGGGTTACTGATCCTGGACGCGGACCACGTCGCCCGCTCCTCGACCACGCGAGCGGTGCGTGTCCCGCTGGCAGCGCTAGCACGTCAGGCCACCGGCAAGGAGATCGTCGCCAATGTGGTCGGACTGGGGGTATTGGTCGGGCTGACCGGCATTGTCTCGCGCCAGGCACTGGAGGCAGCGGTGAGGGACCGTGCCCCGGCGGGCACGGCGGAGCTTAACTTGAAGGCCCTGGAGGCCGGCTTTGAGACCGCCCGCAAAATCAGGGAAGGGCGACCACTGTGAGGCAGCAAGGGGCAGGACGCGGGAAACGGGACGCAGGACACTCGCCCTGCGCCTCTTGTTATGGCTGCTTCTTTTCTCTCTGCTCCCGGTCGCCATCGGGCGTGTAAGCGCCGCACACCGGCTCTCTCGGCGTGGCCTATCCGGAGAGTTCCCCGCTCCGGTACGCGGAGCTGACGTCCCCCTGCCCGGCGTCAACGTAGCACTGGAACAGTACGACGGGCAGGCACTGGAGGATGTGCTGCGACGCATCGCAGCGGGGGGGTTCGTCTGGGTGCGCCAGACGTTCTACTTCAGCCGGATAGTACAGGCGGAGGGCCATTTCGACTGGAGCGTTCCCGACCGCATCTTTGCGGCGCTATCCCGCTATCCCCAATTGCGGCCGGTAGTTGTGCTCGACGATGCTCCCCCCACTCCCCCCGCCGACCCCGAACGTTTCGCCGCGTTTGCGCGCGCCTTCGCCTCCCGCTACAGTCATCAGGTGGACGTATACCAGGTGTGGGACGAGCCTAATCTGGCTGCCCACTGGGGAGGTGGCCCTGTCAGCCCACCTGCCTACGCTGACCTGCTGGCTCGCGTTGCCCGCGCCATCCGCGCCGCCGATCCCACCGCTACGATCCTCCTGGCCGGGTTGGCGCCTACTACCGAGCGCGGCCCCCTCAACCTGAGCGAGGTGCGCTATCTGGAGCAATTGTACCAGGCCGGCGCTGCGCCCTACTTCGACATCGTGGCCGGCAAGCCCTACGGCTTCTACACCGGCCCGGACGACCGGCGTGTGGACGAGAGCGTGCTTAACTTCTCGCGCCTCATCCTGCTGCGGGAAGTGATGGAACGGCACGGTGACGGCGGCAAGGCCATCTGGGCTACCCAGTGGGGATGGAATGCTCTGCCCCGGGGCTGGGAGGGCGCCCCATCTATCTGGGGCCAGACCGATGAAGCGACCCAGGCCGCCCGCACCGTAGCCGCGTTTGAGCGAGCGCGCAACGAGTGGCCGTGGCTGGGGGCGATGATCCTCGAGCACTTCCAGCCCCCGGTGGCGGCCAACGATCCACGCTGGGGCTTCGCCCTGGTCGGCCCGGATAACGTCCCCCGCCCGGTCTACAACGCAGTGGCGCGCTGGGCCACTGCCCTTCCCGAAGCTGCCCCGCCCGGCGGCTATACGGCGGATAACCCCTGGTCCACTTACGAGGGCGACTGGCGGATCGGGGCGCCCGGCGCGGACATCGGCAGCGGCAGTGGGCGGGCTACGTTTCGCTTCGACGGCACCTCCGTCGCGCTGACGGTGCGCCGGGGGCCGTATCGGGCTTTCCTCTACGTTACAGTGGATGGACAGCCCGCTCCCGGCCTCCCCCGCGATGAGCTGGGGCGTGCTTACCTTGTCCTCTACGACCGGGAGGCGAAGCCGGCCACTGTCCCCTTGGCCACTGACCTCCCTCCAGGGACGCACACCGTCGAGATAGTGCCGGATGGAGGAGAGGGGCAATGGGCGATAGTGGACTGGCGCGTGGGCACACGCCTGCCGCGCGATGGCTACGTCGCTAAACTCGCCGGCCTGATCGCGGCTGGCGTGATCCTGGCGCTGCTCCTGGCGCGCGAGGCGCGGCTTGTGGCCTGGAAGAGGCTGGAGCAGCGTTTCCTGGCTCTGCCGGAATGGGCCCAGGTGGCGGCGCTCGTGGGCGGCACGGGACTGCTGTGGTACTCCAGTGCCGGCATCCTGAGGGAGGGCTGGAGCAGCCTCTGGGCAAGCATCTGCTTACTCACGCTGGCGGCATTATCTCCGTTGCTGAACTGGCGTGCCGACCTCGGCCTGGCGCTGGTCGCGTGTGCGGCTCCGTTCTACCTCATACCGGACGGCCTGATTTATCGCGCGCTCAGCCTGCCGGAGATGCTGATCTGGTTGCTGAGCCCCGCTATACTCCGGCGCAGGCTTACTCCTCTCTCAGCGCTTGACAAGGCTGTGGGGATGCTGATGCTAGCTGCCATCATAGCCACCGCCGCGGCGGTGAACCGTATTGCCGCGCTCTTTGAGCTGCGCACCGTCTTCCTGTGCCCGCTGCTCTACTATGTGCTGCTGCGAACCAGGGCATTGAACGGGAAACCCAGGTGGCGTGTTGTGGATGCCTTCGTCCTGGGAGGCTGTGGAGTAGCTCTGATAGGGCTGGCTCAGTATGCGCTGGGGAGGAACCTGGCGCTGGCCGAGGGAGGATGGCCTCGCCTGCAGAGTGTCTACCATTCTCCAAACAATGTGGGATTATACCTGGGAAGGGTATGGCCCTTTCTGGTAGCCATCCCCCTCTGGTCCGAGACAGCACGCGGCAGGCGCGTACTCTACGGCCTGGCCCTGTTACCTGCGACGCTGGCCGTAATATTGAGCTTCTCGCGAGGGGCGTTGCTGCTGGGGCTGCCGGCGGCGCTGGTGGCGATGGGCTGGCAGGCCGGGGGGCGCTATCGCTGGCTCACGCTGATACCTGTCCTCCTCTGCCTGCTGGCGCTGCTGCCTCTCCTTCGCCTTCCACGCTTCGCCTCACTGCTGGACGTGGACCAGGGGAGCACTTTCTTCCGCCTGGGAGTATGGCGCAGCAGCCTGAGCCTGATCCGTGAGCATCCCTGGACAGGAGTGGGACCGGCCAACTTTCTGGAGGCGTACCGTACCCGCTACGTGCTCCCTTCGGCCTGGGAGGAGTTCAACCTGGAGCACCCGCACAATGTATATCTGGATCACTGGACGAGACTGGGAATACTGGGGGTGCTGGCCGGAGCAGCGGTGCAGATAGCGTTCTTCAAGCAACAGAGCAGACAGCCGGAGGGCAGGGACAGGGGCCTTTCTATAGCTCTCACAGGGAGCATGGCGGCCTTACTGGCCCATGGGCTGGTGGACAACAGCCTATTCTTTCCCGACCTGGCCATGGCCTTCTTCCTGCTTCTGGCGCTCGCCAGCCCTGGATGAAGAGCCGACTGCAGGCAGGACCGGCTGGCAACGGGCTCAACTCTACCTTAGACTGACCTTGGTCAATCCCTGAATCGGCAAAGCATCCAGCGGCTTGACACTTTACTTCCTCTGGGCTATAATCCCCAGACTGGAGAAAGGTGGTGACCGCCTGCAATGCGGGTTGTCATCGCGTTAGCAGGTGGTTGTGCCGGGTAAGTCCATCACTTCCATTCCCAGCTTCTCCTAATTTCGTCCCGAGGAGAGATAATGCCAGTCGTATACTCACAAGTCAGCTCGATCAATGAATTGCAGCCCAAAATGTGCCTCAAGGGCGTTGTCAAGGAGACCCAGCTCTATGGAGCCGTGATAGACCTCGGTCTGGAGTATGACGGCGTTGTTCATATCTCGCAGCTTGCCCCTAAGCGTGTCAACAGTGTCACCGATGTGGTCCGCCCGGGCGATAGTGTGACCGTGTGGGTTACCCAGGTCAACCCTAAAAAGGGACGGATCAGCCTCACTATGGTTGAGCCTCCGGCTGTGGAGTGGCATGAGCTGCAGGAGGAACAGGTCTACACCGGCACCGTGACGCGGATGGAGCCTTATGGGGTGTTCGTGGACATCGGAGCTGAGCGCCCGGGGCTGCTGCATGTGCGGGAGATGTCTGAAGGCTATGTCCGCCATCCTTCGGAAAAAGTCAAGGTGGGCGACCAGGTTGTGGTGCGCATCCTCAGGCTCGACAGGCAGAGAAAACGGATTGACCTGAGCATGAAGGGGATCCAGGAAGAGATGCCGGAGGATGACCCTGGCGAGGAGGAAGAGCCTGCGCGGACCACTATGGAATTGGCCCTGTACCGTGCCCAGCAGTCGAGGCGAGAAAAGCGCCAGCGGAAGGCCCAGCGCAGGCGGCTTGATTTCTCAGAGAGAGAGGAGATTCTGGAACGCACGCTCAGCATGCACAGAGGGCGGTAGAGTATAGCACCTCCCGCAGGTGTTTAACCTGCGGGAGGTTGACGCGATACCCCGACGTTTCCCCGCGCCTTCTCCCTGTTCAAAGCTGGTTGCTGCCCTGTGATGGTGAGTCCTTGTGCTGGCATCTCCTGGGCGAAGAGTGAGAGCACCGTTTAGATCGAGCTTCTCATTCCCGGTTGGGAAAACAGCGCACGTATGGTAAAGGCTCAAGAATGGGCGCTGTGATAGGCCTCTGGTTGACACATTCTCCCAACCTACGGAGGGTTAAGTCTGAGGAGGTCACTTTGGGAAAACGGAGAATCAAGCGCAGAATCAGCCCCCCGGCCCCTAAGGTCACCAAGGGCGGAATGATGCAACAGTTGCAGAGCCTCCAGGAAGACATGCTGAAAGCGCAGGAAGAAATCGCCGCGCTGGTCGTCACCGCGACGGCCGGCGGTGGGGCAGTGACGGCCACGGTGACCGGGGAGCGGCGAGTGCAATCGCTCTCCATCAAGCCGGAAGTGGTGGACCCGGACGATGTGGAAATGTTGCAGGACCTGGTGGTGGCTGCCATTAACGAGGGGCTGGAGCAGGTGGACCGGATCACCGCCGAGCGGATGTCCGCTTTCACCAGTGGCCTCGGCATCCCGGACCTTTTGTAGCGCGAGACAGGTTAGCGATGAGCACGGCGCCTGCTGCGGTGACACGGCTGATCGAAGCGTTTGCCCAGTTGCCCGGCATCGGGCACAAGACCGCCGCCCGCCTCACTTTCTTTCTGTTGCGTAACCGCCTGGACCTGGCCGTTCATCTGGCCGAGGCACTGCGCGAACTGAAGGAACGCACGCGCTTCTGTTCGATCTGCTATAACATTACCGAGGAGGACCCCTGTCCCATATGCTCCGATCCCGGGCGCGACCACAGCCTCATCTGTGTGGTCGAAGAGCCGCTGGATATGCTGGCGATAGAGCAGGTCGGGACGTACAAAGGGGTCTATCATGTGCTGCACGGGGTATTAGCTCCGTCGGAAGGCATCTTCGTCGAGAACCTGCGTATAAGTGAGTTACTGACACGGGTACGCAGCGGAGGTGTACGTGAGGTTATCCTGGCAACTAACCCGACCGGTGAGGGCGATTGGACGGCTTCTTACCTGGTGCACCAGTTGCGTCCACTGGGGGTGCGCGTCACCAGGCTGGGGCGAGGGCTTCCGATGGGGGGCGATCTGGAATATGCCGACGTGGTGACATTAACACGGGCGCTCGAGGGCCGAGAGGAGATGTAGGGAGGTATGTAAAGACGAGGAGACAGACAAAAGAACCGGGAGATTGGCCTAGGTTTGGCTGCGGAGGAACTCGTTAATGTCCGCGGCAGCCCGTTTGCCAGCCCCCATGGCGCTGACCACTGTTGCTGCGCCGGTGACCACGTCTCCCCCTGCCCACACCCGCGGCACCGTCGTGCGCCCGGTGCGTTCATCGGCCACCACAGTGCCCCACTTCGTGCGCTTTAGTTCCTCACTGCCCATAAACACCAGCGGGTTGGGGCTTGTCCCCAGCGCGAAGATCACCGTGTCCACCGCCATCTCGAATTCCGACCCCTCAATGGGGATGGGCCGCCGCCGGCCGGAGGCGTCCGGCTCCCCCAGCCCCATACGGATACATCGCATCCCCACGACCTGACCGCGCTCATTCCCCAGGATTGCTACCGGATTGGTCAGGAAATCGAAGATCACGCCCTCTTCCTCTGCGTGATGCACCTCTTCGGCCCGTGCTGGTACTTCGGCGCGAGAGCGGCGATACACGATGTGTACTTCACCGGGCTCACCACCTTCTTTCTGGGCACGCAGTGTTTGCAGGCGCAGGCTACATCTGGCCGCATCCATCGCCACATTGCCTGCCCCGATCACTGCTACGCGCTTCCCGACTTTGACGGGGGTATCGTACTCGGGGAAGAGATAGCCCTTCATCAGGTTTACCCGCGTGAGGAACTCATTGGCCGACATCACACCATTGTAGTTGATGCCGGGGATATTCATAAACGAGGGTAGGCCGGCGCCGGTGCCCAGGAAAACGGCATCGTATTCGTTCAACAGCTCACTCAGGGTGTAAATGCGGCCGATAACATGGTCGGTGAGGATGTTGATCCCCAGGCACTCCGCTGCGTAGTCAATTTCGGCGTGTACTATGCTCTTAGGGAGGCGAAACTCCGGTATACCATAGGTGAGCACGCCGCCCGGGCTGTGGAGGGACTCGAAAATCGTTACCTCGTGCCCCTCTCTGGCCACATCCACTGCACAGGTCAGCCCGGCAGGCCCCGATCCGACCACTGCGACCCGTCGTCCGGTCGGCGCGGCCCGTTCCAGGGGACAGGTGCGCCAGGCCAGCTCATAATCGCCCACAAAGCGCTCCAGGCGTCCGATGGCTACCGGCTGCCCTTTCCTGGCCAGCACGCAAGTGGCTTCACACTGAACCTCCTGAGGGCATACACGTCCACAGATGGCCGGAAGGCTATTCGTGGTCTTCATAATCTGGATCGCTTCAATCAGGTTTCCCTCCCGCAGGGCACGAATGAACTGGGGGATGGGCACCTCCACCGGACAGCCTTCGACACAGTGCGGCTTGCTGCATTGGAGGCAGCGCTCTGCTTCCCAGTGGGCCAGTTCGGGGGTGAAGCCTAAGGCGACCTCGTTGAAATTTCCTCTGCGCAACAGTGGGTCCTGGGCAGGCATCTTCTGGCGGGGGATGTTGAGACGCTCTCGTTGTTTCACCTCAGTGTCTCCCTCTATGGAATCTGTGCGACGGTTGGGCAGTGCATCGCCGCCGGGACGCCCTCATATTATAAGCCACGCTGGCGAAATGGCAAATAGGGAGTGAACGTAGCGAGCAAGCGATGCTCGGGCTGGGCAGGGGCGTTCTGGCAAACGCCGCTGGGTTACCCGCGAAAATACGACACGTCCACCCGCTGCAGGAAGGCACGGTAGGCAGCCGTCTCTTCCAGCAGCGAGCGTAGCCTGGCCATAAGCTGAGGGACATCCTCACTTTCCTGCGCCTGGTCGCACGCGGGAGTGAGGCGAAGCTCGCCGTTCGCTTGCTGGTGGAATGTGATCAGCCCGCGAGCCGCAAGCCACTGCAGCCCGACCCGGACGGTAGCTTCGCGCTGAGCCGTGGCGGCGGCCAGCTTCGCCAGCGGCATATTCATCTCACCTGAGCTGAGCGCATGTTTGATCAGGCCGCCCAGTCTTTTGAGGAACGCCCCCGGCTCATCGGTGCCGGGGTTCACGCAGAACAAGTACACTTCGTGCGGAGAGACCCGCTCTAGCGCCGCTCTCAACTCGGCCGGGCCAGGCGGTGTGGTCCAGATCGCCAGCGCATTGGCCGGTGCCAGCTCGCAGCGATCCCGACCCGCCAGTGTGACTCTGGCCTCTGCCTCAGCCCAGAGCACCAGTTCATCCTGCTTTTGCGCCTGCAATTGGGCCAGCAGCCTCTCCCGTGTTCCGCCGTCCTGGCATTGGCGATAGTCCACTACCCGAACCTGCGCAACGGAAGGCTCAAGCCTCGGAGTAGAAGCGGCCTCCTCGCGGGCGTCCACCCATTCCACCTGTAGCCCTCGCTTCCCCCGGTAATCGCTGGCCCGGATGGTGTAAGCCAGGTCGAAGCGGTCCTGAGGCAGCGCAAAGCCTGCCCCCTGCCACCAGATCACCTGGCAGGTGGTCTCGTCCTCGTCCTCGACGATCAGTTGTAGATGCTCGCCGGTGCGCCCCACTGGGGAATGGCTCTTGATGACCAGGTTGCGGGTCGCAAAGACGGGAGGTGGGTTGCCCGGCCCGAAAGGTGCCATCCGTTCCAGTTGCTCCGCCAGCTCAAGAGAGAGGGCGGCGAGTGAGAGGTAGGCATCGATCTGGAGCGTGGCCCTTTTCTCCATCTCCTGGCACATTTGGGCCACCGTCCTGGTCAGAGCGCGGCGAAATTCCGGGATACGCTCGGGATCAATGGAGAAACCGGCAGCCATCGGGTGACCACCGAAACGTAGCAGCATCTCAGCATGGGCCGCGATGGCGGCGTGGATGTCACAGCCCTCGATCGAACGGGCGGAGCCTCGAGCCGGTGCACCGGGGGGTGTGGCGATGAGGATGGTGGGCTTGTGATAGCGCTCGGCCAGACGGCCAGCCACAACGCCGATGATGCCGGCAGGCCAGGAAGGGTGGCTCAGGATGAGCACGGCTTCTTCTAACAGCGCAGGCTCCTGGGCCAGGCGGGCTTCGGCTGCCTGCATTACCTGATCGCACAACCATTTGCGCTGGGCGTTCAGCCCCTCCAGCACGGCCGCCATTGCCCGGGCGCGGCCGGGATCACCGCCAGCGAGGAACTCAACAGCCGCGGTAGCATCATCCAGACGTCCCATAGCGTTCAGGCGGGGAGCCAGCTCAAACGCGATGTGCTCCTCGCATAGCCGCTCCGGGCTGATGCCAGCCAGCTCCAGCAAGGCCTGCAGCCCAGGGCGAGCAGTACAGCGCAGAGCTCCGATCCCACGCTGGAGTAAATAGCGTGTATCGCCCTGGAGTGTCACGACATCGGCTACGATCCCCAGGGCCACGAGGTCAAGATACTGCTCCACCTCCTCTGTCCGGTCGGCCCGAGTGTACAAAGCCTCGGCCAGCTTGTAAGCCACCCCCACGCCAGGTAGGTGACGCAGAGGATGGTCAGCGGGGAGCATTTTAGGGTTGATGATCGCATAGGCCGCGGGGAGCCGAGGGGGCAGGTCATGATGATCGGTTATGATGACCTCGACACCCTGCGACGCAGCATAGGCTACCGGTTCATGAGCCGTGATGCCGGTGTCGCAGGTCAGGAGCAGTTCCATCCCGTCTGCGATGAGACGTTCCAACGTAGCGAGGTTAACGCCGTGAGATTCCCGCTCGCGATGGGGGATGTAGTAGCTGAGGTGTTGTGCTCCAAGTGCCCGGAGTGTGGAGACCAGGATCGTAGTGGCGGTCTGGCCGTCTACATCGAAGTCACCCCAGACACAGATCCGTTCACGGTGACGTATGGCCTGTTCCAGCCGCGCGGCTGCCCGCTCGATATGAGGAAGAGCATCTGCAGGGGTAGGGCGATAGCGGGCGGGATCGAGAAAGGCCGAGGCGGTTTGCGCATCCGTGATGCCACGGCGG
The DNA here is from genome assembly GCA_026418995.1 of Anaerolineae bacterium. GTDB lineage: Bacteria > Chloroflexota > Anaerolineae > B4-G1 > B4-G1 > JAOAAG01. The sequence goes on from JAOAAG010000411.1 coordinate 11,774, forward strand.
GTGAGGAGCTGCGCCAGCAACAGGTGGCCGCCTGCTGCTGCCAGCATCTGAGGAGAAATCTCTACAGGGGAGGGTTCGATCCATTCCTTAGGGCTCAACGTTATGCACCCACGCTGAGATGGCGATGATCCAGGGTATCCACGTGTTTTGATTCTACCATATGGAGTAGGCAAAGACAAATTAACGACCGTATATGACGCCAGGTGCGCCCAGGAAGCTGAACTACTGTGGCTGCCTGCTGTGCCACTGACTTCGCACATGCAACGAGGCCGACCGCCATCCCGATTGCCAAGATGTCGAATCTGTGGTACATTACCCCCAGTAACACCGACTTCCGAAGTCCTCAGAACGCGGGAGTGGCGAGCAAGGAGGGGAAATGGATGCCAGCATAAAACTGGGTAAGATACGGGGCATCCCTGTAGGCCTGCATACGAGCTGGTTTCTGGTCTTCGCGCTGGTGACCTGGTCACTGGCCGTGGGGTATTTTCCCAAGGAATATCCCTTCCTGTCCCCTGTGGCCTGCTGGGGGTTAGGCGCGCTCACGAGCCTGTTGTTCTTCGGCTCGGTTCTGATCCATGAGCTGGGACATTCGATCGTAGCGCTGCGCCATAAGATTCCCGTTCACGGCGTCACCCTCTTCATTTTCGGTGGCGTAGCACACATTGGTCGGGAGCCAGCAGACGCGGGCACTGAGTTTCGCATCGCGATCGCTGGGCCACTTTCGAGCCTGGTGCTGGCGCTGGGCTTTGCTGGCCTGTGGTGGCTGGACCGGGCCATCCCATACCTGGCTGCTCCGAGCCTGTGGTTGATGCGGATCAACCTGATGCTGGCGCTCTTCAACCTGATCCCGGGCTTTCCGCTGGACGGAGGGCGGGTCCTGCGCGCGGTGCTCTGGTACTTCAGCGGCAGTTTCCACCGCGCCACACAAATTGCCACCTTTACCGGTCAGCTCTTTGCCTTCGGCTTCATTGGGCTTGGCGTCTTCACCATCCTGCAGGGCAATTTCATTAATGGACTGTGGCTGGTGTTTATCGGCTGGTTCCTGCAGAATGCTGCCGCTGCCACCTATGCCCAGACGGCGCTCCAGAAATCGCTGCGCGATATCACCGTTGCCCAGGCGATGACCAGAGATTGTCAGCTTGTCCCCCCACATATGCCTTTGAGCCAATTGATAGAGGATTACGTCCTTACTGGCGGGCAGCGTTGCTTCTTCGTGACCGAGGCGGACCGGTTGCGCGGATTGCTCACCCTCACCGATATGGCCAGAATCCCTAAAGTAGAGTGGGCGCAGACTACCGCCGGACAGGTGATGGTTCCCTGGGAACGCATTGTGCGGGTCAAGCCGGATATGGCCTTGCTGGCAGCTTTACAGGCGATGGACGACGCGAATGTGAACCAGGTGCCGGTGCTTGTAGGGGATGAGTTAGTGGGCATGCTTTCGCGTGAGCAGGTGCTACGCTATATCAGAACACGCTCTGAGCTGGGCATTTGATCAAGCAGAGACTCAAGGAGGGACTCCGATGGATTTGTTCGATAAGTGTCGGCAATTTACGGCCGCCAAAGAAGCAAAGGCGGCTGGCTTCTACCCTTACTTCATCCCTCTCTCCGACAGCGAGGGGACCGAGGTCATTGTAGGGAATCATCGGTTGATTATGATCGGCTCGAACAACTATCTGGGCTTGACGACACATCCCCGGGTGCGGGAGGCAGCACAGGAGGCAGTCAGACGCTACGGCACCAGTTGTACCGGCTCCCGTTTCCTAAACGGCACCCTGGAACTGCATCTGGAGCTGGAGCGGCGGCTGGCGGAATTCGTGGGTAAAGAGGCCGCGCTGGTCTTCTCCACTGGCTATCAGACCAACGTGGGCACCATCTCGGCGCTGGTGGGGAAAGGTGACTTTGTGATCACCGATAAGGAGGACCACGCCAGCATCGTGGATGGCTGTCGGCTTTCCTTCGGAGAAACGCGCCGTTTCCGCCACAACGATATGGAGCACCTCGAGCGGGTGCTGGCTGGGCTGCCTGATGGAGTGGGCAAGCTAGTGGTCGTGGATGGCGTGTTCAGTATGGGAGGAGACATTGCCCCATTGCCGGAGCTTGTTGCCATCTGCCGGCGTCACGGGGCACGGCTTATGGTGGATGATGCGCACTCCATTGGCGTCCTGGGCGGAGGGCACGGCACGGCCGCCCACTTCGGCCTCACCGATCAGGTGGATCTGATAATGGGCACGTTCAGCAAATCATTCGCCAGCCTGGGAGGATTCATCGCCGGCGACGCGGATGTGATCCACTATATCCAGCACCACGCCCGTTCGCTTATCTTCAGCGCCAGTATACCGGCAGCAAACGTAGCCGCTGCGCTGGCCGCGCTGGAGGTGATGCAGGAGGAACCGGAGCGCATCGTGCGGGTCAATGAGATTGGTGAGCGCATGCGACGCGAGTTCCGCCGCCTGGGCTTCAACGTCGGGGCTAGCCAGACCCCCATTGTCCCCATCATTATCGGCGACGACATGCGCACGTTTATGGCCTGGAAGGCATTGTATGAAGCTGGTGTCTATACTAATCCCGTGATCTCGCCCGCAGTGCCGCCGGAATCAGCGCTGCTGCGCACCAGCTATATGGCAACCCATACAGACGAGCAACTCGAACGTGTGCTGTCCACGTTTGCCCAGGTCGGGCGGGCGCTAGGGTTGATTGCCTGAGCGCTCCGTTACTCAGAATGACGGTCACTCCCCAGTGACTGTCCTCTCATCAAAATAAACCCTCCCGCAGCTTCTGAAGCTGCGGGAGGGTTTATTATTGCTCCACCACTTTGCACTTAGCCTAAGGTCCGAATTTGCGCATCACCACCGGCAGGTAGATCTTACGCAAGAACAGAGGGGTCACCAGGTTCATACTCTGACCGTCCCACTCCACCACCGTAACCACCGAGGCTTTCCCCATGTTCAGAGTGCCCTGGTCAAAAGTGGCGAAGCCGTACACGATCAGTGTTTTCGGCTGGCAGTAGGTCAGCACCGCGTTCCAGACCACCTTTTTTGCCTGGGCATCGCATATCACCTGTCCAGGCAGTAGGACTGTGCCGGGATCGCATGTTAACTGAAGTGCCGGATCCAGCGTGACCGTAATCACAACATTTGTCGTGGCTGGCTGGCTGATAGTGTAATGTGCCACGACCGGGTAGGTGAAGGTATAGGAGCCCAGTGCCCACACTGCTTTAGGAGTGTAACCACTCGCGCTGACCGTAACCGAGCTACCACCCTGGCTTCCCCTGGCCAGTGCAATACCGATCATTACCAGAACAACCAGTGCTACCGCTAAAAGCAGGCTCAGAATAAGACGTGCTTTCATGTCCAACTCCTCCTAAAGAAGGCTAGTTATCGCTGACTACTTAGCAGGGGGATTTGCTGTGCTTGGGTTGCTTCCCTGATCTTACATCATACCTCCTTCCTTAAATGTAGCAACAAACAGTACTGAGCCGAGGGGAAGCATGTCCGAGGATCATAGCTTATTTTACACACGATTGCAAACTTGTCAAGCAAACATCGAGAGGCGCCAGAGGTCTGCGCGCCGGGGTTCAGCCCTGCTGAGAAAGACTTTCGTAGTGCCAGCACGGTTGAGCACTGGCGAGTTGAGCGCCGGACTCTGACGGCAAGCAGCCTGCTGAAAGGGTATCTGGACTGGCCCTAATCCTCTTTTCCCGCTCACATCATCTCCGTCGCCGGATTGTGAGTCTCCTGACAAGCGACGTGACACAGACGTTCCGCCCCATGCGTAGCACGTCCGCTGCCACTTTGAACCCGACTTTGCAACAGCCTTGGCCTTCACAAAGTCACGGCCTGGCACGGCAAAGGGCGAGGGGGAGAACCCCCAACCCCACTTGTGTCATCTCGGTGAGCACCTGCTCTACACCAGGGTAGAGTAAGGCGTTAGTGCTCACATATGCGCCTGGAAGAACTCGAGCACCCGGCGCTGAAATTCTTCCGGGTACCTCTCGCTGGCTTCAGTATGCCCGACGCCCGGCAGGCGCCACACTGCCCTGGGTTCGCTCGCGGCGGCAAAAAGGTCATCGAAGTCCGTGCAGTAGTGATCCAGCTCTCCGTGGACGAACAGGATGGGACGCGGGGAGAGCTTACCCACCCAGCGCACCGGCTCGTAGTGGAACAGATTCACCCCCAGACGGGCTGAGGTGATAGCGACAGTCCACCACGCCAGCGGCCTCACCAGCCAGCGCGGTAACCCCAGCTCCGTACCACGGCCCGCGATGGCCGTGCGCAGACGGGCGGGACCCCCATCGCTGACCACGGCCCGCACCTCCGGGCAGTCCGGCGCGGCAAGTATAGCCGCCATACCGCCGTAGGAAAAGCCAAGCAGGCCGATACGTCGCACACCCCGGCTCTTGAGGAACGCTACCGCTCCAAGCACATCCCGCCGCTCCAAGTAGCCGAACGTCGCCAGCCGCCCCTCGCTGCGGCCGTGGGCACGGAAGTCGAAAAGCAGCACGCCGAACCCAGCCTGGTGAAATGGCGGCGCCCGGTGGACGTCCCAATCCATGCTGCCGCCGTGGCCGTGCATAATAATGACCGCCCGGTCGGAGCCGGGGGCGGGAATCCACCAGCCACGCAGTGCAAGGCCGTCCGTCGCCGCGAAGGTCACCTCCTCGAAATCCAGACCGTGCTCGGACGGAGTGTGTACCTCGCTCAGGTATTGGCGACGGGTCAGGTGGAAGGACAGGCCCAGCCCTGCGGCCAGTACGGCCAGGGCCAGGCCTGCCGGGATAAGGAGCCAGAAGCACGCATCGTGCATGCCCAATCAATCATTGCATCCCATAGAGGGGGCATAGATGAACACGGATAGTCTCTCGTATGGCACGTACTTACCGTTGGTCCCTGCGCACACCGTACAGGCTTACCGCGCTCAGGGCGAACAGCAGCGCGTAGCCAGCGAAGATGGCAAAGTACCCCAGGCCAGGTTGGTAACGGTTGAGATAATCGGCGAGCGGCCCGCCGATGCCCTTGCCGATCATTCCCGCACCGGCGCCGGCCAGGTTGGAGACGCCCAGGTAGCGCCCGGCCTCCTCCGGGGGCACGAGGTCAGTACCGAGCGCCCAGTTGCCGGTCATGAACAGCCCTGTCCCCAGCCCGATCACAATGCCCACCGCGTAAAGTGTTGCCATATTGGGCACCCAGATGGTCGTCAGCACTGCACCGCCGCCTATGGCCGCCAGCACCCCACTTAAAGCTACCACACGCCCCTTCCCGAAGCGGTCGGCGATCCAGCCCCCAGCCAGTGCTGAGAGCAGGATGAACAGGCCGATGACCGTCATCAGATTCCCATTCATCGAGGCCGCCTCTTCGGCGCTGACCCTGAAGGCATACATCAGAAAGAAGGGCAGGAAGCCCTGGAACGAGGTGGCAGCAGCCAGGAAAAGCAACCGGTTGACCACCCACCAGGTAAACGAGGAGCGACGCCGTGCCTCCTGGCCCAGGGTGGCATAAGTGCCCGACCACACGCCTGCTACCACTGCCACCACCATCGCCACCACTCCGCCTATGCCGACCCCCACTGCTGTGGCAGCGTCCTTTCCGACGAAAGGCCAGGAGATAAGCCCGGCCAGCCCACCGACGGCCCCACCCCCGAGGAGACCGGCTACGGCGCCCAGGGCAATCCCGGCCAGCATACCCAGCACGCGCAGCATCGGGAGTTTGAAGGAAGCGATTGGCTTCTCGCGGAGTGGCTGTTCCTTCACCGCCAGTACTGTAATCAGCATAGTGACTACCAACGTCGCACCGGTAGCAAAGACAGCCCATCCCAGCTCCCCTTTGCCGACTAACTGGGCGATGGTGAAGCCAACCAGGATGATGGGCAGGAGTTCAAACACTGCCTTGACAGCGGAGGCACGTCCGCGCTGCCCCTCCGGTACCAGGTCGGGGATCAGCCCCTGCAAAGGGCCGTGGGAGACGTTGGCGGAGCACTGGATCAGGAGCGTGGCAGCCAGCAGCATCCAGAAATTGCCCGACAGGGCGATAGCCACCAGGAAGAGCAGGTCAAAAATAGTCCCGGCAAAGATGAAAGGCCGGCGTCTTCCGAAGCGGGACGTGGAGCGGTCGCTTAACAGGCCGGCTGCGGGCTGCACCAGCATAGCAACGATCAGCCCGGCCGTGCTGATGAAGCCCAGGGCGGTGTTACGTCCACTCTCGGGCACGAACAGCGCCACCAGGTAAGGGGTAAAGACCGAGCCTACGGCGGTGTTACGCACGTTAAGGCCGAGCCAGAAGACATTGATGCTGAGGTAATCGTACCAGCGCATGTTGTTCATCGGATAGGTCCCTCGTCAAATATAGTGCAGCTTGCGCGCTGCGCGTTTCAACTCGTCGCGAAACTGAGGAGCGGCGATGTTGATGAGCGCCTGCGCCCGCTGGCGGATCGTCTTGCCGTACAGGTCAGCCACGCCATATTCGGTCACCACGTAGTGAACGTGATAGCGTGAGGTGACAACTCCGGCTCCCTGCTTGAGCATCGGCACGATGCGGCTGACCGTGCCGCCCTGTGCTGTGGAAGGCAGGGCGATGATCGGCACGCCCCCCTCGGAGCGGGAGGCGCCGTAGATAAAGTCCAACTGCCCGCCTGCCCCGCTATACAGTCTGGACCCAATCGAATCGGCGCACACCTGGCCGGTCAGATCCACCTCGATGGCCGAGTTTATCGCCACCTGGCGGTAATTCTGCGCGATGACGAAGGGATCATTGACATATTCGGTGCGGCGCAATTCGATGAGCGGGTTATCATGGGCCCAGGTGTATAGCCGTTTCGTCCCCAGCATCAGGCCTGCTGTGATCTTGCCTACGTTGATGGTCTTGCGGGCATTGGTGATCACCCCGCGCTCCACCAGGTCAATAATACCGTCGGAGAACAGCTCGGAGTGGACTCCTAAGTCTCGCTTATCGTGCAGGAAGTTAAGCACCGCATCGGGAATCTCACCGATACCCATTTGCATTGTCGCGCCATCGGGGACCAGTTCTGCGATGTACTGGCCGATCTTCACGTGCACCTCCGAGAGCTCCCCCTCCCGCATCGGCAGTTCCAGCAGGGGGTAGTTGACCGGCACAATATAGTTGAGGCGACTGACGTGGATGAAGGAGTCGCCCAGGCAGCGGGGCATATTCTCATTGACCTCCGCGATGATGATGCGAGCCGCTTCGGCGGGCGATTTGGTGAGCCCCGTCTCAATGCCGTAGGAGCAGAAGCCATGCTCATCGGGCGGCGAGAGGTGGACAAACGCGACATCCACCGGCAGGATGCCACGCTTGAAGAGCAGAGTGAATTCCGATAGCAGCACCGGAGTAAAATCCGCCCGGCCCTCCTGCACCGCTTTACGCACGTTAGGGCCGATAAACAGGGCATTGGCGCGGATATGTCCCTCCAGCTCTGGCGCGACGTAGTCACTCGAGCCAAGGGTGAGGGCGTGACATATCTCCACATTCTCCAGCTCCCCGGCACGGGCGCGGGCGACTAACGCCTCCAATAGTTTCTGGGGCACGCTACAATTGCCGGTCAGGAAAATACGGTCGCCCGAGCGGATGGCCTGCATAGCTTCCTCCGCGCTCGTGACGCGACTTTCATATGTCTTCATCCAGCTCATCCTCACCCTCCTGTTCCGGCGTAGAAGGCGGCGGCCAGCGCTTCGTTCAGGATGTGGCCGTCCCTGATGGCGACGCCCCGTCTCAGGGCAGGCATATCCTGGAGCGCCTGTTCCAACCCCACCTCGGCCAGGTGGCGCAGATAGGGCCACGCCGCATTGTTAAAGGCATGCGTGGCCGTGCGGGGTACCACGCCCGGCACGTTGGGCACGCAGAAGTGAACCACCCCCTCCTCGATGAAAACGGGATCGCGCAGAGTGGTGGGGCGGCTGGTCTCGACACACCCGCCCTGGTCTATACTGAAGTCCAGGATCACCGCTCCTTTCTTCATCGAGCGGACCATCTCTCGAGTGACCACAATGGGGGCTCTGGCGCCGGGCGACAGAATCGCTCCGACCAGCACCTCGACGAAGCGGGCCACACGGGCGATATTAAAAGGGTAAGCGACCATCGTGGTGACCCGCCCGTTGAACTCCCGGTCTATCTCCCGCAAGCGCTCCAGCTCCCGGTCGAGGACGAAGACATCGGCGCCGAGGCCGTAGAAGGCACGGGCGGCGTTAGTGCCCAGCACGCCAGCCCCGATGATAGCGACCCGGCCCGCCGGGATGCCCGGTACCCCGCTGAGCAGCACTCCACGTCCGCCGTAATTGCTCTGCAGGAAGGTGGCAGCCAACTGGGGGGCCATACGTCCGGCCACCTCGCTCATCGTGCGCAGCACTGGCAGCGTCCCGTCCTCCTCTTCGATTGTCTCGTAGGCGATAGCTGTCACGCGCTTCTCCAGCAGCGCTTCGATGCGCTGACGACGTGCTGCCGCCAGGTGCAGGAAGCCGGTGATGATCTGCCCCTCGCGCAGCCAGGCCACCTCTTCTTCAGTGGGACGCCCTACTTTTAGTATCAGGTCGGAGCGTCCGTAGACCTCCTCACCGGAGTAGACGATGCGCCCACCGGCTCTCTCGTAGTGGTAGTCGGAGAAGCCGGCGCCCACCCCGGCGTCCTTTTCCACGTAGCAGGTATGGCCGGCCCTGGTCAGCAGGTCAACGCCGTAGGGAGTCAGCCCCACCCTCAGTTCCAGATCGCGCCGTTCCCTGGGAATGCCGATATGCATACTCACCTCCTCTGTCAGCAGGCGATGGTCAGGTATCGTTCGTTGTTCAGGAGAAATTAGCTGACACTCCATTAAAGCAAAGGGGCGGCGGCACCGTGGGGATACCGCCGCCCTTTTGCCGGCGAGAGACCACTATCCTACTGTACTCCGCGTAACCTCGGATCGAGCGCGTCACGCAACCCGTCTCCCAGGAAGTTGAAAGCGAACATGGTGATGGAGAGGGCCAGGGCTGGGAGAATAGCCTGATGAGGATAAGTACGGATCGCCTGGGACCCATCGGAGATCATCGAGCCCCAGCTTGGTGTGGGAGCGTTCACTCCCAGGCCTATGAAGCTCAGGAACGCCTCGGCCGAGATATAAGCGGGGATGTCCAGTGTAACGGTGATGATCAGTGGGCCGAGCACGTTGGGCAGGAGGTGCTTAAAGATAATGCGCATATTGCCTGCTCCCATAGCGCGTGCTGCCAGGGTGAATTCTTGTTCACGCAGAGAGAGCACCTGCCCTCGCGCCAGGCGGGCTGTGCCCATCCAGGCCGTGATCCCGATCCCGATGAAGATGAATAACATTCCTCCCAGCCGCCGGTCAATCGCATTCATCGCATAAGCGAAGGTGCCTGGGGCGCTTTCGGCAAATGTGGAGCGAAAGAAGGCCATCATCAGGATGATTAACAGCATGGTGGGGAAAGCGTACATGATGTCCACGAAGCGCATCATAATATTATCCACACGCCCGCCAAAGAAACCGGAAATCAAGCCGTACACGGTGCCCACCACCAGCGCTATGATAGGCCCAACGAATGCTACGGAGAGCGAGATCTGAGTTCCGTAAATGAGACGACTCAGCAGGTCACGGCCCACATAATCTGCTCCCAGGGGAAATTTGTCGCTTATCTTAGCGTAAGGCTTCATCATGGGAAACAGCGTGAGCATCCACTTGGGTACCGCGTCTGTCTGATTACGGTCCTGTTCAGAGTAAGAAAAGGGCGCAATTTGAGCCGCGAACAACGCTGTGAGAGTCAACAGGATCACCAATATACCACCAATGACGGCCGCTCTGTTCCTGGTCAGCCGATACAGCGCATCTGCCCACAGGCTGGCCGTCTTGCGGCGGGCTGGCAGCTCTGCGCTCGCTATCTCCATACTTGCCACTTATCAACCTCCTTCACTCGTACCTGATGCGGGGATCCAGCCATGCATAAGTGATATCCACAATCACATTCGCGATCACCAGGAATATGGCGTACAGGAGGATCGTGCCCATGATGACCGGGTAATCCCGATTAGTGATGCTGGTAATGAAGTACTTGCCCAAGCCGGGGATACCAAATACTTGCTCCACCACGAACAATCCGGTCAGCACTGCTGCGAACATTGGACCCAGGATGGTCACGACTGGGATGAGCGCGTTCCTCAGGGCATGTCGCATGGTCACCACACGCTCTGCCAACCCTTTGGCTCGAGCGGTGCGGATATAGTCCTCGCGGATGACCTGAAGCAGGCTGGCCCTGCTCAAACGGGCGATAATAGCCGAGTAGCCTGTACCCACAGCAAAGGCAGGCATGATTGCATGCTTCCAGAAATCCCATGTAAACAGGTTGCGGGGGATGAAAAAGAAAATGTAAGGGGGCTTGGTGCCCCATCCGGTAGGCGGCAGCCATCCTAACAGCACACCGAAAAGTGATATCAACACCGGCCCCATAGCCACTACCGGCACAGAGA
>JAOAAG010000004.1 GCA_026418995.1 Anaerolineae bacterium
GCCGGAATTAATGTAGTAGACCTGCATCTGCACATCTCTGGCAGAGCAGGCAGAGTAGGTCTGGGACGGAGCGAATATGTCAGTCCTGTACCGCTTCTGGCCTCGGACAAAACTGGCCCGTCGCGAGGCATTGGTTTTTTACATCTTTATCTCCCCCTGGCTGATCGGATTTCTCGCTTTCACCCTCTACCCCATGCTGGCCTCCGCTTACTACAGCCTGACTGTTTACAATGTCGTCGAGATGAAGTTTGTCGGCCTGCAGAACTTTCAGGAACTGCTCAGGGATGACAAGTTCTACTGGTCGCTGTGGGTGACGGCCAAGTATACGCTGGTAAGCGTGCCACTGAGTCTCGTAGCAGCGTTATCGGTGGCCGTGCTGCTTAATCAGCGGGTACCTTTTCTCTCCTTCTGGCGTACTATCTACTATCTCCCTTCTATCATCACCGGAGTGGCCGTTGCGATACTGTGGCAATGGGTCCTGAACCCCGAATATGGAGTGTTCAACTTTCTCGTTTTCAAACCCATTACCGATAAAATACTGACGCCGCTTGGCATTGAGCCCCCCTCCTGGTTCCCTCCCCGCTGGTTCTGGAGCGAGACCTGGGTCATCCCGGCCTACTGGATTATGGGCCTGTGGGGCATCGGCGGCTCTATGGTAGTCTACCTGGCAGGGTTGCAGGGCGTGCCCACTACCCTGTACGAGGCGGCGGAGATTGACGGCGCCACGGCCTGGCAGCGCTTCTGGAAGATTACCATACCGATGATCTCGCCGGTGATTCTGTTCACCCTGATTACTAACCTCATCGGCGCGCTTCAAATGTTTACCCAGGCATATGTGATTTCTAACGGGCTGGGCGGACCCAACAACGCCTCTCTGCTCTACGTCCTGTACCTGTTCCTGAACGGTTTCCGTTGGTTCCGTATGGGTTACGCTTCCGCGCTGGCGTGGGTGCTTTTCGTCATCATCATCACCTTGACCATCCTGATGCTGCGGGTATCGCGCAACCTGGTGTACTATGAGTCGCCAGGAGCTTAGTGAGGAAGCAGAATGGCTGGTGAGACTGTAGCCAGGAAAGTAGCAATACACAGGGAAGCGACGCGCATCCGGGGTGGGATGTGGCAAAGCAAAAGGTTCCTTGCCCGTCTAACTCAGGTGATATCCACGATCCTGATTGCCATCGGTGCGGTGATTATACTCATCCCCGTTGCCTGGATGTTCTCCACCTCGTTGAAGACTAAATTCACCGTTACCTCCTTCCCTCCTGACTTCATCCCCAGAGAGGCCAAGAAGGTGCAGATTAACGGAAAGAGCCTGTTCTTATACGATGTAGAGATTGACGGCCAACTGCGCACGCTGGCTGCAGTGAAACTGGACCCGGAAAAGAGCGAGTTCATTGACCCGGAGCATCCAGAGCAGGTCTATTATGCTCCCGCCAGCAAAGCTAAAAAGCACCAGATTGTCGTAGCGCACTGGGAGAATTATAAAGAGGTGTGGACCTTTGCCACCACGCCTTTTGGCACGTTTATGAAGAACACGGCCATCTATGCGGTGGTCGCTGTCATAGGGGAGTTGTTGAGCTGCTCACTGGTGGCCTATGGGTTTGCCCGTTTGCGTGCTCCGGGCAAAAACTTCCTGTTTCTATTACTGCTGGGCACGATGATGCTTCCCTGGGCAGTCACGATGATCCCCTCCTATGTGCTGTTCACCAAGTATATTCCCGATATCCTGAACCGCCTCTTCGGCACCGACATCAGACTGGCGGACACCTGGTGGCCTCTGATGGTACCCAAATTCTTCGGCAGCGCTTACCTTATCTTCCTCATCCGCCAGTTCTACATGGGCATCAACAAGGAGTCCGACGACGCCGCCCGTATTGACGGCTGCGGCTTTTTCCAGACCTGGTTGCGCATCATCGTCCCGATGTCCCAGCCGGTACTGACTGCTGTGGCGATCCTCTCCTTCCAATGGCACTGGAACGATTATATGGGGCCGTTGATCTACCTCAGCTCGACACACAAACTCCCACTCTCGGTCGGCCTGGCTAACTTTAGCGAGGCCTACGGAGGCACCCCCTGGCACCTGATGATGGCGGCCTCCCTGATCGCAGTCGGGCCGCTGATCGTGATTTTCTTCGCCCTGAACCGCTACTTCGTCCAGGGCGTTGTCATCAGCGGTATTAAAGGCTAAGGCCAATACTGTCATACGACTCCGCCGCTGGGCCGCGTGTAAACCGTTGGGTTAGGCAGCTTGGCGGTGTTACTTCCCAATCTATACCTGAGCCGAGGAGGTGATGCCTATCGAGAGTGCTGTAGTGTGCTACCTGTAATAAGGGTTCAACCGTTTAGTTTAGCTTTAGGAGGAGGGTCAAATGAAGCGCAACATTTGGTGGCTGGTTAGTATTTTACTGGTTATGGCCTTGCTGCTGCCAGCCTGCAAGGGCCCAGCCCCGGAGACCGCTGCTCCGGCCGCCCCGACAGAACCTCCCAAAGCGGAGGAAAAAGTGGAGGTGATCTGGTACGTCCGCACCAATGACGCAGAGCAGCCCTGGGAGCAAAACGTGGTCATCCCCGACTTCGAGGCCAAGCATCCCAATATCAAGATCAATCTGGTCGTGGTGACCTGGGATGACTTCGACACCAAGATGCAGACGATGATCGCGGCCGGCACGCCGCCGGATGTCTGGTCTCACTGGGGCCCCAGCGGTTTCGCTGACTACGTCATCCGTGGCCTGGCGGCGGACCTGACCCCCTACATCCAGCGGGATAACTACGACCTCTCTGACTTCATCCCCGAGGTCCTCGATATCTATACCATTGACGGCAAAATCTACGGCCTGCCTATGCTGACCACTGGCTCCTTTGTTTTCTATAACAAGGACCTGTTTGATGCTGCGGGCGTGGCCTATCCGCCCACTGACTGGGATGACACTTCCTGGACCTGGGATGCCTTTCTCGAAAAGTGCAAACAGTTGACCAAAGACACGGGCGATCCGGCGACGACCGTGTTTGGCTGCAACCTGGGCTTCTGGCCCAACGATGCCTATGCCTGGTTGTGGGGCCAGGACCTCTATCCCGACAGCGCCTATAAGACCGGCTTCGCCGAGGAAGCCTATCTCGATTCCGAGGCCGCGATTAAGGCCTTCCAGGCGCGCCAGGACATTGTGTGGAAGTATCACTATATGCCCGACCCGGCCCAGGCGGACGCGCTGAGCGCAGGTGGTGGCCTCTTCGAGAGCGGCAAGGTCGCTATGCACCTGACCGGCGGTTGGGGATGGTGGAACTTCCCCGGGCTGGAGGAACAGTTCAACTGGGCGGTGGCCGCGTTGCCCTACGG
>JAOAAG010000006.1 GCA_026418995.1 Anaerolineae bacterium
ACAGGCTGTGGACAGCGCTGGTGTGGGTGGGTGTGGTGCCGCTGGTGCTCTATCTCCCTTTTAACCTGCAGCGGCGTCTGGTCGAGGGCGTGCAGGTGCCCCTGATGCTGCTCGCTGCAATGGGCGCGCTTCAGCTCACCAGGCATGGATGGCGTCCGCTGGCGGTGCTCATGGCGGTGACGACGATTCCCACAAGCTTGTTTATCCTCGTCGGCAGCAGTATGATGGTGATGACCCGTCCCCCTCTCACCTTTCGGGAAAGTGCCGAGATCGCGGCACTTGACTGGCTGGCCAACCGGGTCCAGGCCGACGATGTGATCCTTTGCTCCTATAACACTGGCAACTACCTGCCAGCACGGATGCTGGCACGGGCTTTCCTGGGGCACAGCTTCGAGACGGTGGAATTCAGCCGCAAGGAGGCGATGGTCGCCCAATTCTTCGCCAGGGAAACGGATGACAGTTGGAGAAAGACATTGCTCGAGGAATACGGAGTGGATTACATCTTCTGGGGGCCGGAGGAACGGAAGCTGGGGGGCTTTGATCCGCACACCGCTTCTTACCTGCGAGCCGTGTATGAGGTGGGGGAATATGCTATCTTTATGGTGGAGTAAACTGCGACGGCCTGCCCGCTGTGACCTTTTTGCTGTATAATGGTGACTACAAGCAAGGGGAAGGGGAAAAGGAACAGTGAGCGCGAAGACGATTGGCGTTCGTGAGTTGGAAGCGCAGTTGAGCGCCTGTTTGCAGCATGTTGACCTGATTGCATAGGTGACGGAGACGGTGATCGTCCGGGCCGACACATTCACCTGGGAGTATGGCTTGCGCAGCGACAATACGCTAGTGCGGAACATATGCTAAAACCCACCACAGAATCACGCCTTTGCGCCCTGGTCATTACACTGTTCGTTGTGCTGTTGCTCTGGCGACCGCTTTTCGCCGGCGAGACTTTTTTCTGGGGCACGCCTCTTCTCCAGTTCATACCCTGGTTACGCCAGGCGGCCTCCATGTGGCGCGCAGGCCACGTGCCGCTGTGGAATCCACTCGTCGGTTGCGGGGCGCCGCTGGCCGCCAATTATCAGACCGCCGTCTTCTATCCCCCCAACCTGCTCTACCTGCTTCTGCCGGCAGAGGTAGCCCTGGTCTGGCTGACGGCCCTGCACTTGCTCCTGGCCGGCTGGGGTATGTACCGCTGGGGGCGGGCTGTGGGGTTATCTCCGTTCTCCTCCTCCATCGGAGCACTGGCTGTCGCCGGGAGCGGTTTCCTGGTGGCGCGGGTAGCTCTGTTCCCCAGCATTGTTTGCACCTTCCCCTGGCTTCCCGTATGGCTGTGGTGTGCTGAGGAATTGCTGCAACGTAGAGGCAGGCGCGAGCTGCTCAGGATGGGCCTGGCTCTGGGGATGGGCTTGCTGGCAGGTCACGCCCAGACAGCATTCTACGGAGGAGTCTTGCTGCTGGCGTATGTGATCTTCAGGGCGGTGCGCCAGAGAGGGGAGATGGGCACTATCCCGGCATTTGCTCTCGCGGTTGTGCTGGGGATAGGGCTGGCAGCGGTACAGCTCCTGCCCACTGCTGAGCTGATGCTCCTCTCGCAGCGCTCAGGCGGGGTGAGGTACGATCTGGCAATGACCTATTCCTTCTGGCCTTGGCGGCTCATCACCCTCGTCGCTCCTCATTTTTTCGGCAACCCGGGTCAGGGCGATTACTGGGGCTATGCCACGTACTGGGAGGACGCCGGGTATGTAGGGCTATTGCCGTTACTTCTGGCGCTATGGGCTGTGGTGGGCCGGAGTGCGCGGCGGGGCGAGAGCGCGTTTTGGACTGGCATCGCGTTGATCGCGCTGACGCTGGCGCTGGGTAAGAATACCCCTCTCTTCCCGCTGCTCTTTCGCTACCTGCCCACGTTTGACTGGTTCCAGGCGCCTGCCCGCTGGCTAGCCGTGGTCACCATAGCTCTGGGCGCCCTGGCCGCACTGGGTGCAGAGCGCTGGCCTATCGGCGGGCAGGGCAGGCGTTATGGTACATGGGCTATTGTGGGGGGACTGGCCATGCTTGTGGGCGGAGCGGCTGCCCGTGTGGTGGTACCTGGTATGCCGGCCACTTTCAGCCCGGCCGTCATCAGACTGGGGGCCACGCTGATCGCCATAGGAGCACTGGCGCTGCTAAGACGCGATCGGGCCTGGTGGCGAGGGGCCGTCCTGGGATTGATCGCGCTGGACCTGCTCCTGGCTGGCTGGCCGCTCATCCCAACGATCGCACGTTCTCTGTACCATACCACTTCTGAGATAGCCGCTGCCCTGTCCGAAGGGCCGGGGCCAGAGCGGATTTACTGGCCGATTGATCCGGCCAATCCCGGCAGTGACCGCGATGCGGAGTACAGGGTCAGGTTTAGCTACCTGGCCTTCGATAGGTTTGGTCCGCGCGACGTGAGTTACTGGAGCCAGATGCACGAGATACTCCTGCCCAACACAGCGATGCTGGACGGTCTAGCCTCGGCCAACAACTTCGACTCACTCTTGCCAGGCTGGTACTGGGAGCTCTCGGCACGTGTCGCAGCACATCCCTCTTTACTGCGTATCTGTCTCTTATACACATCT
>JAOAAG010000008.1 GCA_026418995.1 Anaerolineae bacterium
AGATGTGTATAAGAGACAGGTCCCAGACAGTATACACGGACGAGATCGCTCATCATGATGCTTCACCCGTTTGTGACAACCCATTCCGGTGGGGACAACAATACCGAGCTCTGGATGAGAGTGGCCGTACTGTGACCATCGGCTTGCGCCAGCGAGGAGGCCGCGCGTGAAGAGAGTCAGCCAGCGCAGGAGGAGCAAACCAGGGAAACGCCCGGATATGGGCTGTGAGAGCGTATGAGCGTCTACGGAACCGGCATGCCCATGCGATGTGAGCTGCCGGTGACCCATCCATTATCGGCACTGGGGGCAGCGGGCAGGGTAAAGTAGAACAGGCTGCCCTCGCCGGGCACACCTGCGCTTTCCACGCCGACCCGGCCTCCCAGTTTCTCGACGATGCGACGCACGATCGAAAGCCCCAGCCCATGCCCCTTCACACTCACCTGATTAAGCCGCGTGAAAGGCACAAACAGGCGCGCCTGATCGTCAGGCGAAATACCGTCGCCGTTGTCCCGAACCCAGAATGTGATTTCGGCTTCAGCTCCCAGCATCGAATACCCCAGCTCCAGGCGCGGGGGTGTGCCCCCATACTTGCACCCGTTGCTGATATAATTCACCCACACCTCTTCTACCCACGGCGCGTAGCCCACCGCTGCCGGCCACTGTGGCGGCCGTACGATCTCGGCCTGATATTCCTGGATGACGTGAGCCAGGCGTGCGCACGCATCATTCACAATGCGCTCCATATCCAGCGGCTCCGGGAGTATCTCCAGCTTGCGCACGCTGGCCAGCAAGAGCAATCCGTCCACAATATTGACCAGCCTGTTAGCCCCGTGCCGCAGTATCTGTAGATACTCCTTGCGGGTACTTTCGGGCACACCATCATCCAGCAGCTCAGCATACCCGGCGATGATCGTGAGCGGGCTTTTGATGTCGTGGGCAACGGTATGGGCGAAGGCATCCAGTTCCTCGTTGCGCTCCTGGAGTTCCTGGACCCGTCGCGCTAATTCGGCATTCGCTTCCTGCAATTGCCGGGTCAGGTTGCGCAGCGCCAGGTGGGTGCGGACACGGGCCAGCACCTCCGCGGGCTGGAACGGCTTGGGGACATAGTCCACTCCCCCAGCGGCGAACGCGCGCACCTTGTCTTCGGTCTCACCCAACGCGCTGATAAATAGAATGGGAATGTCACGCGTGCGCTCATCAGCCTTGAGGTGCTGGCAGACCTCGTAGCCGTCCATATCTGGCATCACGATGTCCAGCAGAATCAGGTCGGGCGGCGCGGCCTGTGCTGCTTTAAGCGCGTGATGGCCGCTGCGCACAGGACGCACCTTGTAGCCATGCTCGGTCAGTATCTGCGCTAACAGCCGCAGGTTTGCTGGCATGTCATCCACGATCAGAATGTCACCATGCACCTCAGAGGTGTTCATCGCTCACCCCCGGCAGCCTCAAGGATGGCCTCGTAGTTATAGTCGCCTGCTATGGTCACGAGCGCGGCCGCCAGCGCCGGCCGCTGCTCACGGATACTTTCAGCCAGGGCCAGGATCCCGTCGTGATCTGCCTCTATTGCAGCCTGGCGCAGGGCAGCTACCCAGTCGGCCGGCAGGCCGGTCAGATCGAGTGGCGCAGGTGGCTCGCCTGCTCCCGGCTGTGCGTCCCCCTCAGAGGCAAACCGCATTCCCAGCAGCCTGCCCGTCACCTCTTCGATCTCTTGCTGACGGAACGGTTTGCGCACGACCGTATCACATCCCGCCACCAGCATCCGCTGACGGTCTTCGTCAAAGGGGCTGGCTGTCATCCCTGCGATGACCACTTCACGGCCCCCAGGCGCTGCCCGGATGTGCCGCACAGCCTCATACCCGTCCACCACCGGCATGCGCATGTCCATCCAGATCAGGTGCGGCCGCCATTCTCGCCACATCTCAATCGCCTCCCGGCCGTTGATCACCGCGCGCACTTCAAACCCCAGTTGGCCAAGCAAGTTGACCAGTACCTCACGGGTCTCGCGCACATCATCAGCGATCAACAGGCGATAGGGGGTGCCGTCAGGACCACGCTGGGCTGGCGCAAGCCGCACCTTCTGTCCCTGGGTCGGGCTGGACAGTTTGGCGATCTCCTGCTCGTTCGCCAACCGCACCGGCAACTCCAGTGTGAAGAGCGCGCCATGCCCTGGCTCGCCGCCCACGTTTGCGGCCGTCAACTCCCCGCCCATCGTATGGGCAAATTCCCGGCTGATAGCCAGACCGAGGCCAGTGCCTTCTTCTACCGAGGTGTCGCTGGACCGGACGAACGGCTCGAAAATGCTCCCCAGCTCGCTCGGAGGAATGCCGGGGCCAGTGTCCTGAACCTCGAAACGCAGCATACGCAGTACAGAGTCGGCAGGCATGTACTCCGCAGTGGGCGACAGGGAGACACGCAGCCTGACGCTACCTTCCCTGGTGAATTTGACGGCGTTACCGAGCAGGTTAATGAGAATCTGACGCAACTTCCCCTCATCAGCTACGACGTACCGGGGTATGTCGGGGGCGCAGTCGAGAAGCAGCATAAGGCCTTTCTCAGCAGCGCGCAGACGAAACATCTCTTCCAGTCCGTAGAGTGTCCTAAACAGGTCAAAAGCATTCTCCTGGAGCACCGTGCGGCCCGCCTCGATCCTGGCCATGGTCAAGACATCGTTGATCAGCGTGAGCAAGTGCTCGCCACCGCGGCTGATAATGCCGAGGCTTTCCTTCTGGCCGGCCGTTGCCTGGGGATCGCTGGCCAGCAGCTCTGAAAAACCGATAATGGCCGTGAGCGGTGTGCGCAGTTCGTGGCTGACGTTAGCCAGGAAGGTGCTCTTGGCACGGCTGGCGGCCTCGGCAGCATCTCTGGCCTGTACCAGCTCGATGTTCTGATCGGTCAATTGCTGCGTGCGCAGGGCGACCTGTGCTTCCAGCCCTCCGACCAGTACACGCAATTGCGCCACCATGCTGTTAAATGCCCGGGTCAGAAAGCCAATCTCGTCATAGTACTGCACCGGTATGATGGTCTCCAGATCGCCCGCATTGACCCGCCTGACCCCCTCCAGCAGCACGTTCAGTGGACGAATAAGATTCAAGTAGAAAGCGATCGGAAAGCCCACGACGACAAACACGCTGCTCACCAGGATCAGGACCGCCAAGGGAAGGAGTAATCGGTGCACGTAAAGCCGGAATTCGAGATAATGGTCCTGCACGATGCCACGCGGCCCACCGGCCAGCGGCAGGTCGGTAAAATTTACCATCTCGGGCCGCAGGCCGGCCCTTCCCGGCACAGCGCCCATTACCCAGACATTATGAAACGGGCCGGCGTCTGGCTGATAAGGCAGCGCGGGCAGGCCGTTGATCGTGACCTCGAAGACGCCATCCCGGTACAGCACCAACTGGAACGTGAACGTCACCCCGGGGTGGTGAGCCGCCACCATACGGTACCAGGTGATCGTCAGGCGCTCCGCTTCGCGCCTGGCAAACACCCCCGCGCCAGCTTCCGGCTTTAGAGGCACGAACAGCGGGAATATCGCTGGCGTCGCCGCGTAGCGATATTCCATGCTCGGATAGTTCAGTGGCCGGTTCATGCTCACAACACCGCTGTACATCACCCAGATTGTCTGGGCCGTCTCCCCGTAGAACGGGAACGTGAAGGGAATCTCCGCCACTTCCTCCCACGGCGCACCTGCCCCCATAGAGTCTGTGAACTCCAGCGCATCACCCATATCAGCATCGAAGTGGAATGCGACCGGCGTTACGTCATAGCCGCCGGCCGCGTTGGGCGTGAAACGCAGCGTCCGCCGATCAGCCAGCGCGGGCCGGTAGACCGCCGCATAGGGAGGCGTCATCACCCAGCCAACCGCGCCGAACACCGCCAGCACCATCACCAGGGTGATCCCCACCAGGCGCACCTGGAACGACGCCATCTCTGGGACGGCATTGAGGTACACCATAGCGAACAGGAACTGGGTGAGGAGGATGCCAGCCGACATACTCGATTGGAATACTACCGGTGAGATGGCAAACGTAGCGCGCCAGATATTGACCAGGCTCAACATCACGGGGATCAAAAAAACGAGCGCGAATGCACGCACCGCCTGTGCCGCCCGTCCCTGAGGCCGCAGCAGATGACCTGGGCCCAAACGGTACAGCACACCGGGCGGCTCCCGCTCTGCCCTTGAAGCCGCGACAGTCTGGCGCAGGAATGCCAGCGGCACCAACGCAAAACACACGACCAGGGCACGGTCAAGGGCAATGGATCGGTATATGACATAACTGTCCTGGAGCAACAGCCACCCGCGGTATACGGCAAACCCGGCCTCCCAGAGTACATAGAGGAGGTCTACCAGCAGCACGATATGGGCCTCCCATATGCGCTGCGGATAGAGGCGGGGAAAACGGTAAGCAAACTGAGTGAGCAAGGTCAGGAACAGGCCAACGGCTGTATTTTCCAGATACACGGCATAAAGACGTGGTGTAGGCGCCAGTGCCGCGTCCAGAAAGAACAGCAGCATCACCAGAACAGCGGAGGCGAAAAAGGCGGTCAGCCAGGCAACGGGTGTCTCCTTATCACCCTGCCTCCAGGAGACAGCGGTGCGACGCCCGAAATAGCCCGTGATCACCAGCGCCAGCGTGAGCTGGGTGAGGTAGCCAATGGCAGCGGGGGTGAAGAACACCTGGAACTCGCCAGCCTGTGCCCATTCCCTCCCCACAAGCAACACGAGGGTCAGGAGCAGGATGGTGAGGAGACCTCCCAGGCCGAGGGGAAGCCAGGTATCCAGACGGCGCAAGCGCGCGGGGGCCATAGCGCTCCTTTCCAGCAACTGATGCCATTACAAAAACCATACGGCAGGCCTTCCAGCCTGCCGCAGCCTGGGAAGGCTTCCCCGTGCGGTGTTCACTCTTGTGTGTGATTATAGCACAGGAGAAGACGGAGTACAAGCAGAGGCGATAGTCTCACAGGGCTTTTCAAAGGCCATATGTCGCGACAAAATCAGGGAGGGTGACGGTCACTTCCGAAAATGACCGCCACCTGGTATAATATCACTTTCTGGGGGAATAAACTTTAGCCGCAGGAGGCATGGGGGTTCAATGAAAACATCTCGCACCAGACGTGTAGTCTTTCAGCCGGCGACATACCGGCGTATGCAAAAAGGTATCCACAAGATGGTGAATGCCGTCAGCCCGACGCTGGGGGCATTGCCGCGGCTGGTAGCGCTTGAACCTATCAGTTCCCGCACCAAGCTACCGGAGTTCCTCGATGATGGAGGCACTATCGCACGGCGCATCATCCAGATCGCCGACCGGGATGAGGATATGGGCGCCATGTTCGTGCGCCAGATGCTGTGGAGCCTCCGTGAAAAGGTTGGCGACGGCACGGCGACGGCTGCCGTGCTCTTCCGCTCGCTCTATGATCAGGGGGTGCACTACATTACTTCCGGCGGGAATGCCATGCTGCTCAGCCGCTATCTGGAAGAGGGCCTGCGCGTCATAGTGGACCAGTTGTCCACTATGGCCAGGCCGGTGGAAGGGAAGGAGCACATCGCACAGATCGCCGAGTCCATCTGCCACGATCCGCCGCTGGCCAGACTGCTGGGCGAGATCTTCGATATCATAGGCGAACACGGGCGTCTGGAGATCCGCTCGGGGCGCGGCAGAGCGCTGGAGCGGGAGTACGTCGAGGGGATGTACTGGGATAACAGTGGCGTCCACGCGCGCCAGATGCTTGATCCCTCCACCCTGAGGGTGGAGCTGGAGAACGCCTATATTATGATCAGCGACTTTGAGCTGGAGGACCCCTATCAGTTGATGCCGCTGCTCCGCAAGGCAGTGGAAGCCAGAGCTTCGCCACTCGTCCTGGTCGCCTCCAAGCTCTCCGACAGGTGCGTAGGGCTTCTGCTGGCTGCGAGCAAAGACCCCTCAAAGTTCCATGTGATCGCTGTGAAGGTCCCCGGGCTGCAGAGCTACGACCGGTCGGCAGCGCTGGAGGATATGGCCATTTTGACCGGGGGGAAATACTACACCAGAGTAGCAGGACAGAGCGTCACCCAGGTACAACTGGATGACCTGGGGCGGGCTCGGCGCGCCTGGGCGGACCGCTTCAACTTCGGCATCGTCGGTGGCAAGGGCGACCCCCGGGTGCTGCGGAGACACATCGCCGACCTGCGCCTCGCCTTCAGCCGCGTTGAGGACAAGAACGACCGTAAGAACATCCAGAAACGCATCGGCAAGTTGTTGGGAGGGTCGGCTACGCTGTATGTTGGGGGATTGAGCGAGATAGACGTGAATGCGCGTAAGGAGCTGGCCGAGCGCACGGCCGAGGCCGTACGCGGAGTGATAAGTGAGGGTGTTGTGCCTGGCGGCGGTGTCGCGCTGCTATCCTGCAAGCCAGTGCTACAGCAGATCGCCGCCGAGAGCACGGAGGTGGACCGGCGCGCCGCTTACCGCATCCTCGCCAGGGCTATGGAGGAACCAATGCGCACGATCATCCGCAACGCCGGACATGACGCCAGCGAGATCATGGCAGAGATCAAACTGGCCGGCCCCGGCTACGGTTTCGATGTCCGTTCCGGCAAGGTCGTTAACATGGCGGAGGCAGGTATCTTCGACGCACTCAGTGTCCAGAAGGAAGCAGTACACAGTGCAGTCTCCAGCGCAGCATTGGCTTTGACCATTGATGTGCTCGTCCATCGTAAGAACCCACCTCAGGCCGTCAACCCATAACTTAAGGAGAGATCCCGATGGCAGTAAACGACGCAGAAGCGAAGGTGATGGTTGAAGAAGACATCGTGTATGCACTGGCGGCTTCCCCCGATTTCGCCAGTGACGGGGTGTGCTTTGCCGCGCGCAGCAGCGGCCTGTACCGTTCTGATGATGGAGGCCTTACCTGGCACAACGCCTACGCTTCGTTAAACCTGGAAGAGCCACTGGCGACGATGGCAGTCATTGTTTCGCCGGACTTCCGCTCCGACCGCCGGGTGTTTGGGGGCGTCATGGGCGGTGTGATGTGTTCATCCGACGGGGGAGAGCATTGGAGTGCATCGGTGTTCCGCACTCCTCCACCGCTGATCTCCGCGCTGGCGATCTCCCCTGACTTCGCCAATGATGGCACCCTGTTTGCCGGAACGATGGAGGATGGAGTGTTCCGCTCCGCCGATCGCGGCACCCACTGGGCTGCATGGAACTTCGGCCTGTTGGACCTGAGCATTCTCTGCCTGGCGGTATCGCCAGGCTTTGCTGAAGACGAGACGGTCTTCGCGGGCACGGACAGCGGGATTTTCCGCAGCACTAACGGGGGACGGGCCTGGCGGGAGATTGATTTTCCAGGCGAGCTGGCACCGGTGCTCTCCCTGGCCCTCTCTCCCGACTATCCTACCTCGGGCATCCTCTTTGCAGGCACGGAGTCGCAGGGGCTGTATCGCTCCACCGACCGGGGAAAAACCTGGACACGCCTGGGAGAGGGAATCATCGGGGAGTCGGTGAACTGCATCCTGCTCTCGCCGGAGTTCCCTACGCGCCCGGAGATACTGGCAGTGGTCGGCTCCGAGCTGCTGTTCTCGGCTGACGGGGGGGAGACATGGGCACCGTGGAAGGGAGGGGTGAGCATTGACCGGGGCATTACGACTGCCCTGGCACCCTGCGGCCTGGCGCCGTCTGCCCCATTGCTTATCGGCCTGGTCGGAGGAGAGGTGTTGCGCCTGTAGCGCAAGAAAGGCCTGCGCTGCCCGACAAGAGGCGGCGCAGGCTCATCCTTTGTCAGGGAAAACGTCCCTGCTTTTTGCCACCAGGCACACCCAGTCCTCGATCTGGTCCTTTTCCACTACCAGCAGCCCTTTCTGCGCCAGCGCCGTGCTGACCTCGCCCTCCTGCCCCAGGATCAGCCCGGCGGCGATGAAGGCGCCTCCAGGGAGCACCCTGTCCGCCAGCCCACCCTGGATCATTTCCACAATCACGTTGACGAGGATGTTGACGACAATCACGTCGTACTCACCCTGCGCCTCGGCAAGTGACCCCCGGACTACCCGGACCAGTTCCCTTACCCCGTTAGCCGCCACGTTCTCGCGGGCCACCCTCACGGCCACCGGATCGTTGTCTACGGCCAGGACCTGACCGGCGCCCAACCGGGCTGCGGCTATGGCCAGAATGCCGGAACCGGTGCCCATATCGAGCACCCTGGCCCCCGGCCGCACCAGCTCCTCCAGCTTCATCAGGCACAACCTGGTGGACGGGTGGAGCCCCGAGCCGAAAGCCATCCCCGGGTCCAGACGGATCACGACCTCGTCAGGGGCCGGTTCGTAGGTGAGCCAGGAGGGGCACACCACAATGCGGCGACCGATGTGCATAACGGTCAGCCGTTCCTTCCAGGCCTCAGCCCAGTCCTGCTCCGCGATGGTGCGAAAGACAGGGGCAGAGACCGGAAGAATCTGGTTGAGATGTCCCAGTGCCTCCTCAATGCGCTGTCGGTGTGCGAAAGGAAGCTCATCAGCGGGGAGGTAGGCTTTTACGATGACCTGTTCCTCCTCCCATCCCTGGGGGCCGGTCTCGATCGCCACGCCGCGATAGGCGTACCGGGAGAGGAGATCGGCGACGGCTTCCGCAGCCTCATAGCCTGTTGTGACACTGACCTCAAGCCACTCCATCTCAGGCACATTGGACCGGCTTGCCGCCCTGCGCCGCCGAGGCCCTGATCGCGTCCCACAGCCGCGCCATCCGCAGGCCGACCTCTGGGGGACATGGATTGGGAATCCGGCCCTCGCGCACGGCCAGGAACTGTTCCCATACGCCCAGTGACGGCGGTACATGCACCCGGCGCAGCCGCTTACGCCCGCGACGCTGAATCTCCAGCCGCTCTCCCCAGATGCCAGTGCGCAGAACGGCCTTCGTGCAAAACACGTAAATCTCGGAGGCACAGGAGGAGGCTTCGCCGCAGCCATGCAAGGTCACCAGCGCACCCGAGCGAAGCCGCCCGATGACCGCGGCCAGCGTGTCCACAGGCCGGCCATGGTTATCCAGCCAGGCAGCCACCTCAACAAAGTCCTCGCCGGCCAGGTCAGCTACAGTGTTGAGCATATGTGCGCCGGTATCGAACAGGAAGCCACCGCCGGAGAGCTCCGGTTGCTGCCGCCAGGTGCCTTCGGTCAGAGGTCCCCACTCCTGCCACACCGTGGCGCTGACACTGAGCAACTCTCCCAGCTCGCCTGAGCGCAGCCATGCGACGGCCGTGCGAATCTGCGGCGAGAGGCTGCCCTGAAAAGCCACCACCAGCAACCGCCCCGTGCGATCACGAGTCTCGATCAGGCTGCGCGCTTCGGCTTCGTTCATCACCATCGGCTTCTCGAGCAACACATCAAGCCCAGCCTCGAGGCACTGCCTGGCCTGCTCGTAATGATAGGCGTGGGGTGTGACGATAAAAGCGGCGTCCAGACGGCCAGCATAATCGGCCAGTAAGCGGGAGAGGTCAGGTTGATTGGGCGGCGGTTTCAGTCCGGCGTCATGGAACAATTGTGCCGTCGCCTCGTAGGCCTCCGGCGACGGCTCGCACACCACTGCGATATGGGTCGTTGCCTGCTGCTTGAGCATACTGCGAATATGCCAGCGAGCCATACCCCCACAGCCGATGATAGCTACTGCGACGGGTTCCCTTGAAGTCATAGCGCGATTTTCCCTCGCTTCCGCGTTTTACAGGCCGAATAATTCTCGCAGCTCGTCCAGAAAGCCCTGTTTTTCCTTCCGCACCTGCGCCGGTTCCAACGTCTTCTCCAGCTCCTGGAAGAGGCGCTTCTGCTCTTTGGTCAGCCTGGTCGGGACAACGACCCGCACGAGCACCAGTTGGTCACCCCGGCCATTTCTCTTAAGGCGCGGCACCCCTTTGTTGCGCAGGCGGATAATGGTATCGCTCTGCGTTCCTGGAGCGATGGTAATCTCCTCCTCACCCTCCAGCGTGGGGACTTTGACCTGGGCACCCAGCGCGGCCTGAGCCACGTTGATGTCGAGCTCGACCAGGATGTCATCGCCACGTCGCTGGAAGATGGGATGCGGCTCGACTTCCAGCACCACATAGAGATTGCCGCGCGGGCCACCCCGTTGCCCGATCTCTCCCTCGCCTCCCAGCCGAATCTGCGTTCCGTTGTCCACGCCGGGGGGAATAGTCACAGAGAGTTTGCGGGCCATGTAGACGCGCCGCGCACCGCCGCATTTGGTGCAGGGGATGGGAATAGTCTCTCCCTCGCCGTGGCACGCCGGGCAGGTGGTGATATTGACAAAGGAACCCAGGATGGAGCGCTGTACCCGCCGCACCTGGCCGGTGCCGTTGCACTCGGAGCAGCGTACAGGGGTGGTGCCCGGCTCGGCGCCACTGCCCTTGCAATAAGGGCAGACCTCGTAGCGCATCACCTCAATCTCTTTTTCACACCCAAAGACGGCCTCCTCGAAGGTCAGGCGCAGGTCATAGCGCAGGTCGGCGCCACGGCGCGGGCCGCGCGAAGTCGTGCGGAATCCGAAGCCCGTCCCGAAGACCTCCTCGAAGATCTCGAACGGATCGCGGAAACCGAAGTCGAAACCGTAGCCCATAGCCCCCGGGCCGGCATGGCCGAAGCGATCATACATGGCGCGCTTCTCGGGATCGGAGAGTACCTGGTAGGCCTCGTTGATCTCCTTGAAACGCGCCTCGGCATCCGGTTCGTCACAAACATCGGGATGACACTGGCGCGCCAGCCTGCGGTAAGCCCGCTTGATCTCCTCCTGGGTCGCCGAGCGATCCACCCCCAGAACTTCGTAGTAATCGCGCTGTCGTTCCGCCATCGCTACTTGATACTACCTCCTGCAGGTTCTCCACCTGCGGGAGGTTCAATAAAGAGCTATGCCTCGCTGAACTCTCCCTCGACCACATCCTCATCGCCCCTGCCGGAAGGTCCGCCTCCCGGGGAAGCGTAGCCTGGGCCTGAGCCCTGGTACATAGCGGCGCCTGTCTCTTATACACATCTCCGAGCCCACGA
>JAOAAG010000037.1 GCA_026418995.1 Anaerolineae bacterium
AGATGTGTATAAGAGACAGGATATACTTTGTGCGGGACAACGGCGTGGGTTTCGATATTTCCTATGCCGATAAACTCTTCGCCCCCTTCCAGCGTTTGCACAGCGCAAGCGAATTCCCCGGCACCGGCATCGGCCTGGCCACGGTACAGCGCATCATCGCCCGGCACGGGGGACGCATCTGGGCGGAGGCGGCTGTGGGAGAGGGCGCTGCCTTCTATTTCACACTTCCCAGCTATCCGCAGTAACCGCCTGGCCTGTCCAGGTCACGCATCAATCGGTGACACCGTCGCCGCTTGTCGCATGATCGTGTGTCCGCTGCTGTCCGTTGCGAAGACTCGTCGTTGTCCTGGCTTCCAGCTTAAAGCCTCACCAGCAGTCAGCGCTTGCCGGTCTATCGGTTGTTTGTCCCCGGCGTCGGAGGGGCCAGCGCGCGCCAGAGCGCACCGCCATCGGGTACGCGCCCCCACGACACATCGGTGAGTTGCGGGCCGTAGACCATGCGATCAACCGGCAAGTAACTAGGCGCGGGCAAGGCAAGCGTGAAAAGGCCGATCTCCTCGCCCAGCCGTTCCAGTTTGAAGCTCGTATGGAGCGGTCCCTGTTCCTCATCATCGTCCGCCCAGATGAGCACAAAGCCACCCGCCGGCACAACGGTGCCGTCGGGGATGCGCCATTTGTTCGGACGGCCCAGATCGTCGGTCAGGTACATCCCGCCGATGTCGAGGGGCTCTTTGCCGGCATTGTACAGCTCAATCCAGTCGTCGTACTCCCCCCGTTCGTCCGCGTTGACCGTCCTGTTGGCGGCAAGGAACTCGTTTATCACCAGAGGGGGTGGCCTGTAGCCGACGGAGTAGCCGTAGGTAACGGTCGGGGCGGCGCGCGGGTGAATCGCTACTCCCCCCAGCTCGTCCTCAGCCTGCACGTAGTAGGAGACGGCCACCCCATCCGGCTGGGGCGGAAGCACAGCCGCGTACAGGTGCTCACCGGCAGAACGCATCGGAACGGAGAGGAACTCCGTAACGGTGACCGGGGAGCTCGGCAGGGTGACGGCGTAGTAAAGCGTCGCTGAGAGCACCGTGCCTTCGTCAACGATGCGTGCAGTGACAAGGACGCTCTGGGCTGCAGCGGGCGCGGCCGGGCCGTGCTGCAAATCGCCGACAACCGGTGGGGGCTGCTGATTCGGCCCACCCGGAGTGGGAAGCACCGGCCGCCACCCCCCGCAGCTATCGGGATAGCGTCCCCAGGGCCGGTCTACCGTCTGCGGGCCGTAGTAGACCTCGTCAACTAACTCCCGTCCGGCATAGAGGGCCAGCCGTCCCCCATCTCCGTCGAGCTTGAAATTCGTGTGAAGCGGCCCTTGCCCAGGTTGACCGTCGGCCCAAAGGACTAACCGGCCCCCTGGAGGAATGGTCAGACCGGCGGGTATCCGCCATTTGGTGGTGTTTTCGATCGCGTCGGTCAGATACATCCCGCCCACATCGGCCGCGGACGTTCCAAAATTGTGTATCTCGAACCAGTCATCGTATTCGCCAGCTTCATCGGCGAGCACATTCTGGTTGATGGCGAGCAGTTCGTTCAGCCGGAGCGACGGGCGCTGGAATCCAGCGACGTAGCGATATGCCTGCCTGGGGGCGCGGGGTGGGGCGACGCTTGCCAGGCCACCGGCGTCCTGAGTATGCAGATAGTAGGTCACTACAGCGCCATTGCCCAGCGGCGGGAGGGTCGCGCCATACAGCCCGTCGCCAGGCTCACCATCTCCGCGTGTGCCATCGTCGTGCATTACCAGGACGGGTTGCGGCACACCGTTTACAGCCCAGTGGAGCAAGACCCGCGGCCTCGTCACGACATCGTAGACATCGGGATCGTGCACGAGGGCCGTGACTGTCACCGGCCAGCCAGCGAGCGGTTCGGGCGGCGTGTGGGCCACTCCAGTAATCACCGGCGCCCGCCCACGGTTCGACCAGCCAGGGGTAGCGTAGGGAGGGGCAAAGATAACCCAAGAAGTGGCGCCGTCCGGCTGCCGCCCGATGCTCTGCCCGGGGGGGTGACACAGGACACCAGGTGACAGGGCCCTTTCTTCCACAACCGAGCCGCCGTGGACGGGCTTATCGAGCAGGGCTACTATGGCGGAGGTGAGCCCTGCACCGCCGCAGCCGAGCTCCAGACGGAAGGAGGTATGCAGCGGCCCTTCGGCAGGCTCGCCGTCTGCCCAGATCAGTAAGAAGCCTCCCGGCGGGATGATGGTATCGCTGGGCAACGCCCACTCAGACTGCACCCCCGACTCCGGCTGGATGACCCGCAGCCTCATCCCACCGACATCAAAGCTGACCAGGCCGGGGTTATGCAGCTCGATCCAGGGTTCATACTCGCCGAACTCGTCGGCGAGCACGGTGCTGGTGTAAGGCATCAGCTCGTTGAGCACAGGCAGCGGCCCACGGGCTGGGCAGTAGACGGGAATCTGGGCCTTCAGCCAGCCGCGCCGGTTGGTGATGTAAGTTTTCAACTCGGCCGGGCCGTTACGGAAATCCTCATTGCTACCCCATTTCAGCGTATCCGCCTCGGCGTAGGGAGCGATATAGCTATGGAGAGCATCTATGAGCGGAAAAAGCGCTGCCTCGGTGAACTCCTCCTCAAGCAATGCGCGCAGGCGACGGCAATAGGCAAAGCGAAACGCCTCGTTACGGAGCACCCGGGTGATCAATTTGTTCCACTTGCCATCGGCTTTTGGACTGGTCACAGTACCGGAGTCAATCGGGTTATCCCAGCTTATATCACGGTCGAGGACACCGTTCGCCCCCCAGTTGTGCCCCAGCGTCAGGTCCAGATCCCAGGGTATAAACGCCCACCAGTCCTCCTTGAGATCGTGATAGAGATAATAATTCTTCTCCACCCACTCGTAATTACCCAGCACAATCTGCACAGCGTACCAATCCAGGTAACGTCCCACGTCCATTCTGTCAGCCAGAGCCGCAGGGAAGGCGGCATCGGAAGTGAAGTTCACCACCCGCAGCAGGTCCAGGATATCAGCGTTGCTATCCTCCCGGTTAGTCTTCTTGACATACGCGGTAACCCCCTCTCCCACCCAGTCGAAATTGCTCCCATAATCCCCCTTATACAGGTTACCGTTGGGGTCCCACCCGATGCGCTCCAGGAAGCGCTGGTCAATCTGCTCGACCTGCACATACACCCCCTTGTACTCGCCGTTGATCTCCAGGCGCACGAATTGGGTGCGCGGGGCTGGCAGGCCGACACGGCGGAAGAGGTCGTAGGCCAGCATCTCGCGGAGCAGAGAGCGGTCGGGGAACTCAGCGTTCAGGTTCAGCTCACGCTGTCCCTGGAAAGGAGTGGCCGCCGGGAAGCGGATCTTCCACGACTTCTTGCGGTGGTAACGGGCAGTATCGCCCCGAAAGCGTACCGCCACCTCGTAGCTGGTGCCCTCGTAGGTGAAGATCGCCGGCACTGTCTCGTCAGCGCGGAAATTCGCGTAGAGCCAGGCCAGATGAGCGGGATCAATCGTCAGGCTGTAGAGCGGGGGAGGGGGTGGTCGCTGCGCGCTGACCAGCGGCAAGTAAACGGTGCAGCCTTCGGTTGGCCTTACGGCAACGTAGTTCGAGCGCTCCAGCACGTTTTCTTGCGCGTCCCTGGCCTCGACGGAGACAGTATACCAGACCCCGTTGGTGAGATCGGTCAGGGTGTAGGCGCGGGTCGTGGTAGGGATGCCGGTGATGAGGCCGGGGAGGATGGCCGTCGCAGCCCCTTGCTCAACCGTCGTGCTGATCGCGAAGCTGGCCAGGGCAGTGTTATGGCCCGCCACCTCCCAGTTAAGGCGGATACTCCTGTTCCCGGCGCGGGCCGTCAGGCGCAGGAAGGGAGACTGTGCCTCATAGGCCCCTATATCCGGCGCCCCCCAGCGCGGGCGAGGGTTGCCGTCCAGGTCCGTGGTCACTTCCGTGTCCTCGCCAGCATCCACAAGCGGTGAGTCAGGGCGCAGGTGGAAATCCTCCGGGCCCACAAACGCCGGAGCAACATTCAGGTTGCCCTTCCCCGGCCAGCCTCCCTGCACATCTGAGTGGGTTATGGTCACTGTAGAGGGAGGCCTGGCCTGCAGATCCAGGCGGACAGGATACTTGCCGCCCCAGATGATGGTATTGATGACACGGGCGCTCCCGCCGCCCGCGCCTGGGCGGTCCAGCGACTCGTCGAGCAGCAGCCCCTCGCGGTTGCCAACAAGTGTCGTGTGGACGATGCGGGCGAAGGAGCCATCCTTCACTGCGATGCCGATGGCGGAGGAGTAGACCAGCGTGTTGATAATGGTAGCGGAGGCCGGCGGTGTCGCGGAGAGCGCGGTCGGGCGCAGGGCCAGCGTATGCTGATGGGGAGGCCCCACCGAGATGCCTTTGTCGCCGCAATGATGGAGACGGTTGCGCAGGACGATCACATAGGAGCTGTTGATGTCCAGACAGTCGTCCTTGATGTGGTGGACATGGTTGTCTATCACCAGGGGCCTCAGGTGGTGGGGGACATTGCGTATCTGGATGCCCTCGCAGGCATCGCTGCAAGACACGTTATAGATATGATTGCTCTGGATAATGGCCATGCCGCCGTCACTGACCAGGGCGTCCCGGCGGAGATCGTGGAAGGTGTTGTGGTGCAGATGGATGCGGCTGTTTTGGGCGTAAAAGCCCTCCATATACTCAAGCTCGGCATAGCCGAGGCGGTTGTCGGCCTGGGAGTTGACAATAACAATGCGGCTCCAATACGTGCCGGGGTCGCGCCTGGTGAAACGGATGGTCGCCGTGGGCGTGCCCTCTGCGAGCAGCCGTCCATAGACACGGAGCGCCACCCCCGGAGCGAAGCGCACCTCGACCCCCGGCTCAATGGTCAGCGTGATGCCGGATGGCACAACCAGCTCCCGCACCACGAGATGGGGGTTGCCGGATGGGGAGAAGGTGGTATCCCTGGTCAATTCGCCGCCCCAGATGGTGCCGGATTGGCCGAAGGCCCGGTTAACCGCGCAGGTTAACAGGCCGGCCAGGGCCAGCGCAAGCAGCATCCCCAACTGACGCGGGCAGGGGAGCGTTCCACGCATCTGGCACCCCCTCACCTGTGGGCAGGTGGTTTCACCAGCAGCGCGGCGTCATCAAAGAAAGCAGCGTGGTAAACCTGGGCAAACTGAGTCTCCGCGAACGCGCACACCGTGATCCGTCCCTCCTCGCCAACCACTACCTCCGGCGAGCTGAGCAGGATCACCCCATCTTCCTGGTTGACGATCTGCTCCGTGCCCCAATGCGCAGCATCGCACCCCTCGCCGCCAGCGGGGTCCACACCTGCCTTCAGAATGTAGCCGCCGGCGACATCCCTGACGAAGCCCATGGCACGGATTTGAAACTGCACCCGGCTGCCCGTCGTTGCGGTCACCGTCTGAAAGACCCAGGCCCGTAACTTGACCCATGGCTCTGTGTCAATCTGAAGCGTAGAACCGTTGATCCACTGGCGTGGGTCGTCGGCTTGATGGAATCTCGGAGCGGCGTAAGAATTGGCCACATCGAAAGGTTGGCCGGGCGCCCAGTTGACAAACCCGCCCATGGTCCAACCTGGGATGAAATTCAGCCCGAGCCCGTCGAAGGTGGGATTTGCCAGGGGAAAGGCAAGTGGAACGGGTGTAGCAGTGGGCGTGGGCGAGAGCGTCGGCGAGGGGGTGAAGGTGGGCCAGGGCGTTTCCGTCGCGGTGGGCGTGTAGGTGGGACGTGGAGTTGGTGTTGGTGGGGGAGTTGAGGTGGGAACGGGAGTCCAGGTAGGCACCGAGCGCGTCGTGTTCGCATCCACTGTGGGCAAGAGCTGTGCCAGAGTGGGAGGAGGTGAGGAGGGCACCGGTGCATACGAGCGGAGAACGATGCCGGCCACTAAACATAAGGCCAATACATCACCCAGTCCGAGGAGGCCGACAATAAGCCACTTTTTACGAGACACCGTCAGCGGCTCCTTAAATGAAGGCCCGCCCTGGAATGATGATCTAAGGACATCTCTCGATGCCATTGATAATACCATATCCTGGCGAGAAGGCAAGACACGCTGTGCCTCCGGCCAACGGGCCGGCAGGCAGGCGGGGATGGTTCAAATTCCAGGAAAAACGGGGTTGCACTGCGGAGGCCTATGCGGTGACGCAGGCTGGCAGGGATGGGAATCCCTGCGCAACACCGCACAGAGCACGCAATCTCTCAGGCGCCTTTGCGTTTGTAAGTGCAAACCTATTGTGAAACATCCCGGCAGGCGTGACAAAAAGCGCTTCTCGGTGTAAAATACAACCCTGACGAAAGCTGTCATCCCCTACATTCTTCGGAGGTTGCTCAATGTCTAACCGCACCGAGTCCGTTGACCAGCGCGTGGAAGAACTGCTCGGCAAAATGACTTTGAAGGAAAAAGTCTCCCTCCTCTCCGGCCTGGATTTCTGGCATACTGTCCCGATCGAGCGTCTGGGCATCCCCTCGCTGGTGATGACCGATGGGCCGCATGGCGTCCGCGCCAGCGAAGCCGGCCGCCCCCAGGGGCCGACCACGGCCTTCCCCACCGGCGTCTCCATGGCCGCCAGTTGGAATCCCGAGCTGATCGAAAGAGTGGGCGTGGCCCTGGCGGAGGAGACACGCGCTATGGGTTGCGACATCTTGCTTGGCCCATGTGTCAATATCATCCGCACCCCGCTGGCGGGCCGCAACTTCGAGACCTACTCGGAGGACCCCTATCTGGCCGGGCGTATCG
This sequence comes from Anaerolineae bacterium, assembly GCA_026418995.1. Classification (GTDB taxonomy): domain Bacteria; phylum Chloroflexota; class Anaerolineae; order B4-G1; family B4-G1; genus JAOAAG01. The sequence continues at coordinate 6,757 of JAOAAG010000037.1, forward strand.
GCGTGGCCTGGGTCAGGGGTCTGCAGAGCCGTGGTGTCGGCGCTTCCCTCAAACATTATGCTTGCAATGAGCAGGAAACCGAGCGCTTCCGCGGTAGCTCCGAGGTGGATGAGCGCACGCTGCGGGAGATATATCTCTCGGTTTTCGAGACCATTGTAAAAGAGGCACAGCCATGGACAGTGATGTGCTCGTACAACCGCATTAACGGGATATACGCCAGCCAGCACCGCTACCTCCTGACCGAGATCCTGCGTAAGGAGTGGGGCTTCGAGGGCGTTGTCGTCTCCGACTGGGGCGCTAACCACACAACGGTGGAGTCCGTGACAGCCGGCCTGGATATCGAGATGCCCGGCCCGGCCAAGTACTACGGCCCGTTGCTGGTCGAAGCCGTGCGCAACTGGCAGGTGGACAAGGAGGTGGTGGATAACGCGGTGCGCCGTATCCTGAGAATGATCATCCGCTCAGGTAGAATGGATGGGGTGGCCCTGCCGGAGGGCAGCGTCAACACGCCGGAGCACCAGAGCCTGGCCCGTGAGCTGGCTGAAGAGTCCATCACCCTGCTGAAGAACGAGCGCGGTATCCTGCCGCTTGACGCGGGTAAGCTCACCTCTCTCGCCGTCATCGGCCCTAATGCCGCTGTAAGTTATATCGCTGGTGGCGGAAGCTCTTACGTGGAGCCGCCCTATGGCGTCAGTCCCCTGGAGGCGCTGCGGGCCAGGCTGAGCGATACGGCTAAAATCGGCTACGAACAGGGTTGCGACAACTACGTAGAGCTACCCCCGCTGAAAGGTGAGTACCTGGTGCCGGCGCGGGGAGAAGGTCAGGGCCTATGGGGCCAGTACTTTACTAACCCTGAGCTTGCCGGCGAACCGGCGGTGGAGCGGCTTGATAGAAATCTGGCCTTCTGGTGGCTGCGCCCGCCCGAGCCGGTCGCGCCGGAACGTTTCTCCGTGCGCTGGAGTGGTCAAGTGAAGGCCCCGGGAGCTGGCCGTTATGAGCTTCAGTTGGTCAGCTCTGGCTTTGCCCGTCTGTACCTGGACGGGAAGTTACTGCTCGACGTCGTCCCGGACCCGTTCTCTCGCTCTGACTGGCCGGTCAGCACCGCCTCAGCTTTCGTGGAATTCGCGGCCGGCGAGACGCGCGACATAGTAGTAGAGTACATTAAACCGGCCAGCGTGGATTTCTCACAACTGTACCTGTTGTGCGGTTACGCGCCGAGACCAGAAGAGGACGACAGGATAGAGCGAGCAGCGGAGTTAGCCAGGAACTCTGACGTGGCCATCGTTTTCGGCGGGATGCCCACCGGCTACGAGTCTGAGGGCCGCGACCGGCCGCATATGAACCTGCCTGGCAGACAGGACGAGCTGATCCGGGCTGTAGCACGGGCTAATCCCAATACTGTCGTCGTGCTGAACTGCGGGGCGCCGGTGAGCATGCCATGGCTCGACGAAGTGCCCGCGCTGATCCTGGCCTACTACCCTGGCCAGGAGTGGGGCAACGCGCTGGCCAATATCCTCCTGGGGGCGGTGAATCCCTCCGGCAAGCTCTCCTTTACCATCCCCAGGCGTTATCAGGACAATCCCACCTTCATCAATTACCCCGGCGCCAGAGAGGTGCGCTACGGCGAGGGCATCTTTGTCGGCTACCGTTACTACGACGCCAAAGAGATCGAGCCGCTGTTCCCCTTCGGGTTTGGCCTCTCGTATACCACGTTTGAGTACAGCGATTTGCGTGTCCCGGAGCAGGCACGCATTGGCGAGCCGGTCGAGGTCACGGTAACGGTAAGGAATACAGGCGACCGCGCTGGCAAGGAGGTGGTGCAATTGTACGTTGGCGACAGGGTCGCTTCTCTGCCACGCCCGCCCAGGGAACTGAAGGGCTTTGCCAAGGTCGCGCTGCAGCCGGGCGAGAGCCGTACCGTGCATTTCACGCTGGAGCGGAGAGCGTTCGCGTTCTATGACCCCTGGCGCAGGGAGTGGGTGGTGGAACCGGGCGAGTTCGAGATACTGGTGGGTGCCTCGTCCAGGGACATCCGGGCCAGGGCCGTGCTCGGGCTCGTCTGAGCGATTGGAATAGCGTGCGAGGGTATCCTGCGATGACCGATACGCCGAATCCCTACGGTTACTTCGACCCCGTCAACCGCGAGTATGTCATCACCCGTCCCGACACTCCCACCCCGTGGCTTAATTACCTGGGCGAGGGACGTTATGGCGGCATCATCTCGAATACGGCCGGCGGCTATTCCTTCGACCGTGACCCGCGCAGCCGGCGCGTGACCCGCTATCGCTATAACGGCGTCCCCGCCGACCAGCCGGGCCGCTACGTCTATCTGCGCGATCAGGAAAGCGGCCTCTATTGGAGCCCTACCTGGCAGCCGGTAGTGGAACGTCGGCTTGAGAGCTACGAATGCCGCCATGGCGCGGGCTACACACGCATCCGTAGCGTATACGGGGGAATTGCTGCCGAGCTCCTCTACTTCGTGCCGCCCCTGGCGCATGCCCCTTACCCGTGTGAGTTGTGGGTACTGCGCGTGAAAAATGCTGGTCCGACCCCCAGGCGATTGCGCACCTTCAGCTATGCCGAGTTCAGCTACTACGATGCCGTCGTGGACCAGACCAACCTGGACTGGGGTATGCACATCGTGCGCAGCCGTTACCAGGACGGCATCATCTACACCTCGACCCAGTTCCGCCCTACGGTGACCTTCTTCTCCAGCAGCCGGCCACCCCTCGGCTTCGACACCGACCGTGAGGTCTTTGTCGGTCGCTATAGAGACCTCTCCAACCCGATCGTGGTGGAGAGCGGACAACCGACCGGCAGCGAAGCCCCGCGCGGGAACAACATCGGCTCGCTCTGTCACGAGCTGCTCCTGGCTCCTGGAGAGGAAAGTGAGATCGTCTACATCCTGGGAGTGACGGACGACGGATCCTCCATCCCCGAAATCGTAGCACACTACCGGCAGGAGGAGCATGTACGTGCGGCTTTCGAGGCGCTGCGGGCCGATTGGGAGCGGTATTTGAGCTGCTTTGTCGTGGAGACACCCGATCCCGAGATGAACGCCATGCTCAATTTCTGGAATCCGGTGCAGTGCCGCGCCAATCTTTACTGGTCGCGTTTCGTCTCCGGCTACGATACCGGGCTGGGGCGTGGCATGGGCACCCGCGACTCGGCTCAGGACACACTGGGCACAGTACATAGCCTCCCTACCCAGGCACGCAGTACGCTGACCACACTGTGGCGGCTCCAGTTCCGCGATGGTCACACCTGGCATCAGGTCTTCCCGCTCACAGGCGAGGGTGGGCCGGGGCTGGCCGCCGAGTTCCCAGGGTGGCCTCAGTGGTTCAGCGATGATCATCTCTGGCTGGTCATCGCCACCTGTGCTTACCTCCGGGAGACGGGGGACCTGGCCTACCTGGAAGAGAACGTCCCCTATCAGGATGGCGGAGAGGACACGGTATGGGGACATATGCTCAGGGCAGTGGACTTCACGCTTGCCCATCGCGGGCCACATGGCCTTCCCCGCCTGGGCTTCTCCGATTGGGACGATACAATGAACCTCGACCATGGGAGCGGCAAGGCGGAGAGTGTCTGGAGCGGTGAACAGTTCTGCCGGGCGATGCTGGACCTGGCCGAACTGTGTCAGCACCTGGGCCGGGAACAGGAGGCTGACCGTTTCCTGTCCCTCCATCGGGAGATGGCCGAGATCATCAACCGCACCTCCTGGGACGGAGCCTGGTACGTCCGGGCATATGACGACGAGGGGCTCCCGGTGGGCGTGGAGCGGGAGCAGTACCACAAGATCAATCTGAACCCCCAGACGTGGGCCGTCATCGGCGAGATCGGCGACTTCGGCTGCGAGGATGGGCTGGAGCGACAGATTCAGGCTATGGAACAGGCCCATGAAAAGCTCAATACGCCGTTCGGGCTGCGGCTGATGTGGCCGCCTTACGATACCTACCTGCCCCGGGTGCAGGGGACGAGTACCTTCCCGCCCGGAGCTAAGGAAAACGGCGGTATCTTTTGCCACGCCAACACCTGGGCCGTCGTGGCGGCGGCGAAACTGGGATGGGGTGACCGGGCCTACCAGTACTACCGCCAGTTTCTGCCCCTGGCACGCACCGACGCCGACCGCTATCTGGTCGAGCCGTATGTCTACTGCCAGAACATCTGTGGACCGGAGCATCCCCAGTACGGTATGGGCCGCAATTCCTGGCTGACCGGCACCGCCTCGTGGGCATACGTGGCCGCCACCCAGTGGCTGCTGGGCATTCGTCCCACCTTCAAAGGGCTTCGCATCGCGCCTGTGCTCCCCTCCGATTGGGCTGGCTTCAGTGCCAGGCGCGTGTTCCGTGGCGTGACGTATCACATCGTCGTGGAGCGTGTCGGGCCGGGCAACGAGGTCGCGTTGACAGTGGACGGAAAGCCGGTCGAAGGGGATATTGTCCCTCTCCCGCCTGGCGGCACGGCTATGGTGAATGTAAAAGTAGCGCTGGGGAAATTGCCTGGATATAACGGTTAGGGTATACTAAGCATCGGAGGAGAGAGATGGATCATCGGGGCGGGCAGACCATACCTCCTCCCCAGGACGAGGAATGGGTCCTTACGAGCACGTTGCCTGAAGGGGCCCTTTTCGTCAGCCCGGATGGCATCTTATACCAGGTGGTGATGGCGAAGGGCGGCGGTTTCCGCAAGGCGGAGCCATGGCCATGGCTCCCATATGGCTGGAGCATTGACGCGGAGCGACCGAACGCCGTGGCGCTGGTGCCGGATTCGCCGCTGGCGCGCAACTACCCGGTGGTGGCCAGGGGCAAACCGCTTCCCAACGTTAGCCTGGAGGAACTGTCCCCTCCCGGTGGCCGCCCGATCCATTATATCTTTCCCACCGAGCAACTGGCCAGGCTAGCCGCCCAACTGGATGAGACGCTGGCCCATACCCCGAACTTGAAGGCTTATCGGACTGCTGGACGGTGGGTGCTCGCATTGTCGGGTAAAGAGGTGATGCTGTTGCGCGTCTACCACTATCTGGAGGATAGCGCCGGCACGCCGATGGACCTGGAGGCGCGTTTTGCTGGAGAGCGTATCGAAGCCCTGCCCTGCACTCAGGGGCCGTCCTACTGGCGATACATCCCGGGGTGGAGGGATAAAGTAACTGGTGAGATACAGGAAAGCGAAGTGAGCGTGTCGCCACCGCTGGTGGAGGAGCGCGTCTCACCAGCGGTGATCGAAAGAAGGGAGAGTATGTCTGCAATGATCCTGGCGGTTGATATTGGTTACGGCTACACCAAGGGCATCGCGCCCAACGGTCTGCGCTTTTCCTTCCCCAGCGTGGTGGGCGCTGCTGAGGAGATTAACTTCAGCACGGATCTGATACGGGGGGGAGAGGAGCGGCCGGTCAGGTACGATAACTGGCGTTTCTTTTACGGTCAGCAGGCCGTGCTCCAGAGCCGCATCCAGTCCGCTATCTTTGACCGCAGCCGTGTGCAGGACCACACTTTCAAGCTGCTCTTCGTGGCCGCGCTGGTCGAGCTGGCCAAACACATGCCCGAGGTGCGACACCTCAACGTGGTGACCGGCCTCCCGGTTGACTTTTTCGCCGACCGCTCTGAGGTCATCCGCTCCTTTGAGGGGACCTACCGCATCACGGCTGACCGTGCAATCGAGCTCACGGTGGACGCGGTCTTCGTCGCGCCTCAGCCATTCGGATCGCTATTCCGCGAATTGCTAAACGAGAACGGTAAAATCGTCAACACCGAGATCGAGCGCGGGCGCATCGGAGTGATTGACATAGGCTCCTACACCACCGATTTCATCGTCTCCGATGAATTGCGCTACGTGCAACGGCTCAGCGGCTCGGCCCGCGTCGGCTGGAGCAAAGTGGTCGCTCAGGTGCAGCAGGCGCTCGATGACAGGTATATGCTGGAACTGATGCCGCACGAGGTGGATCGAGCGATCCAGCTCGGCGAAGTGCGTGTGCGCGGGGAGCCGGTGCCGATCGGGCCGCTGGTCGAGCCTGCCATCAACGATATCAGGACGGCGATTGTCGCGCGGGCGCGCGATCTGTGGGGCACCGCCGCCAGCCTGGACGTTATCCTGGTTACCGGTGGGGGTGGCCCGCGCCTGTACGACGCGATACGGGAGACATACCCGCATGCCCGGCTGCTTGAGAATGCTTTCTGGGCCAATGCCGAGGGCTTTATGCGTTTTGCCCAGCGTCCCGCTACGTTCCAGAGGCAATAGCTAAGGTGACGGTCACTGCCCTAAGTGACCGTCACCTGGTGGTGGGGATTACGATGCGGTTCACCTTCCGTCTGGACTTCAATCCCTATAACGCCGAACACCGGCGGGCTGCCGAGTGGCTGGCTGCTCAACCGGACCCGACCGAGGCGGTGGTGCGGCTGCTGCGCGCTGCCGGCGAGGGCGAGCGACGCTTACGACATTGGGAGGAGCTGGCTACACAGCTTGCCCAGGAACTGCACCAGGTGCGTATACAGATGAGCGCGCGTTCCCCGGAGCAGGACGCCCACCCTGTCACCAGAGAAGACCCGGAATCGGCTCACAGACTGGATACGCTATTCAGGTGAAAACAAAGCACCCGCTCAGGCGGGTGCTTTGGACATCGCGGACGCCGTGAGGCCCGTAGTCAATACTTCCTCAGCCACTCCCACAGCCCGGCCAGATCCCCTTTCCCCACCAGTGTGATGCTGCCAAGGTTGGGGGCATTCTGGTCGGTCACCCAATAACCGGGTATGCCCACCGATGCTGCCTGGGCTATATCCCACTCCCAGCTATCGCCCACCATCAGGCACTCCTCTGGCTGCCGCCCCAGATATGCCAGTATCTCGCGATAGTAGGCCGGGTGGGCTTTGGTGGCGTGCATATTCTCGTATGAGGTGATCAGCGTATAATCAAACTCGCTCACCGGCACCCCGGCCCACTCCAGCCGCTGCTCGATAGCGGAGCGCGGGAAGAGCGGATTGGTGGCAATCACCACCTGTAGCCCCCGGCCAAAGGCCCATTCGACCAGGCTACGCGCTTCCGGTATGGGGCGGGTCAGAGCACGCAGCCTGGGAAATTCCTCGGCATAGAAGCGCTCGAAGATAGGTTGCAGTTCCTCCTGGCTATATCCCACCTCTGGATAGAATACGGCGGCGAACACCTCGGCGTTGGTGGGACCGCTGCCGTCGTTAGCGTCCATCGCGTAGCTAGCGCGCATCAGGGCAGCGATCAGCCGCTCAGGGGGTATCAGATCGGCCACCCAGCGGGTGAGCGCCTGGAAGTACATCGGCACGAACCTTTCCATGGAGTTGACCAGCAGCGTATCGTCCAGATCGAACAGCATAGCCCTGAGTGTGTCTTGTTGCCTGTCCATGTAAGCGCCTCATAGAGAGTTTTCTTTAACTGGCAGTTGTATCAGCGGAATGTGCGAATCCCATTAAGAGCCGCGCAGCACCAGCGGCAGGTACACGGCATGCCAGGCATATGCCACAGAAACGTACCTCCCCTCGACTCCTTCCTCAGTCGACACCTCCACCACGTTCGTTAACGGCCCGATGTAATCAGCCTCGACCGTGATCACCACCGTCTCCCTCCAGACGCCGCCCGGCGCGGTGATGAAGGCGGTCCAGGTGAGCGGCGCCGTGGGCGTAAGGCCTGTCCCACCGGCGTGTTCCCAGGAGGTGATGTGCAGCGGCAGGGTGTCGGTAATGGTAGCGTGCAGGTCAAAGTCGCCCGTGTTGGTGACTAACAGCGTGTACTCGATGCGCCCGCCAGGCCTTACTATCTGAGGACGGGCCAGCTTGACCACTGAGAGGGCGGGAGCCAGCGTGTGAGTGAAGCTCCCCGTTGCCCCTTCTGCGCTTGAGGCTCGCACTACGTTGACCAGCGGGCCGATGTGGTCGGAGTTAACGATGACAGCAAAGGTGGTGGACCAGACGCCGCCCGGCGCAGGAATGAGCGCCGTCCACACGCGCTGGCCTGGGGGGCTGACCCCTGCGGGCAGCTCGTCGGTGATGACGGCATGGAGCACAAAATCGCCGGTATTGGTCACGAGGATGGTATAGCTCAGCGGCATCCCCAGCCGTACCACAGGTGGGGTGGCCAGCTTGACCACCGCGAGGCGAGGGGACAGCGTATGGGTGAAGCTGTCGGACGCTCCCTTGTCGCTTGTGGCCCGCACCACATTGATCAGCGGGCCGGTGTGAGCAGGGTTGACGGTAACGGTGAACGTGGTAGACCAGACGCCGGACGCGGGAATTTCAGCCGTCCATACGCGCACACCCGGGGGGCTGACCCCTGCTGGCAGCTTATCAGTGATCGTCGCGGTGAGCGTCACGCCACCGGTGTTGGTGACGAGAACGGTGTAGCTCAGGGGACGGCCGGTCTGTGCCCAGGCCGGGGTGGTGTACTTGCTCAGACTTAGCGCGGCCTCAAACTCGTCAGCGCCGATATCCGGCGCCCGGCCGATGGGCCGGCGATGTCCGTCAATATCATCCCTCACGCCGACATCTGCGCCGGCGTCAATGGCCGGGGAGCCGGGCAGGAGGTGGTAGTCCTGCCCACCTGGGTCTACAAAGCGCGGCGAGGCGACGATAGGGTCACTGCCGAACACCGCCCCATCCTTATTGTCCCACAGTAGCGTGCGTGCGGCCTCCAGGCGCACTCCCCTGGAAGATATCAGACCCACCTGATGGCCGGCTACAATGTTGTTATAAAAAGTGAGCGTCAGCGGGGTAAGAATGTACAATCCCACCCCTTGAGCAGCTTTTACGCCGCCGACAAACGTATTATGGTATACGTAGCCCCTGCTTGTGCCGCTCAACTCAATACTGGCGGTGATGCTCTGGCCGACGAAATTGTTGGTCACCGTAAAGAGCGGGCTTCCCCTTATGGCCAGGCCCGTACCACTACTGAATATCCGATTGGCCTGAATGTGAACGGTTTTGCTTCCCTCAGCGCGTATACCGTTGTCAAAGCTGCCCTGCACGGTGTTGCGCGAGATGGAGATATAATGGCCGCGCACATCCATCCCGTCGTTCTCAGCGGTATAGACGGCATTCCCGCTGACCGTAACCCGGGTGGCGGAGCTGGCGGTGCGTATACCATCCCCACCCGCGTTGTACACCAGGTTGCCCAGAATATTCAGCACCCCATTCTCGCCGTTGATGCCCCGGTCGGCGGGGCTGCGAACCGTGTTCCCGGCCACGGTGATATACAGGCCGCGTGCGTCAATGCCATCGTTGCCGGCATTGCGGACGATATTGTCGCGTATCTCGGCGTAGGTGCTGGCCACACCGGTGCGGATGCCGTCGCCGCCGGTCCCCTGGATGAGGTTGCCGACGATCGTAGAACGCCCCGCCTCGACCTGGATGCCCCGGTCGTCTATCGTGCTGAGCTGATTCCCGCTTATCACATGGGTGCCGGTGAGAATGTTAATCCCGTGATAATCGGCCAGGGGATCCGGCACCACGTTACGGATGATGTTGTCCTCGATGAGGGTGGTGCCGCTCTCTACCAGGATGGCATGCCGGCCGGTCGTGTAAACCCGATTCGCTCTCACGACCACTGTGCCGCCGTCTATCTCGATCCCTTCCCGGTCTATCGCTGTAATCAGATTCCCTACCAGCCAGACGCGGCCCCTCTCGATCTCGATGCCCTGCCTGGTCACTTCGCGGATGATGTTGTTGGTTATGGTGATGGCGCCAGCGTAGATATGGAGGCCGTCGCGGCCGTTCCGAAAGATAAAGCCGTCGAGCACTGCCGCCCCCTCTCCAACTGTCACCTCGACAATGTGATTTCCCCCGCCGTTAACAACGGTCGGGTAGGAGATGGGAGAACGGACGGTGAAGGAGGGGTCCCACCCTCCGAGCAGGGTGACGCCGTAGGAAATGAGCAGGTTTTCGGTATAGGTGCCCCCGGCGACCCACACCTGGTCGCCGGGGGAGGTGGCCAGTTTCAGCGCCTCAATGATAAGGCCGCAGGGATCGGTGGGGGCGGTGCATGAGCCGGTGCTTCCCTCGAGTACGTAGTAGATACCTGGCGCAGCGCGGGCCGTCGGGGTGTGACGGCTGACAAGGGTGAGGAGCACAAAGGTAAGCAGCAGCGCCGTCAGAACGGCCAGATAGAGCTTGAGGTGGCGGGTGGTGTCCATAGGGGGCCTCCTTTCCGGGTCATGCGTACTGCGTGTTGCGTACTGCGTGTTGCGTGGGCGATTATAGTCGTTTTGGGGTTAAAAGCAAATCAAAGTGTGCTTTGAGTTGAGTGGCGGCACGCTCCCAGGTAAATTGAGCTGCCTGGGCCAATCCACGCGTGATCATCGCTTGCCTTCTCTCAGCATCGGCCAGCACCAGCGCCATCGCCTGGGCCAGGCCGTCGGTATCGAGAGGGTCCACTAACAGGGCCGCGTCGCCGGCTACCTCCGGGAGCGAGGAGGCGTTCGAGCAGACGACAGGCACGCCACAGGCCATCGCTTCCAGCACCGGCAGCCCAAACCCCTCATAGAGGGAGGGGAAGGCGAAGAGCACGGCGTTGCGATAGAGCGCCGGCAGGTCGCGGTCGTCAACAAAGCCCAGGATGTGCACCCGGTCGCAGTATCTCTCCGCCTCGGCCAGGACTTCCTGATACAGCCAGCCAGGTGCGCCCGCGATGACCAGTCGGAGTTGGGGATCGGGTAATTGGCCGAATGCCCGGATGAGGCGCACATAGTTTTTGCGCGGCTGCAGTGTGCCCACGGAGAGGATGTAGGGCTTGGCGCCGACGCCGTAGCGCGTCTGCAGGCGTTGCAGTTCTCCTTCGTCAGGCTGCGGGCAGAAGCGCGCCTCTACACCACTGTACAGCACGCGCACCTTTTCGGGCGGCGTTCCCAGCAGGGCGATCAGGTCAGCACGGGTGTGGGCAGAATCGGCCAGCACCAGGTCCGCCCGCGCCACCGACCGGGGCACTACTCGCTCCAGGTAGCGACACAGCGCGGGGACAAACGCCTCCGGGTAGCGGAGGAACGAGAGGTCGTGGACGGTGAGGAGGGTGCGCGTGGCGCGACTGGTTGGCGGGAGGACAAAGTCCGGTGAGTAGAACAGGTCGAGCGAGCCGGTGATCACTTCTACGGGGAGGGGCAGGCGTAACCTGTGCCAGAGACGGGCGAGCCAGTCGTCAGAAATGGGAAGCGCGCGTACCTCCACGTGATCCTGCAAAGGTGCAGCCCACGCCCTCCGGCGGGCCGGCTCCAGCCCTCCCACAGCGGCGAAAACCACGTAGTGGTGCGGGCTCTCCAGCCTCAGCAATGCGTGCACCAGTTCGCGGGTGTAGCGCCCGATGCCGGCACGCTGGCGGGCCGCCGCGGTGTAGTCTATGCCGATGCGCATCTCTACCTTTCCGTTGGCAGCACCCGAATGGTCGTGAGCGTGACGCTGGTGGCCTGCATCCGTCCCCCCTTCGGCACCGTGGGCAGGTGGACAATGCGCCCCTCCTGGAACTGATACACGACTACACGCACCTCATATACACCAGGCGGGGCATCTGTAGCGACTGCCAGGGCATACGGGTCGGTGATGGGCTGGCCGGGCCGCCAGGTGGAGGTCGGAGCCGTGCCGTCTACGGGCCAACCGTCGCGTTGAGCAGCCTTGCGCCACATGCTATCTATCACCTGTACCGAGATGGTGTAGTCGGTATCCATCGCTCGCAGAGCCTTCCAGTAAAGGATCAGCTCAATCGTCTCGGACGGGCGCACCACCCTCTGTCTCAGCTCGTACCCCACCAGGGCCAGTTTGTTACCAAAGTTGATGAAGATGGGATTAGGGAACTCGCCGGGCCTGGGGAGCACCTCCACCCTCCCGAAGCGTACATTGTCGGCTCCGGTGTCGGTGAGCACCCGCGCTCCACTCGTCCGGTCGTACAGGCCGACCTCAAGCTGGGCCACGTCAGGAGTCCAGGCGGTATCCGGTACCTGCAGCACATAGCGGTCACGCCAGGTATAACCTGGCTTCAGCCGGGTCGTGGACAGCCGCCCCAGGCCGGGAAAGGTATCCCGCTGCGCCACGAGCAGTTCTCCCTCACCCAGTAAATGGACGAAGACGGTATAGTCTCGTTCGGCAGGCGCGATAGCCTCCCAGTAAAGGGTCACCGGCACCTGTCCCCCGGGCTGCACGGCCGCCGTATCCAGCTCATATCCCCGCAGACGCAGTATATCCCCGAAATTTACCTCCAGCGGATGTGGTATGGACACATGTGTCAGATGCTCCGGCAGAGCATAGGCCGGCCTGATCCAGGCAAACGGCGCAATGACCGCGAGGCCGAACAGGAGCAGGGCAAAGCCCAACGGGACGTGCCGGCCGGAATCTCGGGGAAACCATCCTACCACTCCCAGCGCCAGCATGAGCGACCAGGTGGAGATGGCGGAGAAGACCAGGCGGCCCTGTGAGGACCAGGTGTCGCGTGCCCAGGAAAGCGCCCAGGGGAGAAACACACCCAGTCCCCACAAAAAGCAGAGGGCAAGATGGAGTTTGCGGAGGGAATTGCGCCACCGGACGATGGCCGGGATAAGGCCCAGGGCGGCGAACATCGCGCAGCCATTGAGCATACCATAGACCAGAGAGGGCATGGGGACATTCAGACCACCGAAGTTACCCCAGTAGCCGGCGGCGAAGCTGTGGCGCTCGCGCCACAGTTGCGCCAGGTCCGCCGGCACCTCGCGGGTGCCCAGAATCAGTTTGAAGACGTTAAGGCCGAGCCAGTCGCCGTACAGTATAAAGTTACGCCAGTACCACCAGCCGGCAATGCATACCAGCGGCAATGCCGTCGCCACTCCGCCGAGCACAAACTCCTTCCATGAACGATAACGCAGCGCCCGTAGCGTGACCACGAGCGCCACGAGCACCGCCAGAGCCGGCCAGCCGAGCTTGGTCAACGCCGCCAGGCCCAGCACGACCCCGAGAGCGACATAGAAAACCAGCGCTCTTTGTGTGTTTAGATCGGCCAGGTTGAGGATCATCAGCACAGCCAGGTTGCACAGGAGCACAGCCAGATTGTCGTTGTTCACCGAGGCGGAGATAAAGACGAACATGGGGGTAAAGGCATGGATGGCAGCCGCGCCCAGCGCCAGTTCAGGATGGAGTGGCAAGACCAGGCGGACAATGCGGTAGGTCAGATACACCGACCCGACCCCCATCAGGACAGAAAGGAAGCGAATGATGTGCAGGGCCAGGATGGTACCTCGCCAGGGAAATGCCTCGCGCGCCGGATCGTGCACGACCAGATTGATATTGCCGTCGGGGGTCGCGACGCCGTTATCCACGTGGGGGTTCAGATAGCGCACCGCCTCCATATCGGAGGTGTCAATCCACGCCGTGGCGACGGCCATCAGGAAATAGTAGAGCGGGGGCTGGCTGCCCTCCTGCCTCCAGGGTGTCTCTACGCCCGGTACCTGCACTGGCAGGCTCCAGTGATCGGCGATGTATTTGACCATGGGGTAATGCCATAGCTCATCGGAGGCCTCGAAGGGAGGGACGATGACGCTGTATAGCACGCCCAGGATGGCGAAGGTGAGGAGAATGAGCGCTATTCCCCGGCGGTAACAGTCCGGGTGCTCAGAATGTTGGGATTGGAGTGAGGAAACAGGTTGCATATGCTCCCCTGGTGCTGCGTGTTGCGTATTCCGTGTTGCGTGTGCCGAGGGCCACAGGGGGTTATGATACCTCTGTCTTGAAAGCAGCGCAAGTGCATTGGCCTTGCGTTCCGGTGTCCCCGATAGTATACTTCCGCAATGTCAGGCGTGATGTCGCATCAGCAGGGAGACGTGTTCTCCGTTCATAGCCCAGTTGAACACCCCAGGAGGAGACCATGCCCGACGATTTTCTCTTCCGCGCTGACCTGGAAGACCTGGACCCCTTCATAGCTGACCTCATTCGCTGGGAGCAGGAGCGCCAGGCCCGTAAACTCATCCTCATCCCCTCCGAGTCCTACGCCCCCAGGGCCGTCCGGCAGGCGCTTGGCTCTGTGTTTCAGAATGTTTATGCCGAAGGCTACCCGCCTCTGAGGATGACCCGCGACCCTGAGGAGCGGCTGCGGGACGTGGCCTGGCAACTGGCCTTCTACCGCCGCTATGCCGACCGCCGTTTCTACAAAGGCGTGGACTATGTGCATCTGGTGGAGTGCCTGGCCCAGCGTCGCTGCGCTGCACTCTTTGCCCACGACGACGTCCGCCCGGAGCACATCTTTGTTAACGTCCAGCCCCTCTCCGGCGCCGCGGCCAACCTGGCCATCTACCAGGCTCTCATGAGACCCGGCGATGTCCTGATGGGGATGGACCTCTTCCAGGGCGGCCACCTGACCCACGGCTCCGAGTTCAATATCTCCGGGAAATGGTACCGCCGGGTCTCCTATGGCGTAGACGCGAAGACTGAGCGGCTGGACTACGACGCCATCCGGGCGCTGGCCCGTCAACACCGGCCGCGCGTCATCGTCGCCGGATACACCTCCTACCCTTGGGCGCCCGACTGGCGTGCCTTTCGCGCCATCGCCGACGAGGTTGGAGCCTATCTCGTCGCCGACATCGCGCATACTGCCGGGATGGCCGCTGCCGGGGCCTATCCCAACCCTGTCGGCATCGCCCATGTTACCGTCTTTACCACCCACAAGACCATCTGCGGGCCGCGCGGTGCCTGCATCCTCACCACCGACGAGGCACTGGCTCAGGCGATCGATATGGCCGTCTTCCCCGGTGAGCAAGGCGGGCCGCATGTCAACAAGTTTGCGGCGATGGCCGTGGCTTTTGGACTGGCCCGGACAGAGCACTTCCGGCGGCTTCAGCACCAGATTGTTGCCAACGCCAGGGCCCTTGCAGAGGCCCTTCAGAAGCGTGGGCTTCGCCTGGCCTACGGCGGCACGGATACCCACTTGCTCGTGGTGGATCTGAAGTCGGTGAGCGACCGCGAGGGGGGCGACCGCAAGGGGGGCGACCGCGAGGGGGGCGACCGCAAGGGGGGCGACCGCAAGGGGGGCGACCGCAAGGGTCGCCCCTACGTCCTGTGGGGGGAACCGGCGGCCCGTATCCTGGACCTGGCTGGCATCGTTGTCAATAAGAACACCATCCCAGGGGACACCCAGACCGCATTAGCGACGGGCATCCGCATGGGCACCCCGTGGGTCACCCAGAGGGGGTTGAACGAGGAAGATATGGAGACCCTGGCAGACCTCATCGCCCGACTCCTGCGCGCCATCCGGCCCTTCGCCTATAACGGCCTGGTGGGCACGCTCCCGCGCGGAAAGGTGGAGCTGGACGTTCTGGAAGAGGTGCGGGCGGGAGTAGCGAAGCTGGCAGAAAAGGCCGGGATTGACTTTGCATACGCCCCCACCGGCTACCCTCATTTCTACTCTTTCGGGCCTGCCGGGAAGAATACCGCCCTGCGCGTGACCGGCTGGCGGGCCCGGCAATTTATCCAGCAGGTGGTTACTGCCAACATCGCCGATCTGGAGGCGGGCCAGACCAGAGCCGCTCACATGCTGGATCGCCACGGCAGCCTCATCGCCAAGGTAGTCATCCAGCGGGAGACGCCCGACGAGTGGGGCCGGGACCGCTACCTTATCGTCCCCACAGCGAATGGCAGCCGTGTCGCTGCCTGGCTGCGCGCTCTCTCCGACGGTTACGTCCTCTTTGACGAAGCCGACATCTACCGCAAGATTGAAGGGCCGGTGGTGGTAGAGGAAGCCCCGGACATCCCCGCCCTCTCGCTCGTCGGAGACGCAGAACTAGACCTCACCAAACCCTACTTCATCGGCCAGTCCGCCTTCACGGAACGCGCAACACGCAATACGCAATACCCTGAATGGCGCTGGGAGGAACGACAGTCCCCCATCAAGCGCACCCCCCTCTACGAGACCCACAAGCGGCTAGGCGCGAAGATGGTCCCCTTCGCTGGGTGGGAAATGCCGGTCTGGTACACCTCCGTGGGAGAGGAACACCGCGCGGTGCGGGAGACGGCAGGCCTTTTTGACGTGGCCCACATGGGCGTCTTTGAGGTCGCTGGCCCCCATGCTACCGTCTTCCTGGACACCGTCTGCTCCAACTACGTCGCCTGGCTGGAGGACGGGCAGTCCCTCTACGGCTACCTCCTGGACCCCGACGGCAACGTGATAGATGATGTGATGATTTACCGCCGCCGGGCTGATCTCTACCTGATGGTGGTCAACGCCGCCAACGAGGAGAAGGACTGGGACTGGCTGAACGCGGTAAACGAGCAACGGGTGATGATTGACCGAACCCGCCCGTGGGTGCGGGTGGAGGCGCAGGCGACCTTGCGCAACCTGAAGGATCCGTCAGCGGGGGAGTTGCAGCAGCGGGACCTGGCCCTGCAGGGCCCGGCGTCGCTCCCGACACTGCTGGCGCTGGCCGATGGAGACCGGTTCCGCACCGCACTGGCCCGTCTGCGCCGCACGGACCTGCTGGAGGGAGCCCTGGCGGGGATTCCCGTCGTCGTCGCCCGCACCGGCTACACCGGCGAGGAGTGGGGCTACGAGATCTTCGTCCACCCTGACCAGATGCCCACACTCTGGGACAAAATTCTGGAGGCTGGAGAGCGGTACGGGGTCAAACCGGCAGGGCTGGGCGCGCGGGATTCCACCCGCACCGAGACGGGACTCCCCCTCTACGGCCACGAACTGGCGGGCCCTTTCAACATCTCGCCGCTGGAGGCGGGCTTCGCCGGGTATGTCAAGTACCACAAGCCCTTCTTCATCGGACGGGACGCGCTCCTGGCCCAGGAGGAGACGAGGGAGCGGGAGGTGCTCCGCTTCCGCGTCGCCGAAAAGGGGGTCCGTCGCCCACAGACGGGCGACCCGGTGGTCAATCGCAGGGGGCAACTGATCGGCCATGTCACCAGTTGCTCCATTGACGCCGAAGGGTATCTGGTGGGGATGGCGATTGTGAAGCAGCAGTACCACGTGCCGGGAACCCAGATTGCCATCTTCCCGCTGGGCGGGAAGTCGTTGGAGGAAGCGGCGGGGGCCGACCGGGCTGTCCTACCGGTGGAGGCGACGGTGCTCACCCGTTTCCGGGGGCGGGTAATGGAGGCTCAGGTCTTACGGACGGCGGAGGACTGACTGTACGGCCGGACATGGCTGTGGTGGTGCTCCATCTGTCCGTCGGCTCAACCTACGCATCCGCCCTATCTCGTCTTTCACTGTGACCACCGACATCTGGTCTCGGGGTACCTTATCTGACCGCGTTAGCGAAACAATGTTGCCCTCCACTGGGTCAAAGCCGTAGGGTGGTACACAAGTGCTATCGCCGACCCTTGTCTGATCCCGCATCCTTGCTTGCCGAGGAGACGGCGGTAGCAGTAAGGGTATCCCCCTGTTTTTTGCAAGCGTTCACAAAAGGTATTGACAAAAGCACAAAATCGTGGTAAAATCTTTATGCAAACGTTCACAAATAAGCCTGTAGCCAAAAGGGTAGGCTGTTTCCCCTCTGTGAGCGTTTTCCAGGCTTCTTCTGAAACTTTCAGAATAGCAGCATAGGTCCTCATTGTCCGTCATTTCGTTTAGGGCTCAAGATGTGTGAACGTTTACATTCTAGGAAATGTGCTGAGATCTGTAGAGGAGGTGTCCTATTCGAGCCGGTGACTAGTGATTCCCCCAGCCTTAAGTGATGCGTCTTGCAACACCCTTTTGTAGCTTTCTGAAATTGGAGGGAGGAAAAATGGAAGAGAAACGGTTAAGTCGTCGTGAGTTTTTGCGCTTAAGCGCATTGGCCGCGGCTGGTGCGGCGCTGGCAGGTTGTGCGCCTCAGACGCCTGCTGCAAAGCCGACTGAAGTGGTCAGCACAGCTCCCCCCACAGAGCCGACCCCGTTCCTGTTCTGGTTCCAGGCCGAGAATCACGAGCCTGAATACCGGACACGCGTTGAGGAGCTCAACGAGAAATTTAACATCAAATTCTCGTATGAGCTTATGTCGCGCGATGCGATGACTCAGAAATTCCCAGCGACTCTGATGGCTGGCAGTGGTTTTCCTGACATCATCGAGCAAAATGCTGATGATATCGTGAAGTTCCTGAAAGGTGATGACAGTGTTATTCCCTTTGTTGACTTAAAACCTGCGCTGAAGGCCAGCCCTTATGCAGACCAGGTGCTGATGAGCCGGTTTGACCGCTATAGCAAGGACGGGAAGTTTTACGGTGCACCCCATGACGTACACCCTGTCTTGATGCTTTATCACGAAAGAGCATGGCAGGAATACGGCTATGATCCCTCGACCTTCACTACTTACGAGAAGTTCCTGCAGGCTGCCAAAGGCGTTGCTGCCAAGACCAATATGGAGATGCCAGATGGTCGGCCCCTGGGGGTCATCATGGACTGCTTGAGCTGCACCAACTTGCCGGCTCGCATGATGGACCTGGGGATCTGGTGGACGGACGCTGACGGTAATCCTATGTTAAAAACCCCAGAGTTCAGAGAGGCTGCCTCCAACTGGATGCTCTTCCGGGATTACTGGATGAACATTGATTGGGGCAACCAGGTGGCTATGCTCAAAGAGGGACAGGTACTGACGCAGTTCTGCCCTGACTGGCTGTATGGGATTCACTTCCAGGGTACTGCCAATGACAAGGAATGGCTGGCCAATTCTCCGATGCGAATGGCGATCCTGCCAGGCATGAAGGAAGACGCCCCACGCACTACATCTTGGGGTGGTACCAGTGCGTCGGTGCCCAAGCTATCCCCCATTAAGGAACTGGCGGTTGAGGTTCTGCTATACCTGTACTTTGAAAATGGTGAGGGCCAGCTAGCTAAACGGTTTGTAGATACGGGGATTTTGCCGCCTGTGCCAGGATGCTGGGATGACCCTGTGTTCCACGAACCCAAAGAGTATCTTGGTGGGCAAATCGCCGGTGAGCTCTTCATTGAGGCGGCCAAACGTCTGCCCAGCTACTCGGAACAGTGGACGACACACCTGGTCACAGAGGCGTGGGGTGGCCAGTTTGCCTCCGCGTGGGCCGGGGAAATCACCCTCGATGAGGCCATTGAAGCCGCTTACGCGCAGGCTGTCGCAGACATCGAGAAGAACAAGTTTTGATCCAACAACTACAGCCTGCCCCTATGATACGTGGCCTGGTGAATGTACCGGGGGAGTGGGGAGTTGCTCCCCCGGTCACTTTATGTATAATGTCATTGGTATACCGATTCCGGCCGCATGGAGACATGACTCTATCGGTTAATGTTCAGTGAAGAGTTTGGTCCCCAGGAATATACCTCTGCTTTTCTTCCGTGTCCGGTGCCCAGCCAGTGTTTCGCATCTGCCCCGGTCGGTTATGCTGAGGCTTATCCTGTTCTCGTACGCTCATCGCCAACACCACTCCGTGTTGCCCCTGGCAGGGAAGGGGACCATTAAGGACTAGACACCTGAAGGAGGTTCAGATGGCAAGTGTCGCTGTTGCACAGCCAGCGAAAAAGCGCTCTCCGATTGTAGAGTTTATTTCTGATCAGACGAAGTGGACCCCCTATCTGTTTGTCGCACCGTTTTTCATCACCTTCGCGATTTTCACTCTCTACCCGATGTTACGTGCCGTGGTTATGGGATTCCAGGAGTCCCTGGGCTACTCTGGCAAATGGAACTGGGTGGGGCTGGCTAATTATGTTGAAGTGTTCACGAATGATCCGCGCATAGTTACCGCGTTCAGAAACTTTATCTACTACACCCTGGGAAGCCTGGCCACCCAGTTGCCCTGCGCATTTTTCCTCGCTTTGCTACTGACCTCTCCTTCGCTCAGAGCAATGGGCTTATGGCGCACCCTGTTCTTTATTCCCGCCGTGCTGCCCGGCGTCACTATGGGAGTCGTTGGTCTCTGGTTCTTCAGCAAGACTCATGGCTTTGCCAATGCGCTCGTCGTCGCCTTTGGAGGTGAGCGCATAGATTGGGGAGGTTTTACATACTACATTATGCCTCAACTGTTAACGATAGCCTTCTGGCAGTGGATGGGTTATCACGCCGTGTTCCTCATCGCGGGTATGAGCGGTATTGGTACCGAAGTCATTGAGGCGGCCATCATGGATGGGGCGACGGCCTGGCAGAGAGCGCGCTACATCATTTTACCGCTACTCAAACCGATCTTTGCCTATATTTCCATCACCGCGGCAGCAGGCTCGCTGATGAATTTCGATATTCCGTACGTGCTCTTTGATGCAGGAGGAGGACCGCGTGGGCAAGGCTGGTTTTTTATGACCCATATCCGCGATATGGCGTTTGTGCAGTTTCGCATGGGTTATGCGACTGCCATCGGCTGGTTAGTCTTTTTCATCGCCGTCGTGATCACTGTTTTGCAGTTCCGCCTCTATAATTTCAGACTGGGAGAACAGGAGGTGGCCTGATGACAACGCCAACCGTTATGCGTCCTGTGACTTCCAAATATGGACTCGGTATCCGGTCAAGAGTGCGTCCATTTCACTTGCGCTCCATCCTGGTTACAGCCCTGACCATGATCTTGGCCCTGATCTTCATCTGGCCCTTTTTGTGTATGGTGGGTTGGACGTTTAACCAGATTGACGTGGTCATGAATCCACTGCTCCCAATTCCGGCCAAATTCAGCATGCAATTTTATCAATTGGTGTTCAGCGAGAAGTACCAGATGCACAGATATGCCCTCAACTCTATATTGGTAGCTGTGGCAACGATGATGCTGAGCACCTTCACGACCACACTGGCGGGCTATGCTTTTGCCAAACTGCGCTTTCCGGGCCGTGATCTCTTGTTCTCCATCATTATCGGGATTATGCTGCTGCCGACCACAACGATGCTGGTTCCACAGTTTGTGGTGATGAAAGAGTTGGGGCTGGTCAACAAATATTGGGGGCTGATTTTGCCCAGCGTCGGTGGTGGCGCTTTCGGCATTTTTATGATGCGCCAGTTTATGCTCAGTATCCCTACCGAGATGCTGGAAGCAGCGCGGATGGACGGCGCAAGCGAGTTTGACTTGTTTTTCAGAATTGTGGTGCCCAATGCTAGCGCTGGGATTGGGGTCATTGCGACCCTCTCACTGCGTGACAGTTGGAATGCCTTGTTGTGGCCGCAAATCATTATCAGTGATGTGAATAAACGCTTGCTGATGCCTGCGATCGTGACGTTGAACCAGATGCAGGTGGCCGATGTGTATGCACTGCCGGTCGTCCGCGCAGCGGCTATCCTGGCAGCACTGGTGCCCTTAGCCTTGTATGCTTACAGCCAGCGCTATTTCATCTCCACTCTAGCGGGAGCCATCAAGGGTTAGGTTACTCTTCGAGCCTCGAAGGGATTAGGGAGACCTCCCTAATCCCTTTTTGTTTGGAGGTTGCCTCTAACCTGGGCGCGTGATGACTGTCATAGATGGCACGATGGTAGAACATTGCGAGAATGTCTGGTTCGTCTCTTAAGACTTGCAGTTTCCCGACGTATCTGTCCGACTTAAGGAGAGCTCGATATGGCACAAGCAGGTCTAGCTATCAACGATCAGGACTATTTCGAGATGCCCGGCTTGAACGTGCTGGTTTACCACAATACTTTCCTGGAGGGCCATCAGGGAGGCGTTGAGATCATCCAGCACGGAGAGCGGGTCGCAACAAATGGTGAGTTGCGTCTGAGCCCTGCGCCAGGACAATGGCAGCCGATACCCGAAATCGGCGGGGGCTTCCCATCTATCGGCGTGAGTCCCCGGCCGGTCACCCTTCAGTACCGAAAGGTGGACAGGGAGACCAACACCATTAGCATCAGATGCCGATATCCTGACAAAAGTCGGGATCGAAAAGGGTTCAACCCGATCATCTATCCCGACCTGCACATCGAGTATACGGTTCGGGTTCAGGCGGAGGGCTCATCGTTTACCATTACAGTAGATTTGGAAGAGCCGCTGCCTGAAGACTGGGTAGGTCGGGTCGGTTATAGCCTGGAACTCTTTCCCGGCGACCTGTATGGTAGAACCTACTACATGGACGGACAACCGGGCATGTTCCCTCGCCAGGCCAACGGCCCGACGTACCTGAACCCCGAAGGCGAGGCCGAGGCGGTGCCGCTGGCTACAGGTCATACGCTGGTGGTTGCTCCAGAAACCGATCGCTTCCGCATGACCATCGAAAGCCAGGGCAGCCCGCTTCAGTTGCTGGATGGGAGTCTGAAGCACAATAACGGCTGGTTTGTGGTGCATTCGCTCGTTCCGGCAGGGGCCACGAAAAACGCCATCCAGTGGAAAATCACCCCCCACGTGATCCCCGACTGGAAGTATGAGCCGGTGATCCACGTTTCTCAAGTGGGCTACCATCCCCGGCAGAAAAAGGTGGCCTTTATCGAATTGGACAAGCGGGAAACGGTCATTCAGAAAGCAGGTCTCCAAAGAGTGAGCCCATCGGGCGAATATCAGACGGTGCTCGAAAAGCAACCCGAACTCTGGGGCCAATACCTGCGCTATAAATATGCCACGTTTGATTTCTCAGAAATCGCCGAGCCGGGGATTTACGTGGTGAAATATGGCGACCTGCTCAGTCACCCGTTTCAGATTGACCGCAACGTGTACAAGCGTCACGTCTGGCAGCCGACGTTGGAGTATTTTCTGCCGATGCAAATGTGCCACATGCGGGTCAATCAGAAATACCGGGTCTGGCATGGCCTCTGCCATATGGACGACGCTTTAATGGCCCCCAGGAATATCAACCATTTTGACGGGTATGACACGATAAGGGCACAACCCACCTCATCTCCGTTCAAGCCGCTCGAGCACATCCCCGGTTTCAACGCTGGCGGCTGGCACGATGCTGGCGACGACGACATCCGCACAGATACGCAGGTCAGTACGGTGATGGCGCTGGCACATACGTATGAAGAGTTTAACGTCCAGTATGATGAAACCTACATTGACCAGGAACATCATCACGTAGAAATTCACCAACCTGACGGCAAACCCGACATCCTCCAGCAGATTGAACACGGAGTGATCTGGATTCTCAACTTCTATCGCCGATTTGGCGAACTGGGTGTGGGGGTCATTGTGCCTACTCTGCGGCAATATGTGCACTTGGGCGACCCATCCACTCAGACCGATAACAAAGTCGTTGATGAGGCCGTTGCCCAATCGCGCGCCGCTCATATAGAGGGACTCTGGTACAAAAAGGTAGCGAATCGCTATTCCAGGATATTCGACCCCGGAGAAAACCTGCATGAGATCGAGGAGGTTATCCCGGATTTGGATGACCGGCTGGTCTTTACGCAAACCAATCCGGCCCGGCAATTGTTTGTGGCAGCCGGGCTGGCGCTGGCGGCCAGAGTGCTCAAGGGCTACAACGACGCGCTGGCAGATGAGTGCCTGAACGTGGCAGAGTCTCTCTGGGCAGCCCATAAACACATCACTGACAGGGAGATGGTCATCGTCCACGCCTATGGGTATCGCGGCAGTGTCGAAAGTCTGAAGATCCATGTCCTGGCTGAATTGATCCTCACCACAGGGAAGGAAGAGTATAAACAGGAGCTTTGTCGTATGGGAGCGGTGGTAGAGGAGCACTTTGGTAGCTCAGGCTGGGCGCTGGGGCGCGTATTGCCGCTGCTCGACTGTCCCGAATTCCTGCAAAAAGTCACCGCTGCCGCCCGTGCTTACGCAGCCGAACTGGAACAACGCATGCGCGAAAACCCGTTTGGTTGCCCTCTAGTTCATACGGAAATTGTGGGATTGAGGCAGTATTTCCTCTACAGAGGCTGGCCCGAAATATTTACAGCCGAACCCCTATTCTCTGCGATGAACTATCTCTTGGGCTGCCGCCCTGGCAAAACGACCAATAGCCTGGTGTCTGGGGTAGGAGGCAACTCCCCGGTGGTTGCGTATGGCTTCAATCGCGCCGACTGGAGCTACATTCCCGGAGGAACCTTCTGGAATGCGATGAATCTGGTATTCCCCGATTTGCCGGAAGATAAAGTCTGGCCCTTTTTATGGCAGGAACGAGAGTACATCACCGACGCGGCTTGTATGTTCATGTTCATGGTGATCGCCGCAGACAGGCTCTTGGAAGAACAAACGCAATAGGAGATAGGAGAAAGAACATGCTTGCTCACTGGACACAAGATGATTTACTCGTCAACGGCGTGCGGCTGCATTACTATCGCACCGGTCACGGGGACAAACGCCCCATGGTATTGATTCACGGCTTTTCGGACAACGGCCTATGCTGGACGCCGGTCGCGCGCGCCCTCGAAGCCGACTATGACGTGATTATGCCGGATATGCGCGGCCATGGCCTTTCGGCGCGCGTGCAGCCGGGTGAAGCCGTGGACATGGCCGCCGATGTAGCCGAGCTCATCCGCACTCTGGGGTTGAGTCGCCCGATTGTAGGCGGACACTCGATGGGGGCAGCGGTCGCCTACCAACTGACCGTGCGTTTCCCGGAGCTGGTCAGCGCCCTGTTCCTGGAAGACCCGGGCTGGTGGCTCACCCGGCCGGCCCCACCTCCGCCTGACGAGAACCCCATAGCGAAATGGGTCAAGAGCCTGTCCACCCAGACGTTGGAAGAATTGCTGGTGCAATACCGCAAGGATCACCCCACCTGGCCCGAAGAGTTGTTGCAGCCAATGTGTGAGTCCAAGAAACAACTCGATCCCATGATCTTTGATGTGGTGAGCGCCGGAATGCACTCCGAGGAGTGGAGTTGGCGAACGACCCTTCAGAACGTTACCCAACCCATCTTGCTCTTCACCGGCAACCCGGAGTTGGGGGGAATCGTGACGCCGGAGGTCGTCGCAAAAGTGCGCGAGTTGAACCCCGGCGTCACCATCGTCACCATCCCCGATGTGGGCCATCTCATCCGTTTTGACAAATACCCGGCCTTCATGGAGGCCTTATGGGCATTCTTGAAGCAATTGCCGGCTTGAGGTGATGACGATGAACATCAACGTCCATCTGCAACAACCCGGACAGCCCATTGTCCACCACTGGCGCGTGTGCGTCGGCGGCGGGCGGGTGGCCGAAGCCCTACGTGCCGACTTTCAAAAGCACCTGGAAATGGTCCAACGCGAGATGCCCTTTCAATACATCCGTATGCACGGCCTGTTCCACGAGGATATGATGGTCTACCGTGAAGAAAATGGCCGGCCGATCGTCAACTGGCAATATGTGGACCTGGTCTACGACCACTGGCTTTCCATTGGCATCCGGCCATTCGTGGAATTGAGCTTCATGCCCTACGATCTTGCCAGCGGCGAGGAGACCGTTTTCTGGTGGAAAGGAAATATCACCCCGCCGAAGGATTGGGAACGCTGGGAATGGTTCATCGAACAGTTCATCCGCCACGTCATCGAACGCTACGGGTTGGATGAGGTGCGGCGCTGGTATTTCGAGGTGTGGAACGAACCGAGCCTGGATATTTTCTGGAAAGACGCCGATTTTGAGGCCTATATGGAACTCTACGCGCGCACCGCGCGCACGCTCAAGCGCGTGGATCCGCACCTGCGGGTCGGCGGCCCGGCCAGCCACGGGTTTGGCGACGCTGTGGGCGAGCCGCCGTGGGGCAAAGAATTCCTGGCCGCGTGTGCCGAACGCCAACTACCGCTTGATTTCTTCTCCACGCATCCTTATCCTACCTTCTACCCGGTTGACCCGGAAGGCCATGGCTACATGACCTGGGATGGCCCAGACCGCCTGTTGAAGGATGCGCTGGGCTGTGACCAACTCTTGCGTGCCTCGGCTTATCCCCACATCGAACGCCATTACACCGAATGGAGTTCCAGCCCCAGTCCGCGCGATCCCGTGCACGATACCGCCTTTGAGGCTGCGTTCATCGTGGACAACAACTGGCGGGCGCGTGGCCTGATGGATTCGCTGTCATTTTGGACGGTCAGCGACATTTTTGAGGAATGCCGAGTGGGAGATACTCCCTTTCACGGCGGTTTTGGACTGGTCAACATCCAGGGCCTGAAAAAGCCCTCGTATCACGGGTACTGGTTCCTGTCGCGCCTGGGCGAGGAGGCGCTGGCTGAAGGTGATGGCTACGCCGTCACCCGACGCCGCGACGGCACCCTGGCGATCTTGCTGTGGAACTATTGCCACTATCGCGACGACGCTAACGACAGCCGTCTGATGGCTGCCGCGAAACCGGGCGAAATCTACGACCTGTTTGATGTGCGACCTCCTCGCAAGTTCACGGTGCACCTGGAGGGCGTGGGAGCATCTGTCCGCGTGCAGACGACGCGCTTCGATCGGGAACACGGCAGCGTGTACGATGCCTGGGTGGCCATGGGGGCGCCGCAGCACATCCTCCCCGCCGATCTGGAGGTGTTGCGCCGTCGCATGGAGCTGGACGTTACCGTGCAGCGCGTTACCACGCCAGCACATACACTCGAGTGGACTGTCACAGTGCAGCCCTTTGGGGTGACCTTGCTCGAGATTAGACCGGAGTATACCAACACAGGAGGTTAGGAATGCTCAAGAGGTTGTTTACCAAAAAAATCTGGCTCGCCGTCGTTACCGCGTTTGTGGTGATTGCGGTTATCGCTGGACTCTTGCTCCGGTCTAAACCACAGCCCGAGGTGGCCGCAACGGTGGCGCCTACCCAAGTCAGTACGCTGGAGCCCACCCAAGTCAGCACGCCGGAGCCTACCAGAGTCAATACCCCAGAGCCATCGGCGACCCCCAGGCCGACCGAGGCGCCCGAGGTGCTCAAAGAATATGATTTCGAAGATGGCACGACACAAGGCTGGATGCCGCGCGGCGAGGCATCAGTCAGCGTGGCTACCGACGTCGCCCACTCGGGCTCCTACAGCCTTCTGGCGACAGACCGCAAGGCAGGGTGGCAGGGCGCAACCGTGGACGTAGCGGGATTGCTGGAGCCAGACTGCACGTACGAAATCGGTGGGTACGTGCGGCTGGCCGAGGGAGAGCCGGCCAGCAGGGTGGTCATCACTATGCAGCGCACTCCGGTGGGTGGAGAGACCAAATATGAGTGGATTGCGCCCAGCGCAGAAAAAGGTGTGACCGATGCCGAGTGGGTCTATCTGAAAGGGCGGTACTCTTACAGCGGCGAGGTCTCCGAGTTGTTGCTGTACGTAGAGAGCCCTGACGCCACATTGGTTGATTTCTACATTGACGACATCACCATCACACGCCTGTCAGGGTGTACGTCAAGGCCCTCGGTCCAGACCGACATACCCTCGGTGTATGAGACGTTGTCTCCCTACTTCTCTTGGGTTGGTGCGGCGATCGAGCCGGACATGCTCGACAAGGAGCAGCACACTCTCCTGCTGACCCGTCACTTTAACAGCATCACGCCCGAGAATGCGATGAAGCCTGGCGTGATCCAGCCATCTGAGGGGGAATTCAGATGGGCAGGCGCCGACAGGCTGGTTCAGTACGCCAGGGAACATGGCATGGCGGTTCATGGCCATACCCTGGTGTGGCATCAGCAGGTCGGAGAGTGGATGTTTGAAGATAGCGAGGGCAACCCCCTGGAGGCAACGCCGGAGAACAAGGAACTGGTGCTGCAGCGCCTGGAGACCCACATCCGCGCGGTCGTCGGCCGCTACAGGGACGATGTCCAGATCTGGGATGTGGTCAACGAGGTGATCGATCCGGGTAATTCGGACTGCATGCGCCGGAGCAGATGGTACGACCTCACTGGTATGGACTATATCGTGACGGCTTTCCGGGTAGCAGATGAGGTGGCGCCGGACGCTGTGTTGCTCATCAACGACTATAGTACCACAGAGCCGCGGAAGCGCGCCTGTCTATACAACCTGGTGCGCGATCTGCGCGCGCAAGGCGTGCCCATTGATGGCGTGGGCCACCAGATGCACATCAACATTGCAAGTCCGTCTGCGGAGGTCATCGAGGAGACGATCCTGATGTTTGCGGAGCTTGGCATAGAGCAGCACATCACCGAGTTTGATATGAGCATCTACGCCAACGATACGGAATCGTACACGGTTGTGCCGGAGAGAATCCTGATCAGGCAAGGCAAGCGCTACAAAGCGGTGTTCGACGTCTTCAAGCGCCAGGCTGAGCACATCCAATCGGTGACGTTTTGGGGCTTGGCCGACGATCACACGTGGCTCAAGACCTTCCCTGTCGCGCGGCTCGACTTGCCGCTGCTCTTTGACGAGCAACTACAGGCCAAGCCTGCCTACTGGGGCGTCGTTGATCCGACGAAACTACCGTAGTTGTCACATAGTGCGGACTGGCAAGGCTTTCTTCCTCATTCATTCCCAAGTGAGCCAACCATTGCAGCGAGATGATTTTCATCGCTGGCGTGTGGTTTGTGCTTCTTCCTGGTGTGTGCAAACGTTCACAAAACTCTTGACAAAAGCTCCATAATGTGGTAATATTGTAAATGCAAGCGTTCACAAACGCGCCGCAATGCGAATGCAATCCCCTCATATGTGAGCATCCGCCCACTAAATCCTGTAGAAATAGCCTTCGGTTCACTGCTGGATACAGATAAATGTGACCGTTCACATTTTTGAAGAAGGCTGCCTGTGACGAAAAAAACATCCGGTAACGTGACCATAGTGGATGTCGCGCGCGAAGCCGGCGTCTCCTATACCACGGTGTCCCGCGTGCTCAACAACAAGGAGAACGTCAAGCCGGAAACGCGAGAGCGCGTCCTGACGGCAATGACACGCCTCGGTTACGTGGTGGATCAGCGAGCACGTAGCCTGGCGGGGGGACATTCTCAGGTTATTGGCTTGCTGGTCCACGACCTGGGCACTAGCTACATTGGGTTAATCATCCGGGGCATCGAAGCGGAGCTAGCTCCAGCCCAATATGATCTCCTGCTCTATACCACCCATCGGCGTAAGACAAAAGAATCTGTATACGTCGCTACGCTCACGCGAGGTCTGGCAGATGGCCTGCTGATCGTCTTGCCGCGTAATCCGGGCGCTTATTTAGAGACGCTACGTGTGTCTAACTTCCCCTATGTACTCATTGACCACCGTGGTGTTAGTGAGGAGATCTCAGCAGTGACGGCTGCTAACTGGCAGGGAGGCTACACCGCCACCGAGTATCTGATCAAGCTAGGCCATCGGCGTATCGGTCACATCACAGGCTCTATGGATCAGGGATGTGCCCGCGATCGGTTGGAAGGCTATAAGGCTGCATTAGCGGACCATGGGATTCCCTTCGACCCGGAACTGGTGCAGGAGGGTGACTTTTTTCAGCCTGCTGGTTACAACGGTACCCGCGCATTACTGAATTTACCCGACCCTCCCACTGCCATCTTTGCTGCCAACGATGTGATGGCCTTCGGCGCAATGGAAGCCATACGTGAGTGCAACCTGCGTATCCCCGAGGATGTCTCGGTGATGGGTTTCGACGATATCCCCGAAGCCTCCAGAGTCCATCCTCCACTCACCACCATACAACAGCCATTGGAAGAAATGGGACGTCTTGCGACGCGCATGCTGCTGGAACGCCTGAGGGATCCTGCAATTGGCCCCCGGCGTGTCGAGTTGCCGACCAGGCTGATTGTTCGTCAATCCTGCCAGCCGCCCGGCCGAGGCAATGCTCAGGCTGGTGGTTAAGCTTCGTCGCGGGAAAGCGTACTGACTGTAGTAATCCGCAACATATACCAGCTAGTAACCCAGAAGGAGGTGATACTGGGGGAGGAACGCAAGCGTTTTCAAAAAATAATTGGCCAGCTTCTGAACGGTATAAAGAACTGTCCTTGCCCCCCGTCTGCCGGTGCGGATTAGCAGCTCAGCACCACCTCAATTGGGCAAGTGATGACGTGCCTAGTTCCGCTATCACCGTAATTTAGCGTACGAGGAGGAAAGAAAATGACACAGGCTCGGAGGTGTGGGGTTCCTGTTATCTACCTGTCTATCGTGCTTCTGTGCATTATGGGGCTTTTCCCATCGGCGGCCAGCAGCCAACCGGTGGATAGTGTCACCGGGTACACTGGCGGCCTGGTGAGCTCTGCTGAATTATCCTCGGCTCCCCTGGTGCCGAATGCCCCCAGAGCCACGGCCGCGGCGCCACTGGGCCAATACGGCTTTGAGAGTGGCACCACCGAAGGCTGGTTCCCGCGTGGCCAGGATGTGACACTTGCCGCCTCTACGGAGGCAGCCCGCAGCGGCAACTACAGCCTTAAGGTAACAGGCCGTACCGCGAGTTGGAATAGCCCCGGCCTGAATGTGCTGGGGCGGATTCAGCCTAACGGTACATACGAAATCGAGGGATGTATGCGGCTGGTGGCCGGACAAGCGGTCACTCAGACCAGGGGCATCATCTCTATGGAACGCACACTCCTTGACGGAAGCAAACGATGGGACTGGGTCGCTCCTAGCGCACCTAACGGCGTGACCGCCGCGGGCTGGACCTGCCTGAAAGCGAACTATTCGTTCGATACCCCGGTTCAGGCACTGGTGCTGTACGCAGAAACGCAGGGTGATACGGCCGCTTTCTACCTCGACGACGTCTCCATCAGACTGGTTACTCCTCCTCCCTCAGGCACCGTCGTCGAGTACAACTTTGAAGATGGTACGACGCAGGGATGGGCACCACGCGGCCCCGTGACGCTCGCTGCCCTGACAGAGGCGGCTCATACCGGCAACTATAGCCTCAAGACCACTGGACGTACTGATCCTGTCTCTTATACACATCTGA
>JAOAAG010000071.1 GCA_026418995.1 Anaerolineae bacterium
ACAGGCTGAGCAATGGCGGAGGCAACTGGTCAATTTTGCCCGGCGCATCGGCAAGCCCGATCCTGAGAATTATGTGGATGAAAGAGGCTGGGTACGACGGTTCGGCGGGGCAGGGCTTCCCAATCGGTTCCGTGGGTTGGAGACCCGCCCGTGCGGAGAAGCCGAGAACGCGCTGCGCGTTACCCTGACCCGTCCCATTGTGTGGGACGCGCTGTTGCAATATCTCAAACCGTTGGGCAAGGTGAACATCGCTCGCAGCCGTCCGGCTCTGGGCGAGGTCTATCTGGAATCGCATCGCCCGCACGAATGGCAGGCGGCGATCGTGCAAGGCTTTGAAGGCGACACCTCGCTGCGTGTGACCGTCATCGGGGCCAAAGATGTGGAGCGGGTACAGGCTTACGTCCGCTTTCAGGCGATCAAGTATCAGACCTGCTTGCGCTGCAGCGCGTGCGCGGCGGTTTGCCCGCAGAATGCGATTGTGGTGAGCACCGAGCCGGATATTTACGAGGTGGACGAGACGCGCGATCTGAACAAGCAGTGCAGCCAGGCTATGAGCCAGGCGCTCATTGAGGGTGTGATGACCGCGCCGGGTGAGGGGATGATTACGCCGGAGTTTGTGGCCAAGGTGGTGAGGACAGTCACCCCTGATTGGGTTTAAAAACGCCGATTCGACTTTGGAGCTAGTGTCTTATGTCCCCCGAATTGCCGCCTTTTTCCAAACTCTCCGTTGAGCACCTGGCCGCTTGCTTTAACAACGTTACCAACTCGTACAAGTTCTACTGGCTGCTGGCGATTCTGGAATGTGTCCAAAGCGGACGCGGACCGCTCATCCCCTTGTCCAACTTGCTGGCCGAGATGGTGGCTGCCGTCTGGTATCCCACCAACTATTTTCGCTTGTCGTTTGGCAAACAGGACCGCCTCGGCGCGCTGACCCTGCAATTGGGGGCAGGCGGCGAATTGCCTCTGGATGCTTCCAAAGACAGGGTGAAAACACACGTTCTGTACCATCTGGAATCCGACACAGAGTTGGGGCGCGAAATCAGGACGCTAGGGCGTTTTGTGCCTTATCGCTTTTTGCGCCCCTTTTTCGCCACCGAATTGCACGGTCGGCCCGATAGCCAGGTGGATGGCCTGATCTTGCGCCTGTCTGCCGAAAGGTTTGCCGGCGATAGCCCCTGCTTCTATCGCTTTGTCGCCGATCCTCAGGCCGGCATCGAAATTCATCCTGTCTGGTGGCCTACCTCACACAACACTTGGCCATTGTGTGCGACTTTTGCCTGTGGAATCTGGTCGGTTACCTGCAACGCAACAATCCCAATGTGCCTAACCTGGCTGCCAAACTCTTTGAGCCGCAGCAACGCGATTTGGCACAGGCCAGGACTTTTTGGCGGCTAGCGTGGGATGCGTTGGGGAGGCTGGAGTGCATCTATTCGCGGCAGCCGGTGCCACGTCAAGGCTTTTCGTTGGATCATTTTTTGCCTTGGCGCTTTGTCACCCACGATTTGCTCTGGAACATTGTCCCCACCACCCGCGCCGTCAACTCAGCCAAGAGCGACCATCTCCCCGACCTTGCGGCTTATTTCGACGCTTTCGCGCAGTTACACTATCAGGCGCTGCGGGCGGTTGCCGAACAGGGGCGTGACAGCCTGTTGGAAGATTACGTGTTGTTGTTCCGCACCGCGACGGTGGCCGACCTGTACGCCTGGTCGGCGGACAAGTTCAGAGATGCGCTCTATGATGAAATCGCGCCGCAGGTGCAGATCGCCCGCAATATGGGCTTTGCCACCGATTGGAGGTATACGCCGTGATCTACCGCTCTCCGCAAAACCCCAACTCGCATCTGACGATCAAAGAGCGCCAATGGCCCTCTTTTCCCGCCAAACAACTGCTCCAGCGCGGTCTGATTCAGGGCGAGGTGTTGGACTTTGGCTGCGGCACGGGCGTAGATGTGGCTTTTCTGCGGGAAAAAGGCTTTACGGTGACCGGCTACGATCCCCATTACGCGCCGGACTATCCACAAGGCAAATTCGATACCATCCTCTGTCTCTATGTACTGAACGTCCTGTTGCCCGAAGAGCAGGCGGTAGTGTTGATGGCGGTCTCGGAACTGCTCAAGCCGACCGGACGGGCCTATTTTGCCGTGCGGCGCGACATCAAGCAAAACGGTTTTCGCATCCACGCTAAACACGGCGTGCCGGTCTATCAGTGCAATGTCGTGCTCCCTTATCGGAGCATCCTGCAAGTGCCGCACTGTGAGATTTACGAATATCGGCATCTGAATCAACTAAACCTCTTGTCGGGGGAGTGCCCTTTCTGTGCGCCGGAAGCGGAGCGTGAACTGTTGACCGAATCGGCCACTGCCTATGCGTTGCTGGACAAATATCCCGTCTCGCCCGGCCACGCATTGGTCATTCCCAAGCAGCATACGGCGGACTATTTTGCCCTTCCGGGCCGGGCCAAGACGGCGTGTTGGATGGTGGTGGATCGCGTGAAATGGCTGTTGGATGAGCGTTACCAACCCGACGGCTACAACGTTGGCGTCAACGTAGGCAGCGCGGCGGGGCAGACGGTGCCGCACGCGCACATCCACGTCATTCCGCGCTACGCCAGGGATGTGGAGAACCCCACCGGTGGGGTGCGCAATGTGATGCCGGGGAAGGGAGATTATCGGGGCGCATCAAGTCGGAAAGAACGATGACAAGTCGGAATTCCGAGTTCTTCTTATGTTGTCGGGCGGTATACCGCTGTGCCTGGAAATCCGCGCCGAGACGAACTCCTGCAGCGGCTCTACGTGCGCTATGGGCTGGTGATAGGCGCCCGCGAGGCGCGCGAGTCGGGCCTGCTGGAGCGCCAGCGCGTGAACGGCGAATACTTTGAGCGCAACCGCGCCGCGCTGCTGGAGAAGATGAAACTGGCCGGCCTGGCGACGGAGTATTCCGACGCGACGGCGGTGGTGGGAGGGTATTGATATGGACGGTGCAGTCATTGTCAAGATCATTGCTCAAGCCCTCCACACCTTCCTCACCGCCCAATCTGGCGGCGCGGCGCGCCGTTTCTTCCGCCTGGACGGCTTTGACGATGCCGTCTATGCCGCGCTGCTGAAACGCTTCCGCGCCGAGGACAACACCCTCGCCGGTCAACCGCTCTGGGTGCGCACCACCGCGCCGCTCCCCGGTCTCGAATCCTATGCACTGGAATCCGACAGGTCTGCCACCTGGTACCGCAACCACGTCCCGTCCGGATACGCGCTGGTGCTCATCTTTAACCGGCCCACCTCCGATGCGCAGAGCATCAAGGACATCTACCCGGTCACCGAGAGCCTGTTGGCGACCGAAGGGCTGGAACACCTTACCCGCGCGGCGTTTGCGACCTATCAGCCCTCGCCGGAACAGGTGGGCGTGTTGCGCGAGTTCTTGGCCCGCCTGCGCCCCTCCCCGCAACTGCGCGACTTGGCCGAGTTCCTGCGCGACCTGGACGCCTACCTGCACGCGCATGCCAGTGCGACGGTGGAGCTGGCGATCGCCGAATCCCTGCCCGCGCTGGGCCTCTTCCACTGCCGCGAGCTGGCCGACGTGCTCAACACGACCAAGGGCGACGCACTGTTGCGCAACGTCCAACGCGCCGCCCGCCTGGGCAGTGAATTGTTGGATGACCGCCAGCGCGACGACTATCTGACCCGTCTGGAGGAGGCCGAGTTCGATGACGATTCCGCTTACGGCGGCCTGCCGGCGGAGGCGAAACGCGCTCTGCTGCGCTGTTTTCTCACCGAGGTTGTCGCCGACCGCCGCAAATTGCTGGACATCTTGCGCCTGGATTGGCGCGAGGTCGCGCCCGTGTTGCACAAGAGCCGCCGCAAGAGCCGCCCGGAGCAGTTGCAGACCCTCGCCGCTGCGCTGCAAGAGGCTCTTGCCACACAACGCATCGCGCCCGAGTCGCTCCCCGAAACAGCGCAAGATATGCTGGCCGACCTGACCGCCGGCGACGAGCCGGAGGACGAGGCCATTGAACGCTTCCTGGCCGATTACGGCGACAGTCTGCCCCGCGCGACGCAGAATCAACTGCGCCGGCTGCGCAACGTCAAAAAACACCAGACCACCGACTTTATTGCCGGTGTGACTTACCTGGGCGTCGAGTTCCTGACCACTGCTCGCGATGACCTGCCGCCTGGCGCGACCCTGACCGTGCGCTGGGAAGGGTGCGAGGTGAGTTCCAAACAAGTCGAGGCGCTGCTGGCCTTTCGCGCCCTCTACGGCGGCATCGAAACCGCAATGCCATCCATCCGCTGGGAACTGGACGACCTGTGGGCGCTGGCGCAGAGACAAGAACCCACGCCGGATGAGGAAGAAGCGGAGGGCGAACGCGAAAAGGTCATCAAGACCAATCTGCCCTTCCGCATGACGCTGGCAGATGGCGAAGGTCAGCCGCTGGCGACCGCCGAACTCATCTGGCACTATCGCTCCGATGGGCCGGCGGCGGCGACCCTGGCCCATTTGCAGGCCGAAGCGCAACTCCTTTCCGCACAACAGGGCGGCGGCCCGCTCTTCCAGACCGTCACGCCTTGCTTACGCATCCCCATCTACAACACCTGCCCCGCGCCCAACGAGGTGAGCGACCTGGACCTCAGCCGCCCTCTTGCCAGCCTGGGCGCGTGGTATCGACAGGCGACCGATCTGGGGGCCGAATTGCGCGCGTCACTCCAACGCGCCGCGCGCAGAGAAGCCCTGGCGGCGATAGACGCCGCCCTGACGCGCCTGGAAGCGGCCTGGGCTGCGTTTGTGAAGACGGCGCACGCTCGTGGCCTGCTGTCTGCCGACCTGGACGCTCTGCTTTCCGCCTACGAAGGGCTGCTGACCGCTGCCGCCGGGCATCTGCAGCAGGGGCAAGAGGTGTTGCACGGCTTTCGCTGGTTGGCGCAGGCCTGGATGGTCGGCCCGGAGACCTTTGACGAATGGGCGGTGATGCCGCTGCTGCACCCGCTCAAACTGCACTGGCATCGCGCCCGCGCCCGCCGCTTTGCGGGCTTTCTCGCTGCGCTGCTTTCGGCTGAACCTGCGCCCATCGTGGACGTGCGCCGCTTCCGCCAGGAATTGACCGTCACCTACAGCTCGGCGGGCTACCCGGCGCTAGTCGCCCTGCCGGGCAAGGACCGCCGCCCCACCTATTTCTTGCCCATCCACGAGATGCAGGGCTACGAACTGTTCCGGCAGGAGGGGCTGGCCGGCCTGGCGTATGGCCTGGACCCCGACCTGGTCTCCGAAGATGAAAGCGAGCAGGCCGCCGAGGTCGCGGCGACGGAACTGGCGCGCGTGACGCAGGACTACATCGAAACCTATCCCTTTGCCGATGACGGCCTGGAAATCTACCTGGTGCAGTGTCGCAATGGGGCGCTCCCCGGCTTGCTGGTGGAGCGGCTGGATAAACTGGCCCGCCGCCGCAAGTGGGACCTGCGCCTAAGCGTCGTCGTCCACAGCACCGATCGCGGCGCGCCGCTTTACCGCCGGGTCACGGAATGGCTCAAGGCCCACGAAGAGTTCCTCGCCCGGCCCGACGGCGGCTATTTCCCGCCGGTGGCGCTGCGCGTGCTGGAATGTGACTATACCGACCTCTTTCGGCAGGTGCGCGACACCGACCTGGTCATCCTGCCCGATGTGCTGGCCGAAAAGGGGCAAGCGGTGGAAGCGGAGATGCGCCCCGCTCTGTCTACCGCCGATGAAAACGAATGGCCGCTCTATTGCGCTCAACAGGCTCCCTTTGAACGCGGCGAGTTCACCCGCACGCTTTTGCTCACACCGCAGCCGCAGCCCACACTGTTGCAGCACTTTTATCGCCTCCAATGGGCTGCGCAGGAACGCAAAGCGCTGCCAGCCGACCAGGCGCCTCACTTTTTCCAGCGCGTCTCGCTGCTGGATTGGGAACAACCGTTGACCGAACTGCATCGCCGCTTTAACTGGGTGGCTTGCTACGATACGACCGTGGATCGTTTCCTGTTGGAGGCCACCTTCCCGGAGACGATCGAGGTCATTCGCTACTCGTTGGGCCTGGGGGCCAAGCGACGGCACAACCTCACCGTCTCGTCATCCTATCGCGCGCGGGATATTGTGGCCGGCCGCCTCACCGCCAACCTAGAAACGCTTTTGCCCGGCACGCCCGACGAATTCCGCCGCGAGGTAGCGCAACGCCTGGTCGCACAGGCCAAGCAGGTCTCCGGCGACATTGTCCTGCGCGCCGCCGGCCCCGGCGCGTACCTCAACGAGTTGATCGGGATGGTCATCGCCAAACACGAGACCGAACGCCGTTACCTGGCGCAGCATACCGGCGCGCTGACGGCCTGGATTTACCTGGACGATTTTGCCCACTGGTTTGACGGGCGCATCCCCGACCTGCTCTTTGTGGCTATCCCACCGGAGGCCAACGGGGAATTGCCGCTGCACGTCGAGTTGTTGGAGACCAAGTGCGTGGGCGAATCCAACTTTGCTGTTGAGTCTGCCGATGCGCAAAAACAGGTTGCGCAGGGCGTCAACCGTCTGGCTCAGGCGTGGGCGCCGGGCGCAAAACACCTGGACGCGCCTTACTGGTATGACCAATTCTACCGTGCCGTGGTGGGCAATTTGGCGTTGGAACACGACCAAATGCGCCTGTGGGGGGCTTTTCGCCGCCGTCTGCCGCAGGGTGACTTCACGCTGGAAATGAGCGGGCACATGTGGATCTTCTGTCACGACAGTTCGCTGGGCATCGCCGGCTTGGGTGATGAGGGCGACGCTGCCGTGGTCGCGCCGGACGCACGGCACGTGCCGCATCGCTACCATCACTTTGGACGCGCAGGGTTACGTCGCCTGCTGCGCAGCCTGGTGGAAGCCTGGGCGTTGCCCGCGCCGGCCGAAACCTGGATTCCGGCCTACGACGCGCCGCCTTTGCCGCCTGCGGAAACGCCTGAATCGCCGCCGCCCGTCGTGCCAACAGCCGTAGCAGTGCCCGCGCCGCCTGTTCCGGCAACCCCAGAGGCCGCCGGCGCACCGCCGCACCAACCGCTGGCCGAGTGGCGCGAGCAACAGGCGCGCAACCTGGCCCGCGCCCTGCGCGATTACGGCATTCAGGTCTATCCCATCCAGCCGGACGAGGCCGATGTCGGCCCCGGCGTGGTGCGCTTCAAGGTGCGCTTGCGCCCTGGCGAGAAACTGAACCGCCTTCAGGCCATCGCTGCCGACCTGCAGCGTGAACTGGCGCTGATGGCCCCGCCGCTGATTGACAACGTGCGCGGCACCAACTTTGTCGGCATTGACCTGCCGCACCCACAGCCCGAGATTCTACCCTTGCTGGCCGCGCTGGGCGAATTGCCGCCGGCATCGGTGGGACGGCTGCCGTTTCTGGTGGGCAAGACCCCCGCCGGGCGCACGGTCACCGCCGACCTGGCCGTGCTGCCGCATCTGCTCGTGGCCGGCAGCACAGGCTCCGGCAAGACCATTTTCCTCTATACCCTGCTGCTCAGCCTGATCCAC
>JAOAAG010000100.1 GCA_026418995.1 Anaerolineae bacterium
CCAGGCTCCAGCGGCCGTTCATAGAGGTCCAGGATGTCTTCCATTCGGGCGACAAACTCCTCATCGATGGCCGGAATGCACCATTGCCGCTGGACCCAGGGCCGGATTTTGTTTTTTTAAAACCCTCCGAACCGTCTCTGGGCAAATGTCATCTACCACACCCAATTCCACCAGCCGGTCCGCCAGCAGCCGGAGGGTCCAGCGCTGGCGTCCCTCCGGAGGTGCACTCTGCACCAGGGCCATCAGATAGGCCTCCTGATGCCCATCCAGTCGGGGAGGCCGCCGGGGGTGAGGCCGGTCATACAGGGCCGCATCCAACCCTTCCTGGGCATATCGCCGCCGGATGTTGGCCACGGTGGTGGAGGTGACGCCTACGATTTGGGCCACATCCTGGTCATACCAGTTTTCGTGGGCCAGCAAGAGGATGCGGGCCCGGTTGAGGACCCGGCTGCTGTGGGTCCCTTTGTGAAGCATTTCGTTCAACGTTTGTTGCTCTTCTTCGGTGAGATGGACCACCCATTTCTTGGTTCGCATCGTTCATCCCTCCCTGGTAATCTGGGAGAGATGATACCACAAGAAATCAATTAGACAAAGCACTAGTACGAGGAGTTAATAGTGGCCCTATCTAGCCTCGGCCTAACCTAGATCCCTGCTTATGTTAGCGGATTGACTTTGTTACTCGTCAAGTGAAAGGCAAAGATGGATAGACAATACTTAGCTTCTGTGGTTCTAATGGCCCTTGGCCTTGTGACGCTGGCCTGCTTTCTGTCCAGACCCACCCCTACCCCCAGTCCTACGCCCTCGTTTAGCGCTCTCGAGGCGCAGCGCACCGTGGATGCCATGGCGGCACTGAGGCGCGACCTGCTATTCCCGGAGCATTTGCGCAAGGAGGGCGCTGCCAGAACCGGCGACGAATTTGACGTCACCCAGTATTTTACCGTGCTCCAACATCTTTCTATGGAAGAGGGCTACGTCCTCGATTACGTCTATCACATGGACGATCTGGGCGGGCTCCCGGTCCTGTATGCCAGGAAAGCGGAGGAGCCCTTTTATCGCACCGAGTCCGAGTATCTCGAGGCGATCAAGCGGGGCGCAGCGGGAGACTATCTGAAGCATATCCGGGTGGATGATTCCCCTGAAGGCTTCTTCCAGTTCATTGTCCTGCACATCATGGGCGGGCAGTTCTACCTCTACTGGCACACCAATTACAACGATGCCCGGATCATCTGCACCCGGGAGGCCCTCGAGGCGCTTCTCTCACAGCCCAACATGTTTGGCCAGGACCTTCCCGGCAACGTGCGGCGCGCGGCGCGCAGACTCGACGTCACGCCGGTGGTCGAGATGGGCCCAGACAAGGTAACGGTACGTGTGGTCATCTTTACACACTGGGGTGGCTTCATCCGGCGTTCCTATACCATCAGCCGCCAGTTCCCTCATCGCATCCTGGCGGAGGAAGAGAAGACACTCGTGCCGTACGATTGTGGCGTGAAGTTTTGATGCGGCGAGGGTATCCAATTATCCTCATCGCAGTATGTGCCCTGATCTCTGGCCTGGGCGCAAGCGGGTGCCGGGGGCCGGCGCTCCTGCCGCCCCCTACAGTTGTCACGCCTACTCCATTTCCAACCGTTGCTCCGACGTATACCCCGGCCCTCACGCCTACCAGCACGGCGACGACGGCACCAACCCCTACCGCTACGCCCGTACCGACCTCAACGCCCCTACCCTCCCCACCTCCGCCACCGCCCCGTGCTGCACACATCTCCCTGGTGCGCGGGCCGTACCTTCAGTCGGTCACGGCCAACTCGGTGATCGTAGTATGGGAGACGGATGTCGCGGCTCCAGGGGAAGTTGTGTACGGCGAGACGCTCTCAGATATGATGCGCATAAGCGACCCGACGGTCAGCACACGCCACGTGCTTACCCTGACCGGCCTTGCCCCCTACACGCGCTACCACTACCGCATCGAGAGCGAGGGCTTCTCTCTTGGCGAGGAACGCATGTTCCATACCGCCGCCGGACCCGAACAGACGGCCTTCAGATTCGTGGTCTTCGGGGACACCCGCACCCAGCACGACATGCACCGTAGAGTGGTGCAGGGGATTGTGGCGCAGAAACCGGATTTCGTGCTCCATACCGGCGATCTGGTGGAGTACGGTGCCGAGAAAGGCCAGTGGGACATCTTTTTCGAGATCGAAGGAGAACTGATGGAGCAGGCCCCGCTTTTTCCGGTACTGGGAAATCACGAGGGCAATCACCGCCACTACTTCGACCTGTTTTACCTGCCCGGCAACGAGCGGTGGTATGCCTTCGACTATGGAAACGCCCGCTTTGTTGGCCTGCAGGTTGACGGATTTGCGGACTACGCCCCCGGTAGCGAGCAGTATCTGTGGCTACAGGAAACACTGGCGGCTAACACCCAGGAGTGGCTCTTCGTGTACTTCCACATCCCGCCCTACACCTCGACGCAGGACAACTACGAGGAGAGCGTGCGCCAGGCGTTAACCCCGCTCTTTGAGCGCTATGGCGTGGATATCGTTTTCTCCGGCCACAAACATAATTACGAGCGCAACGAGGTGGGCGACATCACTTACCTCGTCACCGGGGGCGGAGGGGCACCTCTGTATCCTATGCACCAGCGGGAGCCAACGCAGGTGGCCTTCGCTATGGCCTACCACTTCGTCCTGATAGAACTCGAGGGCACCCGCCTCAGGGCAACGGCCATCTCCGATTCCGGGGAGGTGCTGGACGCCTTCGAGCGTGGTGTGGAATAGACGGTGGGCTACTCGTTCAGCCACTGCACGCTGGGGCGCAGGCCCAGCTCATCTATCAGCGCGTTCAACTCGGCATCGGTGAGCGGACGCCCTTTGCCCGCGTAGGCGGTAAGCACCGCCTCCATCATATTGGTACCGAAAGAGCGCCCTTCGTAACGCGGCGTGGTCGTGATCATCAGGCGCACACCTCGCTCTTTCAGCAGGGCGACGTTCTGCTCGGTAGTGGTGTTCGTGACCACCGTTTTACCTGCCAGGTCCTCCGGCAGGTATTTTTTCATAAACATAAAGTCCCCGGCGAGCAGGTCGGCGTCCCTGAAATAGGACTGGTATTTAGGGCTTAAGGACTCGCCGCCGCTCCCGTAGAAAAGCAAACTCATAGGAAAGTAGCTGACGATGGGGAGCAGGATGCGGGCCAGCCTGCAATACGCGGACAGCCCGCGGATGGGGATGGGGATGTCCAGCGCGATCATCAAGTCCCCGATGATGACCTCGTCAGCTACTTCCGAGACGGCTGTGGCCAGGCCTACGCGGTCCACGGCCACCGGCACGAAGGCACGACGGAAGCGTGGCCGTTCGCCCAGAACAGGCGCTACCAGCTCGAAGACGCGCCGTTCCAGCGTATGCTTCAGCCCTCGCCCATCCACCACCGGCGTGCGACGTACATCCTGTACCAGCTTCAGGGCCGCCCGCAGGGGATACTCCCGTTTCCCCAGGCGTATATAGAGGTCTACTCCACCCACACCCAGGGCGTCCACCTGACCGTCCAGCTCGGCGAAGAGGCGGCGGGCTTTCTCCACGTCACCGTCGGTGCCGACGCGCTCGGCGATGATCTGCTCACCTTTCAGTGCAATGGTCACCTTTTTGTCGCGGGCCGAACTCCCCAGGCTGACACTGACCGCTCGCTTCATACAGGCCTCCTCT
Source organism: Anaerolineae bacterium (assembly GCA_026418995.1). Taxonomy (GTDB): domain Bacteria; phylum Chloroflexota; class Anaerolineae; order B4-G1; family B4-G1; genus JAOAAG01. The sequence goes on from JAOAAG010000100.1 coordinate 3,693, forward strand.
CGACCATCGAAGGTGACGGTCGCCTGGGAGGTGACCGTCACCTGAAGTTAGCCGCCGAGCATTATATACCATCTGTCGCTACTGGAGAAGCTGCGGCATTGCCTACCGACATCTGCGCGCAATTGCACACATATGCACGCTTAAACGCGCAAAGTCGTGTAATTGAATTGACAAATCGCGCATACTGTGGTAAAATCCAGATATGCCAGCCCAAATACCGCCCTCCTTAAGCACTGCCAGACGCTCCGCTATCGCCAGGATCGTCGCCCAGAGTGGTGCCGCTCGCGTAGTGGACCTGGTCCAGCAATTCGGTGTCAACGCGGCCACCATCAGGCGTGACCTGAGCGAGCTGGAGCGGCAGGGGCTGTTACGCCGGGTGCATGGAGGGGCTGTGGCAGTGGAAACGGCCCGCCCCAGGGAGTCCGAGACCCAGGCCGCGCGTATCGGCCGGGCTGCTGCGGAGCTGATCGCGGCAGGAGAGACCGTCTTCCTCGGCCCCGGCCCGCTCTCACTGGAGGTCGCACGCTGGCTGGCCAATCGTTCGCGGATGACCATAGTGACCAACGGACTGGAGATTGCCCACTGGGTTGCCACGCATACCCACCACAACCTGATCGTCACCGGCGGACAGGCCGAGGGCCGCGATCTGGGGCTCTTCGGCCATCTGACCAGAATGGCCCTCTCCAGCCTGCGCGCTGATCACGTGATTCTTGAGCTGGGTGGTGTCAGCGCGGTGGAGGGGCTGACCGACGATCATCTGGAGCAGGCAGAAATCGCCCAGTTGTTGCTGGGAACGGGGGCGGAGGTCATCGTGCTTGTGCCGGTTGAGCGGGTAGGACGGGTGGCTGCAGCCTACATCGCGCCGGTTTCAGACGCGGATGCCATCGTCACTGCCCGCGAGGCTCCCTCCGCGGTGCTGTGGGATCTGACCGAGTGTGGCGTGCGCGTAGTACTGGCTTGATAACCGAACTGAGACGATCAGATAACTTTTGAAAGGAGCAAAGGTCAAAAATGGCAAGTGTAACATACGAACATGTCACCAAGCGTTTTGGGGATGTCATCGCGGTCAATGACCTGAATATCCACATCCCCGACAAGGAATTCCTTGTCTTCGTCGGCCCCTCAGGGTGTGGTAAGACCACCTCCCTGCGCCTCCTGGCCGGCCTGGAAGAGGTTACCGAGGGCAACATCTATATCGGTGACCGGCTGGTCAACGATGTCCCCCCCAAGGATCGGGACATTGCGATGGTCTTCCAGTCCTACGCCCTCTACCCTCACATGACAGTTTACGACAACATGGCCTTCGGCCTCAGGCTGCGCAAAGTACCCAAGCAGGAAATTGACCGGCGCGTTAAGGAGGCAGCCCAGATTCTGGGCATTGAGAATCTGCTGGATCGGAAGCCCAAGCAGCTCTCCGGTGGTCAGCGTCAGCGCGTGGCGGTCGGCCGGGCCATTGTGCGCGAACCCAACGTCTTCCTAATGGACGAGCCGCTCTCCAACCTCGACGCCAAGCTGCGCGTCCAGGCCCGTGCCGAGCTCAGCAAGCTCCATCAGCGTCTGGAGACCACCTTCATTTACGTGACCCACGACCAGATGGAAGCGATGACGATGGGTACCCGCATCGCCGTGCTGAAGGATGGCATCCTGCAGCAACTGGATACCCCCCAGGTACTCTACGACGCGCCGATTAACGTCTTCGTCGCCGGCTTCATCGGCAGCCCCTCGATGAACTTCTTCGACGCTCGCCTCATCGAGCGGGATGGCAAGGTCGCGCTGGACTGCCGGGACTTCATCGTTGACGTGCCCGAAAACAGGGCCAATACTTACCGCCCGCACCTGGGCAAAGAGGTCATCTTCGGCATCCGTCCCGAGGACGTGCACGATCCAGACTATGCTCCGCCCGGCATCAAGCAGGCCCTGGTTGAGGCTAAGGTGGACGTTACCGAGTTGATGGGTAACGAGGTGATCGTCTACCTGGTGACCGAGCATACTCAGTTCCTGGGCCGCTTCGACCCGCGCACAGGCGCCAGGGTGGGGAACACGATGTATGCCGCTATGAACATGGATCGTATGCACATCTTCGACAAGCAGACGGAGATGGCCATCAGGTAGACAGTAAGTAGACAAGGGGTAAGTAGACAGGTAGACAAGGGGAATCTCCCCTTTGTCTGCTTGTTAGGGATGTCCCCTTGTCTACTTGTATCCTTGTCTATTTGTATCCTTGTCTACTTGTATCCTTGTCTACTTAAACGAGGCAACAATGAGCAACCTGGATTTGATGCGTGAGCTTGCTATCGAGGGCAAGACGAAGATCCTCCTCCTGGTGTTGGATGGGGTCGGAGGGCTGCCCCTCACTCCCGATGGCCCAACTGAGCTGGAAGCAGCGCATACCCCTAACCTTGACGCGCTGGCGGCGCGTTCCATCTGCGGTATGAGCATACCGGTCGCGCCAGGGATCGCCCCGGGTAGCGGGCCGGGGCACCTCGCCCTCTTCGGCTACGACCCGCTCCGCTACGAGATCGGGCGGGGAGTGCTGGAAGCACTGGGCATCGGCTTCGACCTCCAGCCCAATGACCTGGCGGCGCGCGGTAACTTCTGCACACTTGACTCCGCCGGGCTGATCACCGACCGGCGGGCCGGACGTATACCCACTGAGGTGGGTGCACGCTTATGCGCAAAGCTGCGCCGTATCCAACTGCCTGATGTGGAAACCTTTGTCGAGCCGGTGAAGGAGTACCGTTTCCTCCTGGTGCTACGTGGGGAAGGGCTGTATGATGGCCTGACCGAGACCGATCCTCAACAGGTGGGCAAACCACCGCTACCCGTGCAGCCGCTACGCCCCGAAGCTGCCCGTGCCGCAGAGCTGTTCAATATGTGGATGGCCGAGGCCCGCAGGCTCCTGGCCGACGAATATCCGGCCAACGGCTGCAACCTGCGCGGCATTGCCAAAGACCCCGGCCTTCCCAAGATGCCGGACATCTATAAGTTGCGCTGCGGAGCGATCGCTACTTACCCTATGTATCGGGGGGTGGCGAAACTGGTCGGGATGGAAGTGTTGCCCACGGGTGAGACGATTGAGGACGAGGTCGAAACGCTCAAACAGCACTGGAGCGAGTACGATTTCTTCTTCTTCCACGTTAAGAAGACGGACTCGCGGGGTGAGGATGGGGACTTTGTGGGCAAGGTGGAAGTGATCGAGCATTTCGACACCCTGCTCCCGGAGATTCTCTCGCTGGAGCCGGATGTGGTCATCGTGACGGGCGATCATTCCACCCCGGCTTCGTGGAAGGCCCATAGCTGGCATGAGCTGCCGGTGCTGCTGTGGTCCAAATATATCAGGCCAGACGGGGTGAAACAATTCGGAGAGCGGCCCTGTATGGCAGGTGGGCTGGGACACATCCGCCACATTGATCTGATGCCTCTGGCGATGGCCCATGCCGGACGGCTGACCAAGTTTGGCGCATAAACCAACCCGCTGCGGCAGAAGATGTAAGGG
>JAOAAG010000106.1 GCA_026418995.1 Anaerolineae bacterium
AGATGTGTATAAGAGACAGTTTCTCGGCCGTCCAACGGATCCGGTGCATCATGTTGCTGTCCTCGTCTTAACTTTATAGAGAAACCGCAAAGGGCGCCAAGAGCGCAAAGGTTCTTAGAGTTCCTTTGCGTCCTTTGCGTTCTTTGCGGTGTTTAAGTGTCAACCTTATGCAAGAGGCGTCGGTGCTGATGGCACGCCCGCCGTATACAAACGATTGTTGTGCAATAGTAAGGAGGGAACATGCTTTCTCGTCGTGAGTTTCTGCGACGTTCGATGCTCTACGCGCTGGCGTTGGCCGGTGGCAATGTCCTTGCAGCCTGTCGCCCCGAGCCGACAGCTACGCAGCCGCCGACCTCAACCGCTGCGCAGCTTGAAGCGCCGTCGGCAACGCCCCCGCCTCCGGCGGTGTCCACTTCGCCTCCGGCTCCCACGCCGACGAGCCCACCGGCACCCGTCGCCGCAACACAGCCGGCCGACGCGGGCGGCGCTTACCTGGCCGTCGCGCGTGGCGAGGGCGTTAGCCCGACCGAGCTCACGCGCCGGGCCATCGCTGCTGTGGGAGGCATCGAACGCTTTGTGAAAAGGGGCGACGATGTCATCGTCAAGCCGAATATCTGCAACGCCTATCACGGTCCCGAGTATGCCAGCACCACCAACCCGGAGGTGGTGGCGGCTATTGTCGCGCTGTGCCTGGAAGCCGGCGCCAGGCGTGTGCGCGTGATGGACTTTCCGTTTGGCGGCACGGCACAGAATGCCTACAGGACGAGCGGAATCGCCGAGGCTGTCGAAGCGGTCGGCGGCCAGATGGAGGTGATGAGCGATCTCAAGTACCGGGCGATCGAGATCCCCAACGCGCAGGCACTGAAAAAGACCGAGGTTTATGGCGACATCCTTGACACCGACGTGCTCATCAACGTGCCTATCGCCAAACACCACAGCATGGCCAGGCTTACGCTTGGCCTCAAAAACCTGATGGGGACGGTCAAAGATCGCGGCGCATTCCACGCCAGGGGCCTGCCGCAATCCATCGTTGACCTGGCGACGGTGGTCAGGCCGCATCTGACCGTCGTGGACGCGATCCGCATCCTGGTCGCCAATGGCCCGACCGGCGGCGACCTGAACGATGTCAAGCAAATGAATACGGTCATCGCCAGTGCCGATACAGTGGCGGCCGATGCCTACGCGGCAACGCTCTTTGGCCTGAGCGGCGCTGATGTCGCCTATATCAGAATAGCCAACGAGCGGGGATTGGGCGTCATGGACCTGAACGCAATCCAGATCGCAGAGATCCATGCATAGGATGACACGCCTCACACAATTCCTGCGCCGGCTTCGTCCGTGGGTCCAGGCCCTGACGTTCATTCTCTTCATCGCGGTGTTGGTGAGCGCCAGGCGGAAGGCTTTCCTGCCAGCGGACGTGTTCTTCCGCTTCGATCCCCTGGTCGGACTGGCTGGGATGCTGGCGGCCCGGCAGGTGACGGCGGCGCTCCTGATCGGCGGGTTGATTGCGCTGGTGGCGGCGCTCGTAGCCGGGCGGGTATGGTGCGGCTGGCTGTGCCCTCTGGGGACCGTGCTGGATTGGACGCCAGCGCACCAACCGGCTCCCAGGGAGAGCGAGCTCAGCCCACGCTGGCGACAGGTCAAGTATTTTCTCCTGGGACTGATCCTCGTAGCGGCCCTGCTGGGCAATCTGACGCTGATATTCCTGGACCCCATCACGCTGCTCTACCGGACGGTAGCCGCTGCCCTCTGGCCGGCGCTGGCGGCGGTGATCTGGGGGATCGAACGGGTGTTGGTGAAGTTGCCCGTGCCCGTGTTACAGGATGCCGTCGTGAGCGTGGACATCTTCCTGCGGAGCACTGTGCTGCCGGTGGAGCAGCCGGTCTACGCGCTGAGCGGCCTGACGGCGTTGCTGTTTGTGATCGTGCTGGCCCTGAACGCCTGGCGTGCACGCTTCTGGTGTCGCTACCTGTGCCCCTTGGGCGCGTTGCTGGGGCTGGTCAGCAAAGTGGCCTGGCTGCGCCGCGCCGTGAACGACCGCTGTATCGCATGCGGCCGCTGTGCGCGCGCCTGCCCAACCGGGACGATTGACGCCACGCGGGACTACGCCAGCGACCCCTCCGAGTGCATTATGTGCCTTGAATGTGTGCCGGCCTGTCCCCAGGAAGCCCAGGAATTCCGCGGCCATCTCCAGCCGGCAGCCTGGCAATCCTACGATCCCTCGCGGCGCCAGTTCCTTGCCTCGGCTGGCGCAGCAGTGACCATGGTGGGCCTGAGCGCGGTGATCCCTGCAGCCCAACGTCCCCACCCGTTCCTGCTGCGTCCACCAGGCGCCACGGACCCCGATTTTCTCAGCCGATGTGTGCGCTGCGGCGTCTGCATCAAGGTATGCCCGACCTCGGCTTTACAGCCCAGCCTGACGGCCGCGGGGTGGCCTGGCCTCTGGACGCCGGTGCTCGTGCCGCGCATTGGCTACTGCGACTTTTCGTGCAATGCCTGCGGGCAAGCGTGTCCGACCGGCGCCATCCCCCGGCTGACGCTGGAGGAGAAGCGCCGCGCGGTGATCGGGCACGCCTATGTTAACCGCAACCGCTGTCTGCCGTGGGCCAGCGGGCGCAGTTGTATCACCTGCGAGGAAATGTGCCCGCTACCGGAAAAGGCGATCCAGCTCGAGGAGGCGCAGGTGACGCGACCCGATGGACGGACGATCACCCTCCTGCGGCCGTATGTGGTACAGGAGCGCTGCATCGGCTGCGGCATCTGCGAAAATCACTGCCCCCTCGGCGGGGAAGCCGCCATCCGCGTCTACACGCCGACTGACCTGGGGGTGGGGCAGGTGTCTTAGCGCACACGGAGGGCTCGCGTTCAGGCTAATGCCTCTTAAAGCAGGGGGTAGAGAGGATGGGATCGTTACTTGTGCTCTACCATTCTCAGGAATATGGCAATACCGCGGCAATGGCCGAGGCCGTTGCCGAAGGTGCACGGGCTGCGGGTGCAGAGGTGACGCTGGTCAACACCAACGAGCAACGGATGGACATCGAACAATATCGCCGCTTCGATGCGGTAGCCTTCGGCTCGCCCGATTACTACAGTTACATCGCCGGCGGGCTGAAGGTCTTCCTGGACGACTGGTACATCGCCCAGAAGTCGAACAGCCAGGGATTGAAGCACAAGCCCTATGGCCTGTTCTGCTCGCATGGTGGTGGGGGACGCGTGCGTATCGTGCTGGAGGAGCTTTTCAGCCGTATGGGCACAAAGGTAGGCAAAACTGTCGCCTCGCGCGGAAGGCCGGGCGAGGCTGTACTGGAAGAATGCCGTGAGCTGGGGCGGCAGCTCGCCGAGGCTATCAGGGGTAAGTAGTGGAGACCGTTGAGTTCGGCAGGACAGGGCTGCGTGTCTCCCGCCTGGCCTTTGGCACCGGGACCAACGGCTGGGGCGGTCGCTCGGAACAATCGGCGCTGGGCCTGGAAGGGCTGGCGAGCCTGTTGCGCCTGGCCTACGATCATGGCGTGACCTTCTGGGACGCCGCCGACGGATACGGCACACATCCTCACATCGCCAGAGCGCTACAGGGGATTCCCCGTGAGAGCGTGGTAATCGCCACCAAGACCGCAGCGCAGCGAGCCGAGCAGGCTGCGCGGGATGTTGAGCGCTTCCTGCGCGAGCT
>JAOAAG010000132.1 GCA_026418995.1 Anaerolineae bacterium
AGATGTGTATAAGAGACAGTTGCTGTAGGAGAGGGCGTTGCTGTCGGGGATGGTGTTGCCGTCAGCGTGAGGGTGGGAGTGCTCATCGGTGGCGGCGCCGATAGGTGTATCTTAGGAATAGCCAATCCAATGGATAGCAACATCAGCAGGACGCCTGTGATCCAGAGGAGATGGCGGGTAGTGGTAGGAAAGGGGCCCTCCAGAGGCAGTCCGCCAATTTTCCCTTTGATCGGCAGGATACCCAGGAGGAAGGAGAAAAATCCGCACATCAACAGGATGACCTCGAAGGGTGAGGAAAGGATGGTCTTCAATATTTCTGTCATATTTCCTGCCTCCTGTGTCCTGTCTCTTGCCCCCTGCTAGCCGATCCGTTCCCATACCTGTGCGGCCAGCTCGCGGGAGCGCGCGGTGATCGCCTCCTCGTCCAGCGTGAGCAGTTGCCGGTTCCACATCAGCACCCGTCCGGCGCAGACAGTAGCAGTAATCATAGACGCCTCTACGCCAAAGAGAATATGCCAGGGCAGGTTCCCGGCTGTCAGTGGGGTCGTGGGGTGGTAGTCCAGAAAGACCAGATCTGCCGCCGCGCCAGGGGCCAGTTCACCTAGCCGGAGATCGGGCCAGAAGAGGCGGACTAATCCAGCATTGTTCTCGTAGGCCAGTCGCATCGCCATCTCGCCCGGCATCGCCCGGGGGTCACGGCGGGCCAGTTTATGTACCAGGTACGCTGCTTTCAGCTCGGCGAACATGTTGTTGGAGAAACCATCGTTCCCCAGCGCTACTCGCACGCCTGCCTGCAACATCTCCTCCACCGGCGCCACGCCGACTCCGTTATTCATATTCGACCTGGGCTGGTGAGTAACCCAGGTGCCGGTCTCGGCCAGGCGAGCGATCTCACCGGAGTCCACATGGACGCAGTGGACGGCGATCGTCTGCGGGCCCAGGACACCGGCGTCACCCAGGCGGTGGACGACCCGTTGGCCGCTCTGGCGCAGACTATCCTCCTGGTCCGCGACATCCTCGGCGACGTGGACGTGGAAGCCCAGCCCCAGCTCTCGCGCGGCGGCAACACAATCCGCCAGCGTCTCGTCGGAGAGGGTGAGCGAGGCATGGAGGCCGAAAGAGGCGGCCAGATGCCGCCGTCGCTCCGATGTCAGCGAGCGGGCAAAGCGGACGTTCTCTTCTATACCGGCTCGTGCACGCCTGGGTCCATCCCGGTCGGTGACCTCATAGCAGAGAGCGGCGCGCAGGCCAGCCTCCTCCACCGCCTCCGCGATCACGTCCAGGCTGCCCTCGATGGCGCCAGGACTGGCGTGGTGGTCTATGAGCGTAGTGGTGCCATGCCGGATGGCATCTATCAGGCAGACCAGCGCAGAGTAACGGACGTCCTCCAGAGTGAGGGCCTTATCCAACCGCCACCAGAGTCGCTCCAGAAGCTGGGGAAAGTTGGCAGGCGGCGCGCCGGGGATGGCCATGCCGCGGGCAAAGGCGCCGTAGAAATGGGTATGCCCACAGATCGCGGCGGGCATCACCAGTTGGTCTCTGGCGTCCCAGCGTTCCTCTTCGGGATAGCGCTGGATCAGCTCGGCTGTAGTGCCGATCTCGGTGATGACGGCGCTCTGCACACGCAGAGCGCCGTCTGCTATCAGTTGGGGTGTGCTCCCCAGAGTGGCCAAACGGCCATTGACAATCAGCATGGATTCATCATCCGCAAGCGCAATCACCGACGCAGATGGTACGGGACGTCTATGATGACCCGCTGGAAGCCCAGGCGGCGCCGCCGGTAGAGGAGCGCGGCCTTTAACAGCCAGGCTGTCTGGTTGTGCAGCAGGTTGTGCCACCAGCGTGCCGGGACGAACTCCGGCAAGACGACGACCGCCTGCTGGCCATCGTTGTGCTGACGATCGGTCTCGTCCAGGAAGTCCAGCAGTGGCCCGATGACCGAGCGGTATGGCGAGGGGAGGATGACCAGCGGCACGTCAGGCCACCAGCATGCCCATTTCTGGCGTATGCGCTCCCCGCTCCCCGGCTCCAGCTCCACATAGACCGCCGTCACCTCCCGGGCGATAGAGCGGGCGAAGTTGACCGCGTCCACGATGCCCCGGTGGACGCCAGAAAGAGGAATGACCACCCGGGGGCGCGGTGGGACCTCCAGTCCAGGCGGCAGGCCGTGGAGGGAGAGCTCGCGGGCCACCTCCTGGTAGTGGGCCCGGACCCGGAGAAACCAGGTGACCAGGAAAGGAATCACCAGGATGGTGATCCAGGCCCCCTCGGTAAATTTACTGATTCCTACGGCCAGCATAGTCAGACTGGTCGCCAGTCCGCCCAGTCCGTTTAATCCTGCTTTCAACCGCCAGCCACGTCCGCGTTCCCGTACCCAGTGAATGACCATACCGGCCTGAGAGAGGGTGAAGGCCAGAAAGGCGCCGACGGCGAAGAGGGGGATGAGAGCATGGGAATCGCCACCGAAGAAGATGATAAGGCTGCCAGCAGCGAGCCCCAGCCCGATGATGCCGTTGGAGAAAACTAACCGATCGCCCAGGCCGGCCATCTGCCGGGGGAGGAACCCATCCCGTGCCAGGATAGCGGCCAGGCGCGGAAAATCGGCAAAGCTGGTGTTAGCCGCGACAGTCAGGATGAAGAGGGTGCTGAACTGAACCAGCAGGTAGGCAGGACCACTCCCCAACAGCCGCCGGGCCAGTGCAGAGAGGATCGTTTCATCCGGACGGGGGATCACCGCCAGTGCCTGAATCAGCCCGATGCTGCCGAGCAAGAGGGTGGCCATCAGAACGGCCATAGCGATAAGGGTCCGCCCGGCGTTGCGGGCTTCCGGTGGCCGGAAGGCCGGCACCCCGTTGCTGATCGCCTCGATGCCTGTGAGCGCGGTACATCCGGTGGCGAAGGCATGGAGCACGAGAAAAGGCGTTATCGGCTCGACCGGGGACGGGGCCACGCGGGTCAAATCTCCTGGCCCTTCCAGCACCAGCCGCACTACGCCCCAGGCCAGCATCGGCAGATAGGTGCCCAGGAAGAGATATACGGGAACGGCCATCACCGTCCCCGTCTCCTGGAGTCCACGCAGGTTGAGCAGGGTGATCATAGCCAGCAAGACGAGCGCCAGCTCCACCCGGTGAGGCCAGAGTACAGGGAACGTAGAGGCGAGGGCCTCCACGCCCGCTGTCAGACTGACCGCTGCTGTCAGGACGTAGTCTATCATCAGAGCAGCAGCAGCGACCAGGCCTGGCAGCGTACCCAGGTTCTCCCGCGCCACGGTATACGAGCCACCGCCGGTGGGATAGCCGTGGATGGTCTGGAAGTAAGATAGGGCCACCAGCATCAGCAAACCGATGATGACCAGGCCGATGGGAAATGACAGCGAAAGCCCCGCTGCCCCGGCGATCACCAATCCCAGGTAGATCTCCTGGTTAGCGTAAGCAATAGAAGAGAGAGCATCTGGCGAAAAGGCCGCCAGTGCCCGGATTTTATTCAGCCGCTTGTGGATCAGTTGCTGGGTCGGCAGCGGCGGGCCGACCAGTAGTAGCCGAAGTCGCTCTATCATCTCTATCTGAAACGTTGTTGTAGCTTTTATGCTATTATGGCACAGGTCTGGAGTTCCGTCAATCATGAACCCCGTGTAACGTCCTTGAATACGGACGCTTGACAAAACGCGTGTTTTGCGGCATAATCTCATCCGCCTGCCAGAGCGATACTCTAAAGGCTGTGACGGAGAGGAGTAGGCGGTAGGAACCCGCCAGGGAGGCAGGGCCGTAGACTGAGAGCTCTGCTCGGGGGAAGCCGTGCGAAGTTCGCTCCTGAGCCGACGGGTGAAACCGGCAACTTGCCGGCAAGTAGCCCGCTCCGCGTTCCCGGCGTTACAGGGGAAACCGATCGTGCCCAGAGGCACCGTCGGCCAGAGAGGGTTCCATATGGAACCAAGCGGGGTGGTACCGCGGGAGTAGGAGTAAAAAGTGCGCTCCCGTCCCCAGGGACGGGAGCGTTTCTTATTCACACCTGTGGTCATTGGCCGAGAACCGTGCGAGGAGGAACAGCGGATGAACGCGCCATATGAACGGTTGGAACAACTGGAACAAGAAGCCCTGGCCGCGCTGGAGTCGGCAATGGATAGCGGGGCATTGCAGGAGTGGCACAGGCTCTACCTGGGCCGGAAAGGAGAGTTGACCTCCTTACTTCGCCTGGTAGCGGAGCTGCCAGAGGACGAGCGGCCGACGTTCGGGCGGGCTGCTAATACCCTCAAGGCGACCCTGGAGTCCGCCTACGAGCAGCGTGTGGAGACGGTGCGCCGCCAAGAACTTGAGCGGGAGCTGGCACGTGGCGCACTGGATGTCACACTGCCAGGCCGCCCGCTCGGACCAGGCCATCTCCACCTCACCACTCAGACCCTCCGGCGCATTTATGCCATCTTCGCCGAGATGGGTTTTCAGGTCTATGAAGCTCCCGACGTGGAGACGGATGAGTTCAACTTTGAGCTGCTGAACATGCCCCCCCATCACCCGGCGCGGGACATGTGGGATACATTCTGGATCACCGACAAAGTGCTCCTGCGCACCCATACCTCGCCCGGTCAGATCCGTGTCATGCGTGAGCGTTATCCTGAACCCATCCGTGTCATCCTGCCTGGCAAATGCTACCGCTATGAGCAGATCACCGCTCGCTCGGAGCATCAGTTTTACCAGGTGGAAGGGCTGGCGGTGGGGCATGGCATCCGCATGAGCGATCTGATCGGCACGCTCACGGAGTTCGCGCGCAGACTGTACGGCCCCGACCGGCGCATCCGTATCCGTGGCTCATACTTCCCGTTCACCGAGCCCTCCGTCGAAGCTGACATGGACTGCATCCTGTGTCGGGGAGCGGGCTGCCGCGTATGTAAGTACAGTGGCTGGCTGGAGATCGCGGGCGCGGGGATGGTCCATCCGCAGGTGCTTCGCAACGGTGGCTATGACCCTGATGAATGGAGCGGCTTTGCCTTCGGCATGGGCGTTGAGCGCCCGGCCATGCTCCAGTACAGTATAGACGACATCCGCCTGTTCTACGGTAACGACCTCCGTTTCCTGAGACAATTCTGATCCGAGGTGGTGAGATGAAAGTCCCCCTCTCCTGGCTGAAAGACTATGTGGATATCAGAGTTCCCCTGCCCGAGCTGACCCATCGGCTTACCTTGGCTGGCCTGGAAGTGGAGAGTATCGAATACATCGGCCTGCCTGGGGCAGCGTTGCCCTGGGATCCTGAGAAAATCGTGGTGGGTGAGATCCGCGCCGTACACTACCTGTCTCTTATACACATCT
>JAOAAG010000267.1 GCA_026418995.1 Anaerolineae bacterium
CCCCGCCTCCCCAGGCCGTCCCCCCTCCGCCCCCTACGCCAACGCCTATTCCACCCTCTCCGCCCACACCGACCGCTTTGCCAGAGCACGAGCCAGCGCCGGTGACCCCGGTCGCACCACCGGAGCAAGAGCCAACGCCCACTTACGCTCCCGTCCCGACGCCTACACCGGTTGCCTATGCCACGCCGGTTCCGCAGCCTCCCTCCGGTGCCGGGGCTGGCATGCTTTCCATAACAGCGGTAGTCGTGTTGGGAGTAGGGCTGTGTTTCGTCGGGGTGGCTCTGGTATTCGTTGGGATGGTTGGGTTGATCATGGCGCAGCGCCCTATGCGGCAACCCTCCCCCGCCCCGCCCCCGGCTGCTCACGCACCGCCCGCCTGGCCGGCACCCTCGCCCGGCCGATGCCCGCACTGCGGTGCCGCGGTACGCGCGGGAGCCCGCTTTTGCCAACGGTGTGGTCACCCGCTCCAGCCGGTCAACCAGTGCCCCTATTGCGGCGCGCAATTACGTGCGGGGGCTCGTTTTTGCCCCAGGTGTGGACGTGAAACCAGGTGAGGCCCATCACCTGAATCTTGCTCAGGGAGCAGACTATGCGCTTTCTCATCACCGGAGGAGCAGGTTTTCTGGGAGCAGCGCTGGCCAACCGACTGGTCAGCGATGGGCATCATGTGCGAGTTATTGACGATCTCAGCGCCGGCGACCCCTCCCGCCTGGACGAAAAAGTGCTCTTCACACGGGGCAGCGTCGCCGACCGCCCCAAGCTGTGGACGCTGCTCCACGATGTGGACTGCGTCTACCATCTGGCAGCGCGGGTGCTGGTCAGCGAATCCATCCTCTATCCCCGCGAGTACAACGAGGTCAACGTCGGGGGTACGGTCAGCGTGATGGAAGCGATGCGCGACGCCGGTGTACACCGGGTAGTGTTCACCTCCTCCGGCGCCGTGTATGGCGAACAGGCCCATCAACCGGTGCGCGAGGACTTCCTGCCCAACCCTCAATCCCCTTACGCGGTGAGTAAACTGGCCGCCGAGTATTACATTCGCACCATAGGCGCATTGTGGGGCATCGAGACGGTGATCCTGCGCATCTTCAACGCCTACGGGCCGGGACAGAACCTTCCCCCCTCGCACCCGCCGGTCGTGCCCCGCTTTCTCAGCCAGGCTCTGCGCGGTGGATCGCTGGTCATCTTCGGCGGCGGTAGGCAGACCCGCGATTTCGTCTACGTGGACGATGTAGTGGAGGCGCTGGTGGCTGCAGCTACCGCGACGGATGTGGATCGGAGGATCATCAACGTCGGAAGCGGCCGGGCCACGAGTATCAACGACCTGGCCAGGCTGGTTGCGCGGGTCGTAGGGACGGAGGTTGAAGTGCTGCACAGCCCGGCCGAAAGCGGTGGCGTCTCCCAGCTCTGCGCCGACATCACCGCTGCCCGCCGCATGCTCGGGTACGAGCCGAAAGTGGACCTGGAGCAGGGGCTGCGCCTGACCATAGAGCGCGACCCGCGTTTCCGCAAAGTAAACCGATGAGCCGTCTGGAACGTGATTTCTTCGCCCGCGACACGCTCGTCGTGGCCCGCGAGCTCCTGGGTCAACGGCTGGTACGTCTCATAGGCGGCACGCGCCTCTCGGGCTACATCGTGGAGGTGGAGGCCTACATCGGCGAGGATGATCAGGCCTCGCATGCTCACCCTGGCCGCACCGCGCGCAACGCGACGATGTACGGCCCTGCCGGCTATGCCTACGTCTACCTGATCTATGGGATGCATCACTGTCTCAATATCGTCACCGACAGGGAAGGGTATCCGGCAGCCATACTGCTCCGCGCCCTCGAGCCCGTCGAGGGGATCGCAGAGATGCAGACACGGCGTGGCCACCGGCCGCTTACTCAACTGACCAGTGGCCCGGCCCGCCTGTGCCAGGCGCTGGCGATTGACCGGCACCTTGACGGCGCGGATATGTGTGCTCCCGAGGCCCAGTTATTCGTCGAGAGAGGCCTCCCCGTGCCGGATGAGTGCGTCGCCACCAGTCCGCGCATCGGTGTCCGGGGAGACGAGAGAGCTTTAACTGTTCCCTGGCGCTTCTACGTCCGTGGCAACAGCTATGTCTCTCGCTAGCCGATTTCACTAAGGAGGAACTATGTTGCGTGGTAAAGGATTATGGGCTTACCGCGAGGGCGAGCTGGAGCGTGCCCTGGAATGTGCTCCCAAGATGGGCGCCACTCATATCCTGTACAAAGTCGGTCAGGGGTCGTCCTATCGGGCGGGCATGGCACAGATCGCACGGCGCATTGCCTCGGCCGGGCTGATACCGCTGGGCTGGACCTGGCTGCTGCTGGACGATCCGCGAGGGGAAGCGCGGGTCGCCATCAGAGCTTTTCAGGACGGCTTCCAGGGCGTGATCTTCGACACGGAATCGGAGCGCTGCCGCAACCGCCACGGCCGGGCCTTACAACTGGGACAGGCCCTGCGTGCGGCCAACCTTGATCTTACCAGGCTCTACAACTGCTCTTTTCCCAACATCTCCCACCACACTGACCTGCCCTATGAGCAGATGAATGACTTTTGCAAAGGCGGGTTGATGCCGATGGCCTATGGCACATTTTTCAGACCGGGCAGTTCCGTACCACCAGAGGAACAGGCACGGCGGGTGATTGACGAATGGACCTATGGCCATTATCTCTACTGGGTGCGCCGATGGGGATATGCCCCGCCCCTCTATCCGGTGCTGGGGCCCTACCACGACGAGGCCGGGGAGGTGCGCATGTCCCCCGCCGAGTTCCAAATCTGGCTGGACCGCCTGGCCGCGCACGGCCCGTCCTTCTTCAGTGTCTTCACCGCTGCTGTGCTCAACGATGACCTGCTCCCCCTTATCCGTGCCTGTCCTCTGGGTGAAGGCAGTGTGCCGATCCCGCCTCCCATCCAGGTAAGAGTCTTCTCTCCACAGACGGGATTTCTGAACGTGCGTCCCACCCCCTCAACCGTCCCGCCACCTATCGGGCGTGTAGCTCACGGGACCGTTCTGGAGGCACTGGAGACGGAGACCGAGGTACGCAGAAAAGTGGGCAAGCAGGGGGCATGGTTACACATCCGTACCCCAAGTGGCCTCGCCGGCTACGTAGCTGCCTGGTATCTGCGGCCGGCCCAGGAGAGCGCGGAGGCCCCGCTGAAGGTCAGGGTGCACGAGACCGGCATCGGCTACCTGAACGTGCGTCCTTCCCCTTCTACCTCCAGGCCTCCCATCACGCGTGTGGACGAAGGGGAGATATTGGAGTCCCTCGAATCGGCGGAGGACACCCTGGCCAAGTTGGGGCAGACCGGACAGTGGCTGCGCATACGCACAGCCGATGGCATCGAGGGGTATGTTGCAGCGTGGTACCTGACCTCCGCCTGACGAAGTGCACGGTGGAATTCAAATGTAGTGAAAAAGCGGCTGGCCTGAGGAGATGGTTCAAAAAACGGGTTTACACTTTCGGAGGCCTACGCAGTCACGCAGTGCTGGGCAGGGATGGGTGTGCCCGGTGAAACACGGCACCGGCTGCGCAAAGCACGAAATCAAGTACCTCTGCGCTCTTTGCAGTGCAATAAAAACCGCAGAGGGCGCCAAGAGCGCAAAGAAAATGGAAAACCCTTTGCGTCCTCTGTGTCCTTTGCGGTTCAGAATCTAACCGCAAAGTGCGCAAAGAACGCAAAGAGAATTTAAAACCTTTGCGCTCTTGGCGTCCTTTGCGGTTCAGA
The DNA here is from genome assembly GCA_026418995.1 of Anaerolineae bacterium. Taxonomy (GTDB): domain Bacteria; phylum Chloroflexota; class Anaerolineae; order B4-G1; family B4-G1; genus JAOAAG01. Next base: position 3,733 of record JAOAAG010000267.1, read on the forward strand.
ATCTAACCGCTTCATGCTCGGCGCGGCCTATATGGTATTCCCAAGGCACTTCTATCCCCGCGCAGCACCGCGTAACCACATAGGCCTCCGAGTGTAAACCTGTTTGTCCCGGCATCTGAACTATCCCGGTGGGTAATGCCGAAGTTGACCTGTACAGAGCACTTCAGCCGGTCATACAACTATCCAAAAACCGCCCTCTAAGGCAACCGAACGGCTTCTAGGAGCAACTCCCGGTACAGGGGCACACACGCACGTCATCCCGAAAATTGAGCAACTCGCTCCCAGCCACTCTGATGGACGCTCTCCAGCCCCAGGCGGTGAGTAGCCACTGAGGACATGTCACGCTTCCTCCAGACCTAATTCCGCTATGGCAGTTTGCAAGATCGAGGCTGATCTCACCAGCGCTTCCTGTTCCTCAGAACTGAGGTGAGCCGTGAGGATGCGTTCCACACCCGCTTCCCCTACAATACATGGCACGCTCAGGCAAACGTTCCGCAGGCCATATTCTCCGTCAAGCCGGGTGGACACTGTAAGAATGCTGCGCTGGTTGCGCAGGATAGCGCCCACAATGCGCACCAGGGCCAGGCCGACCGCAAAATACGTTGCCCCTTTGTAGTCAATGATATGATAGGCCGAGCGGCGCACTTCCTCTTCCAGAGCACGTCGGTGAGCCGGCCAGTCTCCATTACAGTGACCACAGATGGGGCAATAATCATCCATTGTCATCCCGCCGATGTGCGTCAGTGACCAGGCAGCAAATTCGCTATCCCCGTGTTCACCCAGGATATAGCCGTGGACGTTGTGTGCGTCTACTCCGCAATGCTGACTGAGGAGATAGCGAAAGCGGGCACTATCCAGTACAGTGCCGGAACCGATCACGCGCCCACGCGGCCAACCAGAACGCTTAAGCGCGGCATAGGTCAGCACATCCACCGGGTTGCTGACCATCACTATAACTGCGTGCGAGCGCTGAGCCACAATCTCATCTACAATGCTCTGGATGATGGTTACGTTGCGCTGCAAGAGATCCAGCCGGGATTCTCCAGGGCGCTGCTTCGCACCCGCTGTAATGACGATGACGTGAGCATCCGCATAGTCGCTGGGTGCCCCCTCATGAATACGCACTGGCGGGAAGAAGGGCAGACCATGTGCCAGATCGAGCACCTGTCCCGCGGCCAGTTCCCGATTGACATCCATCAAGGCAATATCGTCGGCCAGGCCACTCTGGGCCAAAGCATAGGCAAATGTGGAGCCCACAGCGCCCGCACCGACGATCACGACTTTACGAGCCTGCCAGCGCGCTCGTTCCAATGATTGGTCCGTTCCCATCCACGGCCTCCTGTGCATGAGCGCCTATCCCGCACGCCTCCGATAGGTCGAACGGATATCCACCCGTCGCAGCAGATTCGCGTTGGTCACCACCGTCACCGAAGAGGTGGCCATCGCGATCTCGGCCAGCACGGGATGCATCCATCCAACCACAGCCAGCGGGATCATCACCACATTATAGAAAAAAGCCCAGAACAGGTTCTGCTTGATTTTGCGGAAGGTGGCCCGGCTCAGGGTAATGGCTTCGACGACGCTGGTGACTTCTCCGCGTATCAGGGTGACATCGCCGGCCTCGATGGCGATGTCAGTGCCGGTACCCAGTGCGATACCCACGTCAGCCTGAGCCAGTGCCGGTGCGTCGTTGATGCCATCACCCACAAAGGCCACCGGGCCGAATCGCTCTTGAAGTTTCTTCACCTCAGCTACTTTGCCCTCAGGCAATACTTCGGCCAGTACATAGTCTATGCCCACGCGGCGGGCAATGACCTCGGCGGTGTGTCGGTTGTCGCCAGTGATGATAGCCGTCCTGAGTCCCATCCGATGCAGTTCCGCGACGGCTGATTGTGCATCATCCTTCAGCGTGTCAGCGATGGCCAGGATGCCTGCCAGTTGATTGTCCACAGCGACCAGGATAGCAGTTTGAGCTTCCTCTTCCAGTCGGTGCAGCGTTTCCGCCAGCGGAGTGGTGTCCAGGCCGTACTCCTCCATCAGCCGCCGGGAACCGACCAGTACCCGGTGACCGTCCACCATAGCCTCAACACCTTTGCCCCGCAAGGCACGAAACGTCTGTGGCTCGGCGGGGTGTATGCCTGCGGCTTTTGCCCGTTCGAAGATGGCCCGTCCCAGGGGGTGCTCACTCCCACGCTCGGCACTAGCCGCCCAATAGAGCAGGCCGGGATCGGGGACCGGGGATTGGCGGTTGGGGATGGACTCGGTGACCTCTGGTTTACCTCTGGTGAGGGTGCCCGTTTTGTCGAAGATGACCACACGCACGTCCTTGAGCGTCTGGATGGCCTCACCGGAGCGGATCAGGATGCCGTGCTCAGCTCCCATACCGCTGCCGACCATCAACGCGGTTGGGGTTGCCAGCCCCAGTGCGCAAGGACATGCGATGACCAACACGGCGACTGTCGAGGCGAGGGCCAGGGTGACCACCCCCAGGTTCGGATTCACCCAGGGCAGGAAGGAGCCGGCAGCCACCAAGGTCTGCATCCAGGTGGGGAATGCCAGCCAGGCGATGCAGGTGAGCAGTGCGATGACCAGCACAGCCGGCACAAAGACGGCAGTCACCCGGTCGGCTAATTCCTGGATGGGTACTTTGGAAGCCTGGGTCTCTTCCACCAGCCGAATAACCTGGGCCAGGAATGTATCTCCGCCTACGCGGGTCGCCCGTATCTTCAGCAGGCCCTCCTGATTGATTGTGGCGCCGATGACCTCGTCGCCCGGGCGTCTGGTAACCGGCATGGATTCGCCGGTGGCTAGGGATTCGTCCACCGCACTTTCTCCCTCGATGACAATGCCGTCGGTGGGAATCTTTTCGCCAGGCCGGACGATCATAAGGTCGCCAACCTGCACAGATGCGATCGGTACCTCAACCTCGTGACCATCCCGGAGAACGCGGGCGGTCCTGGCTCCCAGTGCGAGCAATTTGCGGATCGCCTGGGAAGCACGTCCCCTGGCCGTTGCTTCCACATAGCGCCCGGTCAGGTGAAAGGCCATGATCATCGCTGCGATGCCGGCATAGTTCGCCACGGGGAAGAAGAAAGAGGCCAGGCCGGTGAGCAGGGAAACGCCAGTGCCCAGACTGATGAGCGTATCCATGTTGGCATAGCCGCGCGTGATAGCCGCGAATCCGTTGAGGTAGGTACGACCTCCTGCCCAGAAGAGCACCGGCAGGGCCAGCAGGATCATACCGATATTAAAGATAGTCTCGTTAGGCCACACCATTCCCCAGATCATCTCAGGCAACATCCAGAGGATGATCGGGAAGGTCAAGGCCCAGGCGACCTGCATGCGGAGGCGGGCCTGATGCATCCTGCGTTCGGCCTCGTCTTCCTGTGTCTCCAGCGCAGGTGTCTCCGGTGTTTCCAGCACCTGGTAACCAGCTTCTGCGATGGCTGTTCGGAGGTCGCCCGGATCGGCTGCACCAGGGACGAACATCACGGTGGCCTTTTCGGTTGCCAGATTGACGTGGGCCTGGATAACCCCCGGTACCCGGCTCAGCGCCCTCTCAACGCGAGCTGCGCAGGAGGCACATGTCATCCCACCGATGGCGAGGGTAACGGTTTGGGTGGGAATTTCATACCCTGCCTGGTGCACAGCCTGCACCAGGTCGCCGATGGTGATCACCTCGGGGTTGAACCGGACGCGAGCACTTTCGGCAGCCAGGTTGACGGTGGCGTCAACTACACCGGGCGTCCCCCTCAGGGCTTTTTCCACACGGGCAGCACATGAGGCGCAGGTCATGCCGTGCACCGGCATCACGATTGTCTGTTCGGACATTGCTTGGCCTCCGGTAAAACGTTTACGTGGCCTCCCTCAGCCTTTGGAGCGTCTCCCGTGCCTGGGCGCGCACGTCTTCGCTGGTGTCATGGTCGCGGGCTGCTTCAAGTGCGGGGATCGCCGCTGGGTCGCCCAGTTCACCCAGTGCCCAGGCGGCGGTCAAGCGCACATCCTCGCTCTCGTCTGACTCCAGGAGCCGGATCAGGGCTGCTACCGCGCGAGCATCCTTCATCCGACCTAGTTGCCATGCGGCATGAGAACGCACGCCAGCGATGCGCGATTCGAGTTTGCGTAGCCATTCAGTGGTCATATCACCCCCCGTGTGCGATTCGCTGCTCCTCTGTCTCCAACGCTCCGGCTCGTTCCCAATAATCCTCAATCGCTGCCTGAATCGCCTCCTCTGCCAGGAGTGAACAGTGCATCTTGATCGGAGGCAGGCCATCCAGCGCGTCAGCCACGTCCTTGTTGGTCACCTGGAGGGCCTCCTCCAGTGTCTTGCCCTTCACCAGCTCTGTGACCATCGAGGAGGTAGCGATAGCCGCACCACAGCCGAACGTCTTGAACTTGATGTCGGTAATTCGCCCATCCTCCACCCTGATGGTGATCTTCATCATATCACCGCAGACGGGATTCCCGACCACACCCACGCCATCAGGGTTCTCAATCTCACCCATATTGCGCGGGTTACGATAGTGATCCAGTACCTTTTCGCTGTACCAACCGAATTCGCTCATCGCACATGCTCCTTTGTCGTCCTTACACATCTGGGTCCTGCCTCTTCGGGGAAGGGAGAGTGCTCAGAGAACATGGACATCTCCCTTAACCGCTGGATGATAGGCGGCAGCACCTCCAGCACGTAATCCACGTCTTCCTCTGTGTTTTCCCGCCCCAGACTGAAGCGGATTGAGCCCTGCGCTGTTGCTGGATGTACCCCCATCGCCAGCAGGACGTGCGAAGGCTCCAGGGAGGCCGACGTGCACGCTGACCCGCTGGACACAGCTACCCCCTCCAGGTCCAGCCCCAGGATAATCGCTTCGCCTTCGATGTAGTCGAACGAGAGGCTCAACGTGCCCGGCAGCCGCTGAGTAGGATGGCCATTCAGGTAGACGTGATCAATCCGCGAGACAATGCCATGATACAACCGTTCGCGCAGCGCAGTCAAGCGCTGGGCCTCCGCTTCCATCTCTGCCAGGCGCAGTTCCAGAGCCTTGCCCAACCCTACGATACCGGCCACGTTCTCGGTTGCGGCCCGCAGGCCCCACTCCTGATGCCCGCCGTGCAGCAAGGGGTCTATCTTCACGCCCCGACGCACATAGAGCGCTCCCACTCCTTTGGGGCCGTAGAATTTGTGTGCCGAGAGGGAAAGCAGGTCCACACCTAATTGCTTCACGTCAATGGGCAGCTTGCCCACGGCCTGCACGGCGTCGGTGTGGAAATAGACATCCCGCTCGCGACAGACCCGCGCGATCTCGGCGACCGGCTGAATCGTGCCCACCTCGTTGTTGGCAAACATCACACTTACCAGAATCGTGCGGTCAGTAATTGCTTCCGCTACATCATCAGGGTTCACCATCCCGTACGCATCCACCGGCAGGTAGGTGACGCGGAAACCATGTTTTTCCAGGTATTCGCACGTTTCCAGCACGGCCTTGTGTTCGATACGGGAAGTAATAATATGATCACCCCGCTTCCGGTGAGCAAAGGCGACCCCCTTAATGGCCTGGTTATCGGCCTCGGTGCCACAGCCGGTGAAAATGATCTCGCGCGGATGGGCGCCCAGGGCTGCCGCCACCTGCTCACGGGCAGCCTCGACCGCCCGACGGGCCCGGATGCCCCACGAGTGCACGCTTGAGGCATTGCCGAACTCGCTGCGCAGATAAGGCAACATCGCATCCAGTACTTCTTCCCGCAACGGTGTGGTTGCGTTATGGTCCATGTAAATGCGTTTCATATCCCCTCCCCAACCTCGAAATAGGGCATGGCATCCCGCCAGCTCCATGGTTCATCCGCGATGATGATCTCCACCGCTTCTCCGTTCGTGACACTGCGCACTTTTCGGCGCACCTGCTCCACGATGGAGCCGGTATACGAACATTCGGGGCACGGCAGCGCCAGCCGGACCTCGACGCCACGCCCGTTCAGTGTGATTCCGCGCACCATCCCCAGGTCCACGATGTTGATGCCGATCTCGGGCTCGATGACCTCGCGCAGCGCCTCGCGGATGCAGGCCTCATCAACCGGTCCAGCCGGAGCCACGGCGGGGCGTCCACGCTCTATGTCACGCACTCGCTCCTCCAGCCGGCTCAACCGTTCCAGCGCCTCACTGACCGAGCGCAACACCGGATCGGGCAGGCGGGCGTGTTCCAGGTCGGTTTCGGTGGCCTGCTTGGGCCCGGCGACGTGTGCCGGGACACCGACCACAGTCGCTCCCGGCGGCACGGGCTTGATGACCACGGAGCCCGCGCCAATGCGGGCGCCATCCCCTACGGTGATCGGCCCCAACACTGTGGCCCCTGTGCCGATAACTACGTGATTACCGATGGTCGGATGGCGCTTTTTCTTCTCCAGGCTCGTGCCCCCCAACACCACTCCCTGATACATCAGTACATCATCGCCGATCTCAGCCGTTTCGCCGATGACCACGCCCATCCCATGGTCAATGAAGAAACGGCGGCCAATTCTGGCGCCCGGATGAATTTCGATGCCGGTCAGCCAGCGGTTCACATGCGAGAGGAACCGCGCCAGGAAAAAGAGACGGCGCTTCCACAACCAGTGTGCTACCCGGTACAGCCAGATGGCATGCAGCCCCGGGTAGCAGCACAACACCTCCCAGACCGTTCGGGCTGCCGGATCCTTGGCAAAGACAGTCTGAATGTCTTCTCGGATGCGGTCAAACATAGGATATCTTCCCTCCCCGGTCAATCGGTAAACAGGGGCCGTTTCGGTCTCTCCAGTGGGGCGCCGGCACTGCCGTCACCCAACCGGCAAGACCCCCCTGTCTGCAGCAGATGGTTCGAGATGTCAGGATACAGCACCACAATGGGCCATTCTCTCCAGTGATGACCAGGTTACCTCTGGCTGGCTGCACCCGCCCCTCTATCTCGCCGGGGGCCCAGCAGCCGCATCGAGTTCGCCAGGATGCCAATGTCTGGCAGCGATTGGGCAGCAGCGGCCAGCACCGGGGGCAAAATCCCCAACGCTGCTAGGGCCAGCCCTGTCACATTATATACCGCTGTAAACGCCAGGTTCATCTTAACCACGCCCATCGTCCGGCGAGCAAGATGCAGCACCTCGGGTACAAGCGCCCAGTCCTCGCGCATCAGGGCAATGTGGGCTGCCTCGATAGCGATGTCTGTGCCCTGTCTCTTATACACATCT
>JAOAAG010000307.1 GCA_026418995.1 Anaerolineae bacterium
AGATGTGTATAAGAGACAGGCTATACTCATCCCCAGATAGTCCCAAATAGTGTTTTGTTTTAGGGCCGCCAGGATACCCATCGGTAGGCCGATGGCAAGAGCGATAAACATAGAGATGAGGCCTAGCTGAATTGATACGGGCAACTGCTCACGGATAATGTCATTGACCGTGCGGCTGCGCGAGCTATAAGAGGGCCCCAGGTTCATCCACCTCAGGTAATAGTCTCCCCACAGTTTTATGTTGATCATCGTCTCATCCACAATTGAGGTGGGAAGTCCCTTGGTGATCCGTGGCACCAAAACATCATAGAGGTACAGCAAATACTGTTTCCAATATGGGAGGTCCAGTCTATATTTCTTTTCAAGATTAGCGATGATCTCTTTAGGCAATTTCTTTTCCCGGTCAAACGGCCCGCCCGGAACAGCATGTTCCATGGCAAAGGTGATCAAGGAGACCAGGAAAAGTACCAGCACCATCCACAATAATCGTCTGACGATGTAGCGCCCCATCTAGTCCTCCAATTTTGTGAAGGGCAGGGCCTTCACGAAAAGCCCTGCCCTTCAGTAACGGCGCGGTCCTCGAGGCGGTTACTCAAGCTCCAGGTCGAGGCTCCACTTCTCCAGCGCCTCATGACCGTGCTGCGAGTAGGTGCGGTTGACGTAAGGCTTGGTCACCGTCACACGGGTGTACCAATAGATCGGGATGATAGCCGCATCCTCGTAGCACAGGATGGTCTCGGCCTGGGCATACATATCCTGGCGCTTGACCGGGTCGGGCTCCAGCGCGGCCTCCTCGAGCAGCTTGGTGAACTCCTCGTTCCGCCACTGAGTCGCGTTCTCCTCATGCCCGCCGATAGCGAAGACCTCCCGTGTAAAGTTATTAGCGTCGGGATAGTCCAGACACCAACCCAGGCGCCAGATGTGCGGAGAATCCTCCTGGAGCGTCTTCAGGTAGACCTTCCATTCCTGGTTGGTCACCGTTACCTGGATCCCCAGCGTCTCCTTCCACATCTCGGCGATGGCCTCGGCGATGCGCTTGTGACCCTCGGCGGTATTGTGCATCAGGATGATCTCCGGAATCTGGTCCACCGAGGTGTAGCCCATCTCGTCCATATAGGCCTTCAGCTCCGCCTTGGCGGCTTCTGGGTCGGACTTGATGCCCGCGTCAGGATGGGACTCCATCGTTGGGCAGGCAGCTATACCGGGACGGCAGAACCACTGGGCCGGCTCCTGACCACCCTTGGTCACGTTCTCGACCAACCCCTGACGGTCAACCGCATGCGAGAGTGCGCGGCGCAGATGGACATTGTCCACCGGTGGCTTGGAGGTGTTGAAGCCGTAATAATAGGTGCAGCCCAAAGGCGCGATTACGAGCTCCTTGGAAAGCACCGGATCGGCCTTGACGCGATCCATATCGGCCAGTGGCACACCGGTCGAGTCCAGGTTGCCCGCCTCATACTCGGCGAAGGCCGGGGAGGCATCCAGCATAGTGAAGACGATCTCGTCAATCTGCGGCACGGGCACGCTTTCGATGCCAGGCCAGAAGGGGTTCTTGATGAGGGTCAGCGAGGAGTCATGGATCCACTCCTTCAGCACATACGGGCCATAGCTCTGGTTGAAGCCAGGCTCGGTCCAGCGGTCGCCGCGCCCTTCGGTGCAGTCATCACCCTCGATGATCCACTTCGGCTGAGCATGGGCTACCCACAGGCCGATGATGTTGAGGTTGTAGACGGCCGGGGTGGTGAAAGTCACCTCCAGCGTGTAGTCATCTAGGGCCTTGACTGCGACGCCATCAATCAGAGCCTGTTTTTCCTCATCGCTCATCTCCGCCCAGTTCTCGGCGGTGTTCAGCTCGTTGAAGCCCTTGATGGCGAAGCCCAGCACGTAGGCATAGTCGGAAGCCGTGTCGGGATTGCCCGTGCGCTTGATGCCGTACTCGAAGTCATGGGCGGTCACGTAGCGGGGGTTGCCCTCGCAGTCCAGGACCTGTTCGACCTCGGTGCCGTTCCAGCGCACCCAAGGGATGCCCTGCCGAATCTTGAAAACGTAGGTCAGGCCATCCTCCGAAGCCGTCCAGCTTTCGGCCATGCCAGGCTGCAGCTCCAGCGTTTCCTCATGCAGTCTGGTGAGGCCAACGGTCAGCTCATCCACGACCTGTACTGAGCTGGTGTCGGTGGAGAGAGCCGGATCAATGGTGGGCACATCGCCAGGGCCAAAGTTCAGGCGCAAGACATTCGGGCGCTTGGGCTTGGGCGTCGGCTCGGGCGTCGCGGTGACGATGACCGTCTCGGTCTTCGTCTCGCCTGCCACTTCCACAATCTTGGTGACCTCGACCGTCACCACCTGCGGTGTCGGGGCCGCACAGGCTGCCAACGTGCTCAGCACCACCACGGCGGCCAGAAGGATTGACCACTTTTTGCCTAACATTGTCTCCTCCTTAAAACTAGGTTATTTACTGACTACGTTGACGTTAACAATGTGCAACGGCGTTCCTTGAACCATTGAGTTGATGGTTATCTGCTACCCCCTGCGCATCACCTCCTTCCATAGAAGGCGTTTAGCGGTGAGCTAATGCTCTTCCAGGTAGTGCTGTACGGTCTCCTCCCAGAAGAACACCTGCCCGTCTTTCACCACGACCACTCTATCCCATCCGGCCTCGCGCTGAGCCTCCTCGTTGACACTCAACCCGGCTGCCACGGGGATGGCGCGGAAGCCTGCTTTCCGGAGCAGTGCAGCCCGCCTGCCAGCCCGCTCCACATCACCTTTGTCTACCACACTGGACACTTCTATCGCCAGCCAGACCTCTGGCCGCTCCGGAGCGTCGCGCAGACGGCCCCGCAGCAAAAGGTCCAGCCGAAAGACATCTCTCAGCTCCTCACTCGTCAAATGGCTTTCCAGTTCGTTCTCTATGGTTCGCAATGAGATGGCCTGAATGGATCTAAGCAGGTGGCCGAAATAGGCATATGGCTGCTCCCTGTATTTGATCTCCAACAGGGTACCCTTGATTTCCCCGACGGTCCCGTCCAGCCTCCGCTGGCCCTCCACCAGCATTTGGGCTACTTCTATCAAATCCTTGAGTTGCGCCGTGTTGCGCTGGATGGCCTCCCAAATAGCCTGAATCTGGAAGGTGGTTTGTCGCTGGGCCTCCCGCAGTTCCTGAATCTGGAGATTGGTTTGCTGCTGGGCCTCCCGCAGTTCCTGAATCTGGAGGGTGGTTTGTCGCTGGGCCTCCCGCAGTTCCTGAATCTGGAGGGTGGTTTGTCGCTGGGCCTCCTGCAGTTCCTGCACAGCGACTTCCAGGCGGGAGAGGCGAACCTCCGCCTGGCGGTGTGATGCTACCAGTTCCCGAATCGTCTCTGGCAGGGTAAGCAGATCCCGGGTCAGCACTACCTGGCGGACGCGCGCCAACCATTCCGGGTGCTCTTCCAGTGCCCGCAGCAGTTCCTCCCAGGTGATTTCGGTCGTTGAAGGGCTCCCCTCTACCCGTGGCATCGTATACTTATCCTCACAGCATCATGCGCATCGGCTGGAGGGTGCGGGTGAACGGGTTCAGTACCAAACCGAGGATCTCCAGCGTCACTATCCCCAGCAGGGGCGTATCTCCCGGCTCTCCCAGGATGACCGGTGTATCCCCTTCGCCCAAAGGAAGAACAATGTAGCACTCCCCGACCCGACGTTCTACGGTTGTCCCATCGGCGAGAGTGAATACGGCCGTCCGGCGGGGCGAAAGTCCAATGTCCATCCAGACTTCATAGGGCACCAGAGTATAGGTGGCGCCACTATCTACCAGGAAGTTAACCTCAGCCTCCCTTCCCTGAGGCCCCCGGACGATACCGCTTACAAAGGTCAGCCCCATTCTGTAATCTAAAGTGCGCAGGTTGTTAAACCAGATGGCACGCTACCCAGTGCCCTCGTTCCACCTCCCGGTACTCCGGATCTACCTCCCGACAAATGTCCATCACCTTGGGGCAGCGGGTGTTGAAGTTGCACCCCAGCGGTGGATTGGCCGGGCTGGGGACATCCCCCTCCAGGATAATACGCTGGCGTTTCTCCTCGACCACCGGGTCCGGGATCGGCACCGCCGAGAGCAAGGCCTCTGTGTAAGGGTGCAGCGGATTGTTGTAAATGGTGTTGCGATCCGAAAGCTCGACAATTTTGCCCAGGTACATCACCGCGACGCGGTCGCTGATGTGACGTACCATGCTCAGATCATGGGCGATGAACAAATACGTCAGGCCCAGTTTATCCTGCAGCTCCTCCAGCAGGTTCACCACCTGCGCCTGGATGGAAACGTCCAATGCCGAGATCGGCTCATCGCAGACAATAAACTCCGGGTTAAGTGCCAGGGCACGGGCGATGCCGATACGCTGCCGCTGACCGCCGGAGAACTCATGGGGGTAACGGTTGACGAAGTATGGGTTAAGGCCAACCAGCTCCAGCAGGTGCTCAACCCGTTCCCGCATCTCCTTGCCCCGGCAGATATTGTGGATTTCCAGCGGCTCGCCCACGATCGCGCCGACAGTCAGCCTGGGGTTCAGGGAGGCGTAGGGGTCCTGGAAGATGATCTGCATCTTGCGCCGCATCGCACGCAGCTCGTTCCCACTCATCCTGGTCAGATCCCGCCCCTCGTAGTAGACGCTGCCAGAGGTGGGACGGTAGAGCAGGATGACCGTGCGCCCTACGGTGGTTTTGCCACAACCGCTCTCTCCTACCAGGCCCAATGTTTCCACTTTGTACACATCGAAGCTCACGTCGTCAAC